>JBAYWC010000001.1:0-119740 GCA_041674265.1 Terrimicrobiaceae bacterium
GGTTAATTTCATGGTTGGCAAATAACCCGGTGGCAGTGTGAGGGCGATGCGTTACAGGCAGGTCACCATAACAGAACCGATGCCAGCGGGTCAAGAAAAGGGGCGTTTGCCGAAATTTTTTCGGAGCCGCGGTGGGGGGGTTGCGCGCGTCACTTGAAGACGATCATTTCCGCATCGATTCCGATGATGATCTTTGCCGAGGATCGGGATGGGGGTGTCTTTCGACTCGGGAGGAAAACCATCCGCAGCGTCCGGTCTATTATCCGCGACAGCCGGTTTGCCGAATGCCGGTCTACCCCCGCCTATTACGCACCCGCGGTTTATCCGGCGTATTATTACGGGGGACCCGCCCGCTACAGCAACGTGCGGGGGTTTGTGAACGGCAGCCAAGGAATCATCCGGGTGCCCCCGCCCATTTACCCGGTCCAGCCGGTGGCAGTTGACCGCGGGCACAGTTTCCGCTGGCGTTGATTTCCCTCCCCGGCCTGTGGCGTTGGAGAAAAGCCTCCGCGCCACGGGCCTTTTCGACCATTCTCCGCGGAAGACAGGTGGTCGCTTCTCGTGGAAGGATTGAAGCCCTTCCAAGGTGCAAACTCTTCGAGCGTGGAAAGGATCCCGGAAATCATCTCCCCGTTGAGACAATTTCGCTTGGCCGGATTCCGGAGCGCGATCGCGCCGATGCCCGCCGAAAATTCTGAGGTGATCAAGGGCATGGGAAGGATTTCCTCATCCGGGAATGCATCCCTCAATTTTTTGCATCGGTTGAGAGGTTCTCGTCGTCTTCGGCGCCTTTTTTGTAAGTCAATCCGCGGAGTTTTCCCTCGATGAAGGCATCGATCCCGCCATCCATCACACCCTGGATATCACTGGACTGGACGCCCGTGCGAAGGTCTTTCACCATTTGGTAGGGCTGGAAGACGTAGGATCGGATCTGGTTGCCCCAGGCAATATCGCCCTTCTCTCCATACTGGCGGTCTACCTCGGCGCGCTTCTTATCGAGTTCGAGCCGGTAGAGCTTGGCCTTGAGCATTTGCATGGCCAGTTCGGAATTCCGGCCCTGGCTGCGCTCGGCCTGGCAGGCGACGACGATTCCGGTCGGAACGTGGCGCAGGCGAACGGCGGTTTCGACCTTGTTGACATTCTGTCCGCCTTTGCCGCCGGAGCGGAATGTGTCCCGCTCGATGTCGGCCGGGTTGATTTCCATCGGGACATCCTCGATTTCCGGCACAGCATCCACGCTGGCGAAGGACGTGTGGCGTCGCTTGTTGGAATCAAATGGCGAGATCCGCACGAGCCGGTGGACCCCGATCTCGGTCTGCAGGTATCCGAAAGCATTCTCGCCGCTCACGCGCAGGGTGGCCGATTTGATCCCGGCTTCGTCCCCGAGCTGGATGTCCACGATTTCGAAAGCCAGCCCGCGTCGCTCCATCCAACGTTGATACATCCGCAGCAGCATGTCCGCCCAATCGCACGACTCCGTGCCCCCGGCCCCGGCATGGATGATGAGAAAGGCCGGGTTGCTGTCGAATTCTCCGGACAGGAGCACCGTGATTTCAAATTTGTCCAGATCGCGCTGAAGGGATTCGAATTCCTCGAGGACCTCGGCGGCGGCCGCCGGTTGGTTTTCCGGAGATTCCTCGCAGGCCAGCTGGCGGAGGGCATCGAGATCCGCGGCGCGGGATTCGAGGCCCTGCAGGGGAAGGACTTTCCCCTTCAACGCGGAAACCTCGGCGACATCCCGCTGGGCCTTCTCCCGGTTGTTCCAAAAATCGGGCTCGTTCATCCGGGCCTCGATTTCCGCGAGTTTGCGGGTCAGTTCGGGCAAGTCAAAGAAACCTCCGCAGCGCGGCCAGACGGGCCGAGATTGCGGAGGTATCCAGGGATTGAAGGTCGTCGGTCATGCAAGGCGGATACCATGACGGCGTGTTCCCGCAAATAACAAAGCGGTTTTATTTTGTTTTCGGCCGGGGCGGAGGAGAGGTCTCGGCCACGGGAGCGCGCGAGCCATCGAGCCGGAAGATCGTCTCCCCCTCCTTCATGACACCGAGTTTGTCCCGCGCGATGGTCTCCACATAACCGGGATCGGTTTGCAGCAAATCCACCTCTCGCTCACGCTTCTTTTGCAGAAGTTGTTCGGCCCGGAGCTTGGCCCGCTCGTCTTCCAGCTTCGCGGCAAGCTGGTTCCGGTGCTTCCACTCGGGATAAAACGTCAGCCCGACGAACAGGAGTCCCGCCACCACGATCAGAACCGTCAGGAACCGGTTGAGGTAATGCCAGATGGCGGGATTGCGGCGGTGTTTCGTCTGCTCCACTCAGATTGGGAATAACGGGGATCGCAAGGGATTGCGAGTGTGGCGTGCTGTTGCCGGCGGAGTCGGTTCAATCCCCCAGCTCGACATTCCAATACGCGATATCCAGAAAGTGCTTCCAACTGTCATGCGGGGTGTTCGAAAGGGAAATGTGGATGAACGGCCGCCATTTCGGCCGCTTCGGCTTCCGGATCAATTGCATCCTGGCCTCGTGCGGCAGACGGTTTCCCTTGCGCGTGTTGCAGGGGATGCAGGAACACACGATATTCTCCCAGCTCGTCTGTCCGCCGCGGTCGCGCGGAAGAATGTGGTCCAGATTCAGGTTCTCCCGCGAAAAAATTTCCCCGCAATATTGGCACGTGTTCTTGTCACGCTCGAAGACATTGTGGCGGGTAAACTTCACCTCTTTTTTGGGAAGGCGCTCGAACAGCAAAAGCACGATGATCCGCGGAACCCTCACGTTCATGGTGATGGTCTTGACCATTTCCGGATGGGGATTTCGGCGTGAAAAATCCCGCCAACTGTCAAAGTCATGCGTGAGAAATCCCCGTCCGGAATCCGCGGAGACGGCCTGGGCGTGGCCTTGGTAAAGCAAGGTGAATGCGCGCCGCGCGCTGCAAGTATTGACAGCTTGCCACAGGCGGTTCAGCACCAACACCGGAGTATCGAGGACTGATTGCATGGATCTTGAGCCACAGGAACCACAGGGGGCGAGCTCCGCGGACGCGCGGAAGTTACCAACAGCCCGCCAGCTTTGTCAAATCAAGAAACCCGCGCGGTGAGTCTTTCCCGGAAAGTTGTCCGGAATTTGAGGAATCGATGTCACTTTTTCCTGAAAACGAAGAAACCTCCGAACCAAGTCCGGTTTTTTTTGAAGAATCGTAGACATCTTTTCGGGAAAGACTCACAAAGATCCCTGAATAACTTCCGACCGCCGCGAAATTTCTATTGACCAAAGTGGGGAAAAGTGGTGAAAGGTGGGCCAATGTGGCGGATCAGGCCACTTCAAACCTACGAAATCATGGGGCAGGAATCCACAAAGGCAACGATATATTCCGGCACGTTTCCGCGATCATTGGATGCGAAGAAACGTGTTGCGATCCCGTCTGCCTGGGTTTCCGGCGAGGGCGATGAGTTTCATGTGGCCCCCCATCCCAGCGAGCGGATGCTGATGATCATGCGGGAGGAAGAATTGGGAAAGTGGGAGCAAAGGTTCCAGGCCTCCGCCAAATTGACGCCCCAGCAGAAGCGCGGGGCCATCCGGGCATTCTATGCGTCGGCCCGCGCCGTGACCACCGACAAGCAGGGCCGGATTCTTCTTCCCGAATCCCATTGCGAATGGGCGCAGCTCGGCGGGGAAGTCGTTTTCATCGGGTCCCCCGGACGGATTGAAATTTGGTCCACGGAGAACTTCCAGGCGAACGAATCCGCCAACCGGTCGGCCCTGCAAGCCGCCGCCGAGGAGAGCGGCCTTTGACATGAAAGTGCCACCACGATGAGGAAACGAACCTGATGGCGAAAGGCAGCCGGTCATTTTTCTTCGGTTTCCATGCCGGAAAGACCGGCGATGGAAAGCCAACCGGACACGCCACCATAAAAATTCGACCCCGGAATGCCTATGAACTTCTTGGACTGCGAAGACCTGCTGGAAACACCCTTGGAAAGAACTGACGAGAACGGGCCCGTTTACCATGTGCCCGTGATGCCGGATGAGGTTGCGGCTCTGCTGCGTCCCGCGCCCGGCATGTTGTTTTTGGACGGGACCGTCGGAGGCGGCGGCCACAGCGAGCGCCTTCTGGAATACGGGGCGGAGGTCATCGGGCTGGATCAGGATGCGGAGGCCGTGGCGGAGGCGAGGCGGAAGCTGGCGCGATTCGGTTCCCGGGTCCGGCTCGTCGAGGCGAATTTCCGGGAAATCGCGGGGGTGCTGGAGGATCTGGGGGAAAGGCGCGGCCTTGCGGGGGCGCTGTTGGATATCGGGGTCTCGTCCCACCAGCTTGACTCGGCGGAGCGCGGGTTTGCCCTGATGAAGGACGGTCCGCTGGATATGCGGATGGACCGTTCCTCGGCCCCGAACGCCGCGGATCTGGTCAACACGGCCCCGGTAGCGGAACTGGCGAAGATTTTTCGGGAATACGGCGAGGAACCCCGCGCCATGCAGATCGCGGCCCGGATCGGCGCGTTGCGCGCGCAGCATCCGTTTGCGACGACCTTCGACCTCGCCGCCGCGGTTTCCTCGGTGGCTCCCCGGACAAGCGGGAGACACCCGGCAACCAGAGTTTTCCAGGCGCTTCGGATCGCGGTCAACGACGAGTTGGGGGCTTTGAGGGAAGGTCTGGAAACCATCCCCGCGAGCCTTGTTCCGGGGGCGCGATTTGCGGTGATCACCTTCCATTCGCTCGAGGACCGGATCGTCAAGCACTTCTTCCGCGACCACAGCCAGGAGTGGATCGACCGTCCGGAATGGCCGGAGCCACGCCGCAACCCCGGCCGCATTTTCCGACTTTTGACACCCCATCCCATGGATGCGGGCATCGAAGAAATCGCCAACAATCCCCGTTCCCGGAGCGCCAAACTCCGCGTCGTGGAAAAACTGCAGGAGACCATACCATGAATGCCAACCGCCGAAAACAAATCAACCCGGTCCATTTGTCGTCGCTCGTCCGATGGCTGCTCGTCGCCCTCTTCATCGGTGCCGGCGGACTGTTCTTCGTTTACATCAAGAACCAACAGTTCGCGCTTGCGGAGGAAATCCGCCAGGTGGAGCGACGGATCGCCACTGTGCGCTCGCAGAACGAGACCCTGCTGGCCCGCGTCACGGAATTTTCCTCGCGCCGGATGCTGCAGCAGCGGATTGCGGAGGGATTCATTTCCATGAAGCCGATCCAGGACAACGTGATCGCCCGCCTGACGCCTCCGGTCCAGGCTTCGGAGGACGGGGTCCTTCGCACGGCCTTCAACGAAGGCATCCGCCAATGAGGTGGACGGCACGCACACGCACCGGCCTTGCCTGTGCTGCCGTCGCGTTGGTTTTTACCGCCTACTCGGTCCGGCTGGTGGAGCTTCAAGTTGCGAAGCACCAGGAATATGCCCAACTGGCCGCGGAAAAACACACGATGCGGCAGGTGATCCATGCCCGGCGGGGACTGATCTTTGACCGGAACGGGGAGTTGCTGGCCGCGAACGTGCCGGTCCGCACTGTCGTGGCGGACGGCTCGCATGTCAAAGATCCCGCCGCCCTGGCCAAGGTGGCGGCTCCTTACCTCGACATGAAGGAGGAAGAACTCCGCGCCAAGCTCACCAGCGGGAGAAAGTATATCGTCATCCGCCACGAGCTGGCCGAGGACAAAGCCCTCGCGCTCTGGAAAGCCCTCCAGGACGCCAAGCAGCGCGGCCTCTATTTCGAGCCGGACGCCGTCCGCACCTACCCGAACGGCCAGATGCTCGGACATGTGCTCGGCTTTCTGGACCATGAGGGAAATGGAATCCAGGGTGTGGAATTGACGATGGAGAAATCGCTGCGCGGGCGGGATGGATACCGCTACATCGAGCACGACAGAACCGGGCGCGAGATCATGCTCTACCGGGGGCAGGAGGAACCGGCGGGTCATGGGCTCAACGTGCGGCTGACCATCGACATGGGGTTGCAGGCGATCCTCGAGGAGGAACTCGATTCCGCCTTCAGAGACCTCAGGCCGGAAATGGCGGTCGGCATCCTCGTGGACCCCAACACGGGCGAAATTCTCGCCATGGCAAACCGCCCGTGCTTCGATCCGAACCGCCCGGGCGATGCCAGGCCGGAGCAGATGAAAAACCGTGCCATTGTGGACATGGTCGAGCCCGGATCCGTCTTCAAGATCGTGGTGTCGTCCGGCGCCCTCAACGAAGGCACGGTCAACGAGAAGACATCGATCTACTGCGAGAACGGAGCCTTTGCCTATGGCGGCAGGATCCTCCGGGATCACCACGGCTACGGCGCGATGGGCGTTCATGACATCCTCGTGAAATCCTCGAATATCGGCTCCGCGAAAATGGCGCTGATGATGGGGGACACGAAGTTCCACGAGTATGTGCGGCGGTTCGGTTTCGGCGAACGCACCGGCATCAAGCTTCCCGGCGAAATTCCCGGCCTCGTGCATCCCCCGCACCGCTGGGACAAGCTGACGATCACCCGCATGCCGATGGGTCAGTCGGTGGCCGTCACCCCGCTGCAGATGGCCATGGGCATGTCGGTCATCGCCAATGGCGGAAGGCTCCTGGCCCCGCAGATCATCCGCTCCGTCGAGGACTCCGACGGGAGTGTCGTTCTCAACGAGCCGCCGAAGGTTGTCCGGGAGGTTGTCGCTCCGAAAGCGGCCAACTTCGTCAGCGAGGCGCTCTCCGGGGTTGTGGGCGACGGGGGGACCGCCCAACTGGCCAAGGTCGCCGGATTCACCGTCGCGGGCAAAACAGGCACCGCGCAAAAAGTCAGCCCCGCAGGCGGGTATGCGCAGGGGAAATACGTGGTCTCATTCGTCGGCTACCTGCCCCAGGAAAATCCGCGCTTCGTCTGCCTGGTCATGCTGGACGATGCCAAGGTGGCTTCCAATTTGAACTACGGCGGGCTGGTGGCCGCGCCGGTCTTTTCGCGGATCGGTGAGCGCGCGGCGCGCTACCTCGACCTGGTGCCCTGCCTTCGCGCGGAACCGGCCGCCCCGCTCGCCCTGCGCGGCCAAAAAGAGGAAAGGACAAACTGATCCCGTGAGGCTGAATCCCCTTCTCCAATCGGCCGGAGTCCCGGCCATTCTCTCCGACCCCGAGATTTCTTCCCTCGCGTATGACTCCCGCCGGGCCGGTGCCGGAAGCCTCTTTTTTGCGTTGCCCGGCGCGAAGACGAATGGCGCGGAGTTTGCGCCGCAGGCGGCCGGCAACGGGGCGGCGGCGATCGTGGCGCAATCCCCGGTCGGGGATTGCGGCTGCCCGGTCGTCCAGGTCCCGGATGCGCGGACCGTCATGGCCGACATCGCGGCATCGTTTTACGGGCACCCGGACCGGTCGCTGAAATGCGCGGGCGTGACGGGAACGAATGGCAAGACGACCTCCGCGTTCCTCATGAAGCACCTGTTCGATTCCGCTTCGCTTCGCAGCGGCCTCATCGGCACGGTGAAATACGTCGTGGGGTCGGAGGAAATCTCCGCGCCCCGGACCACGCCGGAATCGGCGGACCTCCAGGAAATGATGGCCCGCATGCGCGATGGCGGATCGAAGGCGGTCGTCATGGAAGTCTCCAGCCACGCCCTCGTCCAGCAGCGGGTGAGGGGAATCGAGTTCGACGCGGCGGTGTTTACCAACCTGACACAGGACCACCTCGATTATCATCGCTCGATGGAGGCGTATTTCGAGGCGAAGACGCTTCTCTTCGAGGGCCTGGCCGCCCAGACGACAAAGAAGGGCCGCGCGATCATCAATGCCGACGAGCGGCATGGTCATCTGCTCAGGGAGAGGATTGGCAAGAAGGTCAGGACAGCCACATTCGGGCGCGGCGTGGGGGCGGATTTCCGCGCGAGCGCCATCCAATTCGACGGGACGGGCTCCGTCTTTCGACTCGATGCGAAGAGGAAAAGCTTTCTGGTGCGCATGCCCCTGATCGGGCTTTTCAATATCTACAACGCCCTTGCGGCGCTCGCGGCGGCGGCGGCGTGCGGGGTGGAATTGCGCGGGGCCATTTCCTCCCTCGCCTCGGCGCCCCAGGTGCCCGGCCGCCTGCAGCGTGTCGCCGCCAAGCGGAATTTCCATGTGTTCGTGGATTACGCCCACACGGACGATGCCCTGAGAAATGTGCTCCGCACGCTGAAGGAATTGAAGCCGGCCCGGCTCGTCACGGTCTTCGGGTGTGGCGGAGACCGGGACCGCGCCAAGCGCCCGCTCATGGCCGCCGCCGCCGAGGAGTTTTCCGATTGGACGGTCATCACCTCGGACAACCCCCGCCGCGAGGATCCGGAGGCCATCATCAGGGATGTGGAAGCCGGAATGAGCGGAGCGCATTTTGAAAAAATCACAGACCGCGAGGTCGCGATCCGCCACGCCATCGACCTTGCGGCCCCGGGGGACATCGTGCTCATCGCGGGGAAAGGGCACGAGAATTACCAGGAGTTCGCGGGTCGCCGGATCGCATTCGACGATGTCGACGTCGCCGGGAAGGCGATGGCCAACAAGAAGACCGAGGGCTGAAAAATGGACCTGCTTTCCCTCGAAGAAATCGCGGAAATGTCCGGGGCAAAAATCCTCCGAGGCGACGGGCAGGCGCGGGTTTCGCGCATTTCCAAGGACACGCGAACGCTCCGGCCCGGCGACCTGTATGTTGCGCTTCGCGGCGACGCCTTCGACGGCAACTTGTTTTCCGCGGAAGCGGTGGCCCGCGGGGCGGCCGCCGTGCTGGTGGACAATGAGCCGGCGGCTTCGGCGCTTCCGAAGGAGTTCCCCGTGTTGCTTGCGGGATCGGGCCTGGACGCGCTCACCCGGCTTGCGTCCGCCTGGCGGGCCCGTTTGAAATTGAAGGCGCTTTGCATCACCGGCAGCAACGGAAAAACCAGCACGAAGGAATTTGCCGCCGCCGTCCTCTCCACACGTTTCCAGGTCGCCAAGACGGAAGGGAATTTCAACAACCACATCGGCGTGCCGCTTTCGATCCTCTCCGCGGGCACCGCGGACACGGCGGCCGTGTGGGAGATCGGCATGAACCATCCCGGCGAAATCGCCCCGCTGGCCGCCTTGGCGAAACCGGATGCCGCCATCATCACGAACATCGGAATCACCCATATCGAATACCTGAAGACCCGCGAAGCCATCGCCCTTGAAAAAAGCGCGCTTGCGGAGGCCGTCCCGCAGGAGGGTTTCGTGATCCTTCCCGCGGAGGATGACCGGTCGGATTTCATTGCCTCGCGCGCGAAGGCGCGCGTCGTCCGCGTCGGGCTCACCTCGGGGAGCCTTACGGCAAGCTCCCTGATCGAATCCCTGGAAGGCTGCTCGTTTGTCGTCCATGCCGGCGGGCGTTCCTTCGGGACGTCCATCCCCTGCAACGGCGCACACATGGTCCGCAACGCTCTTCTTGCGGTCGCCGCGGGAATCGAGTTCGGAATTTCCCCCGAAGATGCGGTGGCGGCCCTCCCTCAAACACGCCTTGCCGGGGGACGGCTCCAACACCGCATCATTCGGGGGATTTCTTTTCTCGACGACACCTACAACGCCAACCCCGATTCCATGGAGGCCGCCCTGACCACGCTGCGGGCGCTTCCCGGCAGCGGACGCCGGATCGCCGTCCTGGGACGCATGGGCGAACTCGGGTCCCACGAGTTGGAAGGCTATCGCCGCACGGGGATCGCCGCCGGGAAAAATGTGGACATCCTGATCACGGTCGGCGCGGAATCTGCTCCCATGGCGGATGCCGCCCGCGAAACCGGCCTCGGCAGGATCCACGAGGTCGAGGACACCGCCTCGGCCGCGCTCATGCTCGTCAACCTGGCGCGTCCGGGAGATATCGTGCTCGTCAAGGGAAGCCGGTCCGCCCGCATGGAATCCGTGCTGAAACATTTCGAACAATAATGCTTTATTACCTTTCAGATCTCAGCCAGTGGGCCCAGGCGCAGGGGATCGACAACGACTTTTTCAAGGCGTTCAACGTCTTTTCCTACATCACATTCCGGGCGATCTGCGCGGGGATCACGGCCTTTCTGATCAGTTTGGTTTTCGGAAACTGGGTCATCCGGAAGCTCGTCTCGCTGAAATTCGGCCAGCCGATCCGCAGCAAGGAGGAAGTCCACAAGCTCTTCGAGCTGCACGGGGCAAAAAAGGGAACCCCCACGATGGGGGGGATCCTGCTCGTCGGCTCGATCGTCATCTCGACCCTCCTCTGGGCGAAGCCGGAAAACCCCTTCGTCTGGCTCGTGCTCTTCAGCACGTTGTTCCTCGGAGCCATCGGGTTTTACGACGACTGGCTGAAGGTGAAAAAAAAGAACTCGGACGGGATCAGCAGCCGGTTGAAATTCGCGCTCCAGTGCCTGCTCGCCGCGGTTTTCACGGTTTATTTTCTGACCAACCCCAAACTTTCCGGCATCGCCCAGCAGCTCAACATCCCGTTTTCGAAGGAACCGCTGATCTTCAGCCTGGGCTGGGGCACGTTTATTTTCTATCTGCTGGTGATCGTCGGCACATCGAACGCGGTGAACCTCACCGATGGGCTGGATGGGCTGGCCACCGGCTGCACGGCCACGGTGGCCGCCGCCTACGCGGTGCTGGTTTATCTCGCCGGCAACATCAAGGCCGCCACCTACCTACAGGTTCCGTTCGTGGTTTACTCCGGCGAGTTGACGGTCCTGTGCGTGGCGCTGCTGGGTGCCTGCCTCGGCTTCCTCTGGTGGAACGCCCATCCGGCGCGGGTGTTCATGGGCGACACCGGCTCGCTGGCGATCGGCGGGATGCTGGGTGCCGTCGCCATTTGCTGCAAGCAGGAGCTTCTTCTCGTGATCGTGGGCGGAGTTTTCGTGATCGAGGCCATGTCGGTCATCCTGCAGGTCGCGAGTTTCAAGCTGACGGGAAAACGGATCATCAAGATGTCGCCCCTGCACCACCATTTCGAACTCAGCGGCTGGAAGGAAAACACCGTGATCGTGCGTTTCTGGATCATGTCCGTTCTCTTCGCCCTCCTGGGGCTCGCCACACTCAAGCTTCGCTAAAATGATCTACAGCGGAAAAAATGCAGTCGTGCTCGGACTCGGCCACAGCGGCGAGGCCGCCGCCCTGCTTTTGTCCGAGGAGGGGGCCGCCGTGACGGTCTGCGAAAGCGGTGACAACCCGGCCCTCCGCGGGAAGGCGGACGCCCTGGAGTCCCGCGGGATTCGCGTGCTTCTCGGCGGCGACGCCGACAGCGATCCCTCGCTTTACGATGTGGCGATCCTCAGCCCCGGCATTGATCCGGCGGTCGCCCTGGTGCAAAATGTGGTGGCCAAACGAATCCCGGTCATCGGGGAACTGGAACTGGCATTCGAGGAATGCTCGTGCCCGACGGTTGCGATCACCGGCACGAACGGAAAGACGACGACCACCGAACTTACGACGGCGATGCTGAAAGCCTGCGGCGTGCGCACGATGGCGAGCGGGAACATCGGCCTTCCTTTCGCCACCGCCGTCCGGTCGAGCCATGAGCTGGATGTGATGGTTCTCGAGGTGAGTTCTTTCCAGCTCGAGACGATCAGGACATTCCACCCGCAGGTGGCGGTCTGGTTGAACTGCAGCCCCAACCACCTCGACCGGTATTCCGGCATGAAGGAGTATCGCGAGGCGAAGCTCCGCATTTTTGAAAACCAAACCGCCCCGGATATCGCGGTTGTCAATGCCGCCTCCGAACTCCCCCCGATCGCGGCCCGCAGGATCACGTTCAGCGCGCGCCGGAACGATGCGGATTTTACTTTGGAGGGAAGCGGCATCTGCTTCGGGGGACGGAAGATCCTCGACCAGAAGGACACCAAATTGCAGGGCGTCCACAACGCGGAGAACCTGATGGCGGCCCTGGCGGTCGGCCATGCGCTCGATGTGGAGTTCGACCTCATGGCCGATGCCGTCACCGGCTACACCGCGCCCGCGCACCGCTGCGAGTTTGTGCGGGAGCTGGATGGAGTCCGCTGGATCAACGATTCCAAGGCCACGAACCTCGATGCCATGGAGATGGCGATCCGCTCGCAGGACTCCCCGATCATCCTCATTGCGGGCGGCAAGGACAAGGGGTTCGAGTTCGATGCGATCTCGTCCCTGATCCGCGAACGGGTTCGCGCGGCCGTCCTCATCGGGGAGATGAAGGACCGGATTGCGAAATCGTGGGCGGGCGTGGACTGCCGCAAGGCCCCGGGGCTGGAGGAAGCGGTTGCCCTGGCCGGGGAATTGGCCGTTGCCGGCGATGTGGTGCTTTTCTCCCCCGGCACGTCCTCGTTCGACATGTTCCGCAACTACGGGGAACGCGGCAACCTTTTCAAAACACAAGCACGCCAACTCAAGTCCAAACTGTAAACCCACATGAAAATGAAACCCATCCCACGTCCGCCAACGCCCCGCCGGGTTCCGCGAAGAATGGTGAAAACCCTGCGCGCGCGGGCCTCGGCCAGCGAGAAGGATTTCGAGGAATACGGAGAGGAGCCCGAACCGAACATGAAGTTTTCCCATGCTTTGGTCGTCGTCCTCGTTTTGCACATCCTCGCCGTCGGGGGCGTCTTCGCATTCAATTCCCTGAAAGGCCGGCAACTCGCCCCGAACCGCGCCAAACCTGCCGCTTCCGGGGCGTCAGCCTCCACGCCGGACGTGGTCACCACTCCCGCGAACAAATCCGCTCTCCCGGCCGCTCTTCCAGGCGCTACGAACAAGGCAGCGACGGCGGGGCGGACAGAAACCGGCGGAACAACCTACAGCGTCGTGGCAGGGGATACGCTTACCCGCATCGCAACCGCGCAAAAGACCACGGTTGAGGCCCTCGAACAGGCGAATGGCATCGGCAGCAATTCCGCAATCCGTGTCGGCCAGGTGCTCGAGATCCCCGGGGTTGTTCCTGTCAGGCAGGAAACGCCTGCCGCGAAGGCTTCCGGGATCAAACCGGCCCCTGTTGCCAAGAGTCCGGAAGTCAAGCCGCCCGCCGCCCACCAGGCACCCGAAGTCAAGCCGGCCCCGGTTGTGAAGGCGGCCGAGCCTCCCTCGAAACCCGCCGCCAATGAGCTTCCGAAGGCGGCCGCAAAACCCGCCGCATCCGGAAAAACCTACACGGTTGTCAAGGGGGATAATCCCTACTCGATCGCCAAAAAAATGAAGGTCAGTTACAGTGCGCTGATCAAAACCAACAACATCCAGGACCCGACAAAACTCCAAATCGGCCAGAAATTGATCATCCCGTAGGACGGCATCCGGGAAGCATGCAAAAACACGGCATCCATTTTCTTTTGCTGGCAGTCGCGGCCCTCGTGGTCCTCGGCATGGTGATGCTTTTCAGCACGAGCGCGTTCGCGCAGGACAGCCACGGGGACATCTATTTTTTCGTCAAGCGACAGGTGATGTGGTTTTGTGTCGGACTTGCGGCGGCTGTCTTCGCGGCCCGCATGGATTATCATTTTTGGGAGCGGAGCTGGTGGGTGTGGTTCGGCGGGGCCTTCCTGCTCCTGCTGCTCTGCTTCGTCCCGTATGTCGGGCTCCGGCTCAACGGCTCGTCGCGCTGGATCAACGTCGGCGTGGGTGCTCTCCAGCCCAGCGAATTCGCCAAAATCGGAGCGCTCTTTTTCCTTGCCTGGTGGTTTTCAAAATACGAGGCCGAATCGAAGGGGTTTTGGATGGGGTTTGCCGCGCCGATGGGCATTCTCGGCCTCCTCCTGCTTCCGATTCTCCGGGAGGTGGACATCGGGAACACGGCACTCATCGGAGCGACCGGGTTGGCGGTGATGTTTGTCGCGGGGGCCGCGCTGCGCTGGCTCCTGCTGATGGGGGCGGCCGGGTTGGCGGGGATTGTCTTCCTCGCCATGAACATCTCCGAGCGCCAGGGGAGGCTGCTGGCTTTTCTGCATCCCGACAAATATCCGGACGAATTTTACCAGCAGCTCCAGGGACTCATCGCCTTCGGCTCCGGCGGGTTCGATGGGCTCGGCCTCGGGGAAGGCCGCCAAAAAATGCTCTATACCCCGTATGCCCACACCGATTTCATTTTTCCGATGATCGGCGAGGAGCTCGGCCTGCGGGTCACCCTGCTCACCGTGACCGGCTATCTCCTGATCTGCCTGTGCGGTTCGCTCGTGGCGACAAACGCCCGGGACCGCTTTGGCTTGCTCCTGGGATTCGGAGCGGTGATGATGATTTCCCTGCAAGCTGCGGTGAACATCGGAGTCACGACATCCCTTCTTCCCAACAAGGGGATGCCCCTCCCGTTCATCAGCTACGGCGGCTCAAATCTCCTGGTGTGCCTCTTCATGATCGGCCTGCTCGTCAACATCCACCGCCAGGGGAAACCCCTGGTTCCCCGCCTGGCTCCCGCGCTTCTCCGCGCGCGGATCCAACCCCGTCTATGATGAAATTGCCTCCATTCCGGGCGGTGATCGCCTGCGGCGGAACCGGCGGGCATTTGTTTCCCGGCCTCGCCGTGGCCGAGGCCCTGCGCGGCCGCGGGCACGAGGTCCTTCTTTTCGTTTCCGAGAAAGACATCGACACGACCGCCCTGAAGGCGAGACCCGAGTTCCGCTCGGAGAAACTTCCCTCCATCGGGATGCCGAGCATGATTGCCTCGCCGGCGTTCGTCCGGTTTGTCCGGCGGTTCTGGGAAAGCTTTTCCCAGTGCGGGAAAATCTACCGCAAGTTCCGCCCGTCCGTCGTTCTCGGGATGGGAGGGTTCACCTCCACGGCCCCCGTGCTGGCGGCGAGGATGCGGGGACTGCCCGCCTTCATCCATGAATCGAACGCGATTCCCGGACGGGCCAACCGGCTGGCCGCGAAGTTTGCGACGAAGGTCTTTCTCGGATTCGAAGAAACCGGGGCGCTTCTGCCGGGCGCGCAGTGTGTCCTGACCGGCACTCCGGTCAGGAAAAATCTGGGGCGTCCGATGGATCGCGCGACCGCCAGAAAGGCATTCCGGCTGGACCCGGACAAAAAGACACTTCTCGTCATGGGCGGCAGCCAGGGAGCCACGGGAATCAACCAGCTTTTGTTCAAGGCCGCGCCGCTGCTCCGGGGATCCGGAATCCAGATCATCCACCTCACCGGCGACCGCGATGACCGGCTGGCCGCCGCGAACTACCAGCGGGACGAAATCCCCCACTACGTGTCCCCGTTCCATCACAGCATGGAGGAAGCCTACTCCGCGGCGGATGTCGTGGTCTCCCGGGCCGGGGCCTCCAGCCTCAGCGAAATCTCCCAATTCGCGCTGCCTTCGATCCTGATCCCATACCCGTTCGCCACCGATGACCACCAGTCGGCGAACGCCCGGATCTATGTGCGGGCCGGTGCGGCCGAGGCGCCGACGGAAAAGGAAACCGGGGCCGAAATGCTCGCGGCCATGATTTCCAACCTCCTCGACGACGACCAGCGCCGCGAGCGCATGTCCGTTGCCGCCAGGCGAATCCCTCCTT
This sequence comes from Terrimicrobiaceae bacterium, assembly GCA_041674265.1. GTDB lineage: Bacteria > Verrucomicrobiota > Verrucomicrobiia > Chthoniobacterales > Terrimicrobiaceae > QYQL01. The sequence continues at coordinate 15,431 of JBAYWC010000001.1, forward strand.
CCTCGGCCGCGGAGAATGTGGCGGAGGAAATGGAGCGGGCCGTGAAGGAGGCTTCGACATGACGCTTTCGGATCTCCAGGAGGCGCTGACCGGGCCGTCTTCGAAACGCGTGCATTTGATCGGGGTGGCCGGATCCGGGATGAGCGGCATCGCCGCCCTTCTGCTCGCCCTCGGGCACCAGGTCAGCGGGTCGGACAAGGTGGTGACCATCGAGGTCGAACGCCTGCAAAAAAAGGGGCTGGATTTCGCCTCTCCCCAGACCGCCGGGAGCGTCCGGGATGCGGAGATCGTCATTTACTCGTCCGCCATCAAAACGGGGAATCCGGCCTTCGACGAAGCGAAACGGCGGGACATTCCCATGGCGCGGCGCGCCGATGCCCTGGCGGCGATCATGGCGGCCAAGAAAGGCATCGTGATCTGCGGCATGCACGGCAAGACGACGACCTCCGCCATGTTGGCCCACATGCTCCGCTCGGGCGGGCTCAAGCCCTCCCACTATGTCGGGGCGGAGATCCCCATTCTGGGAACCAATGCCCGCTGGGATTCGGAGGGGGAATATTTTGTGGCGGAGGGCGACGAGAGCGATGGCACCCTGATCAATTACCATCCGGTCCATGCCATCGTCCTGAACATCGAGCCCGAGCATCTCGATTTTTACAAGGACCTCGCCGCCATCGATGCCGTGTATGCGAAGCTGATCGCGCAAACATCCGGGCAGGTCTTTTTTTGCGGGGACGATGCCGGGGCGCGCCGCGTTTGCTCTTCCCATCCGCGGGCGATTTCCTACGGACAGGCGCCGGAATGCCGCTACCGGATTCTCGGCCTGAAGACGGAAAATTTCCGTTCGCGGTTTTCCGTGGCGAAGGACGGGGCCACTCTCGGAGAAATCGCGCTCAACATCCCCGGCGCGCATAACGCGGTGAACGCCCTCGCGGTCATCGCCCTGGCCACCGAACTCGGGATTTCCTTCGACCGGACCGCCGGGGCGCTGGAAAGTTTCCGGGGTGCCCGGCGGCGGTTTGAAATCCGTTATGAATCTTCGACGCATCTTCTGGTCGACGACTACGGGCACCACCCGACCGAGATCGCGGCCACGCTCGCGACGGCGCGCACCGGGGGCTGGAAGCGGGTCATCGCCATGTTCCAGCCGCACCGGTATACCCGCACCCTCGCCTTGAAAGACCAGTTCGGTCGGGCTTTCCACGATGCCGACCACGTCTTCGTTTCGGACGTGTATGCGGCCAGCGAAAAACCTCTTCCGGGAGTCTCCGGAGCCACGATCGTCGAGGCCCTCAAAGCTTGCGGGCATCCCTCCGCGCAGCATGTGCCGGAAGTGGAGAGCATTCACCGGTCGGCGGCATTCGTCATTGAAGACGGCGACCTGGTCATCAGCCTCGGCGCGGGCAACATCCACGAAGCCGGAGCACGGCTCGCGCAGGATCTGGCCACCCGCGAAAAGCTCCTCGCCGTGATGGGGAGCGGCACCATCAAGCTGCACGAGCCGCTTTCCAGGCACACCAGCATGAGGATCGGAGGACCGGCCCGGTTCTGGGCGGAGCCGGAGACCGAGGATGGCTTCGCGGACCTTGTGCAGTATTGTTTCGACGAGGCGATCCCGTTCATGGTGATGGGCCGCGGATCCAATCTGCTCGTGCGGGATGGGGGGATTCCGGGAGTCGTCGCCCATCTGGCGCGCGGGGAGTTCCTCCGTTGCGAGGTGGACGGCGATGAGATCATGGCGGGTGTCGGCGTGAAACTCAAGCAGCTCAGCGCATTGGCGCGCGCCTCCTGTCTCGGCGGCTTCGAATGGATGGAAGGAATCCCCGGCAATCTCGGCGGCGGCCTCCGGATGAACGCCGGCGCGATGGGCTTCCAGACATTCGACCAGGTCGTGCGGCTCAGGTTCTGCGACCAGGACGGGAATATTTTCACCCGCACTCCCGCCGAAATGGAAATCCACTACCGGAGCGTTCCCATGCTGCGGCAAAATTACGCGCTGTCGGCCGTGCTGAAAGGCCGTCCGGCAAGCCGGGAGGACATCGACCGCCTGATCGGGGCATCGGCGGCGAAGAGGCGGGAATCCCAGCCGGTCGCGGCAAGCGCCGGGTGCATCTTCAAGAACCCCGGCCCGGTTCCGGCAGGGCGGTTGGTGGAAGAACTGGGATTCAAAAATTTCGCGGTCGGGCACGCGCGGGTCTCCGAGGTTCATGGCAATTTCATCGTGAACGACGGCGGGGCGACGGCCGGGGAGGTCCTGACCCTGATCGAAGAAATCCAGGCGGCCGCCGAGCGGGAACGGGGGATCACGTTGGAAACAGAAGTTCAGATTGTGGGAGTTGATGCATGAAACGACACTACGAAGGAATCCTTGAGAACATGTCCGTGACCCTGGTCATGGGCGGGCCGGGAAAGGAGCGGGAGGTGTCTCTGCGCTCGGGAGCCGCCGTGGCGGGGGCGCTCCGCAAATGCGGGGCCCGTGTCAACGAGATGGATGTCACCGGGCCTGGGTTCCGGCTTCCGGAGGACACGCGGCTCGTCTTCAATATGATTCACGGCACGTTCGGGGAAGACGGGGAACTGCAAGCCCTCCTGGATGGAATCGGCATGGCCTATACCGGCGAGGGAGCCGAGGGCAGCCGGATGGCATTCGACAAAATCGAGACGAAAGTTTGTTTCGACCGGGCGGGCGTGCCGACCTCGGCATGGAAAATCGTCCATCGCGGAGAGAGTCCGGATTGGAAATTCCCGTGCGTCCTCAAGGCCCCGCGCCAGGGATCGAGCGTCGGCGTTCACATCCTCCGTTCGCCGGACGAAATCCCCGCCGCCCTGGGCGATTGCTTCCAGTATGGGGAACGGGTTCTCGTCGAGGAATTCTTCACCGGCCGCGAGCTGACCATCGGAATCCTGGGCCATCAAGCCCTGCCGGTCGTGGAAATTGTCCCGAACGAGGGATTCTATGATTACGAGCACAAATATACGAAAGGGGCCTCGGAATACCATGTGCCCGCGCAACTCGCCCCCGGCGTGACCGAAAACGTGCAAGCCGCCGCGCTGGCCGCGTGCCGGTCGCTCGCCCTCGAAATCTACTCGCGGGTGGACATCCTTCTGGCTTCCGACGGACGCTTGAATGTCCTCGAAATCAACACGATCCCCGGGATGACGGAAACCAGCCTTCTCCCGAAGGCCGCCTCGGTTGCGGGGCTCGACTTTCCGGCCCTTTGCGAGGAAATTGCAGGCCTGTCGCTCGCCAGAAAAAAATGATCCGGCACACGTCACCCACCGCTCATGGCAACCGCAGGCTCCGCCCGTCGGGGCGCGGCCAGCATTTGCTCAACGTGAAAGTCCGCGCCGTGACCGCCCGCCGGCAGCGGCGGCAGAAATTGAGTTCCTTTTTCTGGGCGAGTGTCCTGATCGGGGTCGTCTGCCTCGCCGCATGGCTGGGCATTGCCACCGCGCTCGACAAGTTCTTTTTTTCCAATCCGGACTACACGCTCAAGCGCGTCACCCTGGAGATGGACAGCGTGCTGACCCGCGAAGAGGCGCTCGCGGAGACCGGGATCCGCGAAGGGGAAAACATTTTCCGGACGGACCTCGCCCATGCGGAAAAATCGCTCCGGGCGATCCCGATGGTTGGCGACGTCTGCATCGAGCGCCACCTCCCGGACCATATCTCGATCACCGTGACCGCGCGGGCTCCTGTTGCCTGGGTGGCTCCCCTCGAGAAGGACGCCGATCCTTTCGACCCCGAAAAATCCCTCCTCGTGGACGAAACCGGATTTTTGATGAAGCCGCGGATCATCCAGCCGGAGTTTTATCATCTGCCGGTGATTTACGGCGTCCAGAGCGACAACATCCGGGACGGGGAACCGCTCCACAACGAGGACCTCCACCGCGCGCTCACCCTGCTCGATGAGGTGGCCCGCCACCCCGAATGCCTGCTGAATATCCGCACGATGAATATCTCCAAAGGGTATTGCATGGACGTGGTGAGCGACAAAAACGCCCGGGTCACATTTTCCACCGAAGATTATTCCGAGCAGCTCGGCCGCCTGCGCCAGCTGCTCGAACACTGCCGGGATACCGGACGCGAGCTGGACTCGGTCAATCTCATGGTGCGCCGGAACACGCCGGTCACGTTCGTCATGGCGCCATCCGCCGCGGAAAGGGTCGCGGGTTCCAATCAACGCACCGCGTCGAGCGGGGGGAGGAAGAACTGATGGCCCGCGAGGATATTCATGTCGGCCTGGAAATCGGGACGACGAAGGTTTGCGCCGTGGTGGCGGAGTGCCGCGAGGACGGGGAGATCCGGCTCCTGGGCGTGGGGGAAACCCCCTCGCGCGGAGTCCGCAAGGGGGAGATCGTCGATTTTGAAAATGCCTCGAACTGTGTCCGCGAGACCCTCTCGGACGCCGAGGAAAAAAGCGACGTGGAGATCAAGAGCGTTTGGCTGGCCGTCACCGGAAGCCACATCCACAGTTTCAACAACCGGGGCTCGGCGGCCATCCCCGAGGAGAGCGGCGAAATCACGGAGGAGGAAATCCAGGAGGTCGAATACAAGGCGAAGGAAATCAGCCTGCCGAAGGAAAATGCCATCCTCCACTCGATCATCCAGCACTACTATGTGGACGGCCAGGAGGGAGTGCTCAATCCGGTCGGGATGCTCGGAAGCCGGCTGGAGGCCGACTTCCACATCATCCATGGGGTCACGAACCGGATCCAGAATTCGATCCGGTGCGTGAAGGAGTGCCACATCGAGGTCGAAGATGTCGTCGTGAATTCGCTCGCCTCCGCGCAGGTCGTGCTCGGGCAGCACCAGAAGGAATCGGGCGCCCTGGTCATCGATATCGGCGGCGGAGTCACCGACTACATCGTGTATCTTGACGGAGCGGTCCGGCAGAGCGGCGTCCTTGCCGTCGGCGGCGACCACATCACCAACGACATCTCGATCGGCCTCCGCATCCCGATCACCCGCGCCGAGAAACTCAAGATCGAGGAAGGGTCCGCGGTTCTTGGAAAATCCCTCTCCGGCGAAAAAATCGTGCTGAAAAACGACACGGGCTTCTCGGGCAAGGAAGTCGAGCGCGAAATGTTGAACATGATCATCCACGCCCGCCTCGAGGAACTTTTCATGCTCCTGCGCAAGCGCTTTGCGGGCGAGATCCCCGAGCGTCTCCTCGGTGCGGGAGTCATGCTCACAGGCGGATGCAGCCTGATCCGCGGGATCCGCGGGATTGCGGAGTCGGTCTTCGACATGCCCGTCCACCTCACGCGGGCCCAGGCGGTGTCGGGTCCCACCTCCGCGTTCGAGAACCCCCAGTTCTCGACATGCATCGGCCTCGCCAAGTATGCGCAGGCGGTCCGCTCGGAGATGCCGGAGGAATCATTTCTGGGTGGTTTCTTCAAGAAAGTGGTGCAAAAATTGCGCCCGTTTTAGAGCCCCATGATCCCGTTTCCAAAATACCTCGACCGTTCGCAAACCCCGGTGGTGCGGCTTGTGGGGCTCGGAAACGCGGGGGTCAATCTCGCGGACCGGATCACCATGGCCGGCGTGCCGGGCCTGGAAACCGTGGCGATCAACTCGGACCAACAATCGCTCTCTTCCTCCGTCTCCCCGGTGAAGGTGTCCCTCGGCCCGCTGACCACGAGGGGGCTGGGAGCCGGGGGCGATCCGGAAATCGGGCTGGATGCGGCGAAAGAATCGCTCCAGGAAATCGAGGAGGCGCTCGCGGGATCGGACATCGTTTTCCTGTGTGCCGGCCTCGGCGGGGGAACCGCCTCGGGCGCGGCGGGCCCGGTTGCCGAAGTGGCGAAACAAACCGGCGCCCTCCTGGTTGCGATTGTCACGACGCCGTTCGGATTCGAGGGGCGCCGCCGGGCCTCGCAGGCCGCGACGGCCGCGCAGGAGATCTGCGCCCATGCCGACGCGGTGATTCATTTTGAAAACGACCGGATGGCCGAGTTGTCCGCCCCGAAATCCGGGGTTGCGGAGACCTTTGCGGCCTGCGACGAATTGCTTTGCGGGTGCGTCGCCGCGGTCGCGCGGCTGATTGCCGCCCCCGGTCCGCTGGGCGTCGGGCTCCCGGACCTTCTTTCCGTTTTGGATGGCGGGAGCGGAGGTTGTCTTTTCGGGACAGGGGCCTCTTCCGGTGACAACCGCGCCCATGAGGCTTTGGAAGCGGCTTTGAAGAGCCCCCTTTTGGATCGGGGCCGCCTCCTCGATGACGCGGCAAGTGTTCTGGTCCACCTGTCCGGTCCGCCATCGCTTTCGTTTGCAGAAGTGGGAGCCGTCATGCAGGAGATCGCGCGCCAGGCATCGGAGGGGTCCATGCTTCATCTGGGGGTCAGCGCGTTGCAGGAAAAGAATGCGCCCGTCGTCGTGACCATTCTTGCCAAGGCCGGAGCGGCGGCCGTCCCCGTTGCGGCACCGGTCGCCCGTTTCCGGCAGGTCCCCCCGCCGGAACGTCCGCCCGCACCGCGGCCGGTTCCCGTCGAACAAATGCAGCCATCCGAGCTTGTCCCCGCGGAGGAACAGGCTCCGGAGCCCGCTCCCGCCCGTCCGGTTCCGCCGCCCCAGCGCCCCGCCGCCCCGCAGCCGCGAAACCCGGATCCCGCCCCGAAACCCGCCGCGCCGAAAATCAAGCAGGAAACACTCCAGTTCGAACCGGTCGCCCGCGGAAGATTCGAGAAGATCGAGCCGACGATCGTGGAGGGCGAGGATCTCGACGTGCCGACATTTCTGCGGCTGAATGTGAAGAAACCCTGATCAGTCTCCCAGGACGGAGGCGATCCGCTCGCAGACGGTTTTCAGGGTTTTGACCCGCGCATACCATTTGAAATTGGCGGGGACGACCGCCCAGGGAGCATGGCCCGTGTTCGTCTTCTCGAACATGTCCTCCGCGGCTTCGGTGTGCTCGTTCCAATGCCTGCGGTTCCGCCAGTCCTCATCGCTGATCTTCCAGTGCTTGTAGGGATCCGCCTCCCGGCGCTTGAATCGTTCGAGTTGCTGGTCCTTGGTGATGTGCAGGAAGACCTTGATGAGAACCGTCCCGCCGTCCGTGAGCGAGCGCTCGAATTCATTGATCTCGCGGTAGGCGCGCTTCCATTCCTCCTCGGAACAAAATCCCTCGACCCTCTCGACAAGGACCCTCCCATACCAGGAACGGTCGAAGATCGCCATCTCCCCACGGGCAGGCAACTTGTTCCAGAACCTCCACATGTAATGGTGCGCGTATTCTTCCGGGGTCGGTTTCACGATCGAATAAACCCTCACCAGCCGCGGATCCAGCCGCTCGCCCACCCGCTTGATCGCCCCCCCTTTTCCGGCCGCATCCGGACCCTCCATCACCAGAATCACCGAGTTCTTCCTTTCGCGCAGTTGGAGCTGCATGTTCAAGAGCTGAAGCTGGTGCTGCTTGAGCTGCTTTTTATAGTCCTCCTGTTCGAGGGATCGGGACTGGTCCAGCCCGTCAAGTAAAATGCGTTCTTTGGCCATGCTGCAAGAAAGTTGATCCGCTGATAGCCGGAATTGCCAATCAGGGAAAGCGCGGAAATCGGAAATCCACCGACCAGCGCAACTGCGCCCGGGTTCCCTCAACCCGAATTCAGCGATTCCTCACGCAGAGGCGCAGGGAGCGCAGGGAAAAGCGGTTTTCGGGCTCAACGAGGGTGTGCCGGTTTTTGATTGGCGGCCTGCGATTGGATTCATCGTCCGTGGGGATTCCACAATTTTTCGGAGGCCCCGTAAGGCGGCCTATAGCGAGCCACTTTCGCCGGAGAACATTTCCGGGCGACCCCGGCGTTCGGTCTGACAGGCCCGTCCCAATGACCACGCGAAAACAATTCCGTTGGGGCTAACCCCCGGCAATGGCGGGGACGATGCTGATTTCGTCGCCGTCTTTGACGGGCGTGGCCTTTTCTTCGAGGAAGCGGATGTCCTCGTCATTGACGAAGATGTTCACGAAGCGGCGGACATTGCCCCGGTCGTCGCAGATCCGCTCGAAGAGACCGGGGAAGGCTTTGTCGAGGTTGGAGAGAATCTCGCCGATATTGGCTCCCTCGGCGGGGACGACCTCCTGATCGTTGGTGAGTTTGCGGAGTGGCGCGGGGATGCGGACTTGGATGTTCATGAAGTATTAAGTGTTAAGTGGTCGGAATGGATGCAGCTTGCGATTTCGGCGAGCCTTAAGCCTTAATACTTAAACCTTAAGGCTCTCCGCGACAGCAGGGTCTTGGGCGATGAGGGCCTCGAACTCGCGGAGGCTGGGGTTGATGAGGCGCGGTTCCCCGCATTGTCCGTGGATCGCCTCCTGGGTCTTGAGACCGTGGCCGGTGATGCAGAGCACGGTGCTCTCGTCGCGCGGGATTTTTCCGGATTCGATCAGTTTTTTTGCGCATGCGACGGTGACCCCGCCGGCGGTCTCCGCGAAAATCCCGGCATGCTCGGCGAGCAGGCGGATGCCTTCGACGACTTCGACATCGGTGCAATCCTCGGCGCTGCCGCCTGTTTCCTGCATCGTGCGGAGCGCGTAGTAGCCGTCGGCGGGGGTTCCGATCGCCAGCGATTTCACGATGGTCTGCGGATTCGGGACCGGCTTGACGATGTCGGTCGCTTTTTTTTGCGCGGCAGAGATCGGCGAGCAGCCGGTGGCTTGGGCTCCGTGAACCGCGCTGGCGGTTTCGTCCAGGATGCCCACCCGGACGAATTCCTTGTAGGCCTTGTGGATTTTGGTCAACAGGGATCCGCTGGCCATGGGAACGACCGTGTGGCGGGGAAGTTTCCAGCCGAGTTGCTCGGCGATTTCGAAGCCCATGCTTTTCGACCCCTCGGCGTAGTAGGGACGCAGGTTCACGTTGACAAATCCCCAGCCGTATTTGCCGGCGATTTCGGAACAAAGCCGGTTCACCTGGTCGTAGGCACCATGAATGCCGATGACCTGGGTGCCATAGACGAGCGATCCCACGACCTTGCTTTTTTCCAGGTCGGCGGGAATGAGGACATAACTGGTCAGGCCTGCGGCGGCAGCGTTCGCCGCGACCGAATTCGCGAGGTTTCCCGTCGAGGCGCACGCCACGATCTTGAAGCCGAGTTCGCGGGCACGGCTCAACGCCACGGAAACCACGCGGTCTTTGAACGACAACGTCGGGTAATTGACCGTATCGTTTTTTATGTAGAGTTCCTCGACGCCGAGTTTCGCGGCCAGGCGGTCGGCTTGGACCAGCGGGGTGAATCCGACCTGTGCGCCCACGGTCGGCCGGGCGTCGATCGGAAGCAATTCGCGGTAGCGCCACATCGTTTGCGGCCGCGAGGAAATGATGTCGCGGCTGATGTTTCTGGAGATCAGGTCGTAATCGTAGGCCGCCTCGAGGGGGCCGAAATCAAATTCGCAAATGTGGATCGCTTCCTTCGGGTAGAGGCGTCCGCATTCCCGGCACTTCAGGTTGGAAAAATAGGTTTGTTGCTCGCTCATGGTCGGTCTGTCCTGTCGAGAGCGGACGAAGAAACGGGCCGGTTCGCGCCAAGGAACCGACACACCTCATCTTTTCCCCGGATATTCGCTTTTGCGAAAATCCGGAGCTGGATTTGGCACCTGGACCTGGAAGTTTCCGCCTGCATCAAACAGGCGGTCATTCCCAGCGGTTGCCGTGGCTTCACAGGGCCAGTCCCTCTGCCACTCTCGATAAGATTGCGGAGATCATCGCAAGGAATTGATTTCCGTCAAGGGAAAATCCCCGATAGAAATAAAAGTATATCTAATCTTCCCATCCGCTTGGGGCCTTGGAGGTGACGAGGTCGAAGGCGCGGGCGGTGGTTGTCCGCGTTGAGGTGCTCCAGGAAGTTGCAGGTCGAGGTGCGTTTGTTGGTCTTCTTTTTTTCCTGGCTCCAGGGAATGGCGAAGCTGACGACAACCCGGCGGAACATTCCCAGAACCAGGGCAGCGCTGGGGTTTCGCGCCCGTGAGCGAGAATGCGGCCAGATCCCGTTGCCCGTGCGCCACTCCGGCAAAGCTGGCTATGGCAATGAGAGCAAGCATCCCCGCCACCGCATGTTGCCCCAAATTACCAGAACTTGACCAATCTATCCCGCGCGGTCTCCGCCGGTGAAAACTGGATGCTCCAGAACGCTCTATCCGACAGGCAAGCGGTTCGCGAGGTTGGCTGCTGTTCAGCACCTTTTCGGGAACGTGGCAGTCCGGGAAGCCGCCGACTTTTACCGCCTGGATCCCATCGCGCTTTGGGAATAATGCTTTGCGGGGAATTTTTCCTTCCCGTCAAATCCCATTCCGGCCACAGCATCACGCCGCCATTCTTGCGCGAAATTCGCGCGCAGGATGACCGCCGCGGGCCGCTTGCGTGTCGGGCGAGGCGTTGACCCCGCCGCCACGATCATCGCGATGGCGGCCCCCTCACGGAAATAAGACTTTCGGGGATTATTGCCGGAAGAAGTGGGGGATGACCGACGGGGTTGCTCGGCGCCTGATCCGAAGCTCGGAAGCAATGCAGAACGTCAAAACCGTGCCCACGGGCACACTTCCTGCAACCGAGCGCCAAGCCCGCCCCCTCACAAGGCTCCCTGTCGACGCCCGGCGTGGCGCGATGGCGAGCAGGAGTCAAGCGGTTTTCCGTGACGTTTCGTGACAAACTTTCCCCAAAAAGACTGAACTTAAAAGAGCTCGGAGGGAAAAGCCAACCGCCCGCAAAACCTGAACAGGAGTTCCAGAGTATTTTTCGCGAACACGAAAAACTGGAGGCGAGGGGAGTCGAACCCCTGTCCTTCAAGCGATCTACACAACCGTCTACATGCTTAGACGGCCTTTGATCTCGGGGTGAAGCTGCGAACCGTCACGCCACCCACCCCAGAGCGGCCACGAAATCGATTCACTTCCCGCCGCGGCCACCCCGGCTGGAAATTAGCCTGCTGTCGTCGTTTCCCGGAGTAGCAGGCGTTCGCCGGGAAACGTCACGGCACCTTAGGCCGCGAGAGCGAGATCTTCGTAATCTGCGTTTATTTTGTTTGATCCGATTTTTTACGAGGCCAACGAATCATCCTCGGCATGCGGGCCGGGCTTCACACCTCAAGTCGAAACCAGTACGCCCCCAACCGAGAGAAAAATAGCGGAATTTTGCGGAAACGCAACCCTGTTTCCCGACACCCTGTTTCCCGACCCGTCGATTTTTGGGAAAAACCGGTATACAGGTTTTTGTCTCTGTATAAGTGTATGATCTGCGCATCGCCCTCGAGTGCTTCGCGGTGCAGAAGGCCGCCCGGCGGATGAAGCCCGCCCGGAGATCCTCGACGAGCGCAGCGCCGTGCCGCGGCGGAGGATCGTCGCGAACGGGAATTTCCTCGCGCTCTGCCTGATGCATGGCGCGCAGGCTTACGGCTGGCATTTCAATATCACCTGCCTCCCGCAGTTTCTGGAGAAGCAGTACCATCTGCCGAATACCAGCCTTCTCGCCGCGCTCTACGTCGTCGCTTTCCTCTGCTGGTTCAAGATCGATGCCACCCGACCGATCTTCCCCGCATCGACAACCTGAACGCAGGGACGCTTGCCGCCAAAATCGGCGGGGGAACAGGGAACCGCTGGAGAAATCTCCGCGGGTGGTCCATGTTGGTTCCATGAGCCAGCGCCCGGATCTGAATGCCATTCTTCGCGACATGCCGCACAAGCCGGGCATTTACGTCATGCGCGACCGGCTCAAGCATGTGATCTATGTGGGAAAGGCCCGCGACCTTCGCAAGCGGGCGGGCAGTTATTTCATGCCGTCGCGCAGGATGACGGCGGATCCCAAGACCCGCGCCCTGATCGAGAGCGTCTGGGACATGGAGTACCACGTCGTCCGCAGCGACGCGGAGGCGGTGCTTTTCGAGGGACGTCTCATCAAGGAATTCCGCCCGAAATACAATGTGAGTTTCAAGGACGACAAGCGGTTCCTTCTCGTCCGCGTCGCCCTCGACGACACCTATCCGAAATTTGCGCTCACGCGGCTGCGCAAGGAGGACGGAGCCAGGTATTTCGGGCCGTTCGCCCATTCCGGCGCGCTGCGTTCGACGCTCGACACCATGCGGAAAAAATTCGGCCTGAGAGCCTGCCGGGTGGCGGTTCCGGGAGAGAGGGATTTCAAGCGTTGCCTCGATCATGTGATCAAAAACTGCTGCGCCCCTTGTGTCGGCAGGGTCACGCGCGGGGAATACATGGCCCGCGTCGAGGCGGCCTGCGAATTCCTCGATGGCAAGAGCCGCGAGTGGATCGTCCAGGTCGAGGCCGACATGAAGGCCGCGGCGGAAAAATTGGATTTCGAGAAGGCGGCGCAATTGCGGAACCTGCTCGATGATCTCAAGACCACGACGAAGACGATGACCCGCTTCACGCGGAGATCGCTTCCGACAACGATCAACCCCGTGGCCGACATCCGCGCTCTTCAGGACGCCCTCGGACTCCCCCATCCTCCGCGGGTGATGGAATGCTTTGACATCTCGAACATCTCCTCGACCCACATCGTGGCGTCCATGGTCCGCTTCCGCGACGGCGTCCCCGATCGGGCCGGTTACAGGAAATACCGGATACACGGCACGAAAGGTCAGGATGATTTTGCGAGCATGGCCGAGGTGGTGAGGCGCCGCTACGGACGGCTCCTGCGCGAAGCGTCGGCGGGAGATGAAAATCCGGAATTCAACCAGGAACCGGCCGGCGAAGCCGTGGCGCGTGTTGCGGGAGAAACCGGGACGACGATCATCCCGGATCTGATCATCGTTGACGGCGGGCGCGGACAACTCTCGAGCGCCTGCAAGGAATTGCAGCGCCTGGGACTGCACGAGGCATCGGTTATCGGGCTCGCGAAGGAATTCGAGGAAATTTACCGGCCGGGGCGTCCGATCCCCATGAAACTTCCCGAAGACAGCGGGGCTCTCCGGTTGTTGCAGCGGATCCGTGACGAAGCCCATCGCACGGCAAACGGCTACCACAGCCTTCTCCTCAAACGCCGCATCCGCGAGAGTTCGCTCGACCAGATTCCCGGCATCAGCGCCGCCCGCAAGCAGGCGCTGCTCGAACGGTTCGGATCGGTGGACCGGTTGAAAAAGGCCTCGGTTGAGAACATCTCCGCCGTGCCTGGAATCAGCGCCGCGCTGGCGGGAACGATCCTCGAAAACCTGTTGGCGAAATAGAGCCAAGGCTGAAACCAAAAATCCGCGCAAAAATCCGTCCGACGAACTGAGCGGAGGCCCCGGACCGCCGGGGAACCACCACCCTGTCCTCTCAGCCTTGCGGATCCTCCGGCAAATCCACGCCCAGAAAATCCAAGGCGGCACCCCAGGTGCTGAACACCGAGCTGGGCGTGAACAGCGAAAGGCCCTTGCTGAAGAGCATCGCCAGCGCCGTTCCCACCGGCCCCGAGGCAAGGATGGCCGCGCTTCCCATGACGCCGCCGGCGATGGACATGATGCCATTGCAAAGCCCCGCCACCTCGGCCACTCCAATCCTGAGCACGGCGCGCGTGAAATCCATCAGCAGGTGAAAAGCGCGGTCGAACAATGGATCGGCCCAGATTTTGTGCAAGAGCCGCTTGATGTCATCGGCCCCGGTCGGTCCCGCGAATCTCCCGATAATCAACTTCTTTTCAGGCAGGATCAGGTAGGAAGCAGACATGGAAAAACAGCATGTTAGCAGCTTTGTCAACTTCAAGGAGCCTCCTGCCATTCCGTCGAGCCCGTCCGGGCGCATAGAATCAAGGGGGAGCCCAAAGGCACTACAAAATCGCCTGCCGAACGGATGGTTTCGCGGATCCAAGTCAAGGAGGTGGCAGGCCCCTTGCTCAACCGCCGGATGCGGAAAACCGCACGTCCGGTGGCGTGGAAGGGCCACGGGGTGCAAATCCCCGTGACCCCATCCGATCTGGACTCTGCGCCTTTCGGCGAGGCGCCTTCTGGGGAAGATTCGGAACAATCGGGATTCCCTCCCGAGGGTCGCGCTGGTAGGATTCGCGGATGGAACACCGGGCGCTGGGTGAAGCGAAATGGATTCTGGCCGCGATTGCCGCGGCCTGGGCGCTCACGGTTTTTTTCTTTCCCCTGCTCTCGATCTTTTTGGCTCTCGCGCTCCTGTCCGTGATTTATTTTTTCCGTGATCCGCAACGCGTGCCGCCGCCCGGCGAGAATATTGCCGTGTCGCCGGCTGACGGGCTTGTGACCACGGTCGACGAGGTGGAAGAAGACGAGTTCCTGAAAACCAAGTTGCGCAGGATCGGGATCTTCCTCTCCGTTCTCGACGTTCATGTGAACCGGGCTCCGCTTGCGGGCGAAGTCCTCCACTCCGAGCCGAAACCAGGACGTTATCTGGATGCCAGGAACCCGCTCTCCTCCAGCCTGAACGCCAGCCGATCGTGGGTTTTTTCCGGCCGGACCGGCACCGTGATGGTGCGCCAGATCACCGGCGCCATCGCGCGCCGGATTTGTCCCTGGGCCGTCGTCGGCGACAAACTCTCGCGCGGCGAACGCTTCGGCATGATCCGATTCGGTTCGCGAACAGAATTGCTCCTCCCGCTGGATGCGGAAATCCTTGTCCAGCCTGGTGATCGCGTGCGGGGGGGAGAAACCCCGGTCGCCCGGATGAGCCTCGAAAAAGCGCATGAAGAATTTTGACAGAATTTGCGGGATGACGAGAAGGGGGACCTTTTATGCGGCAAATGATCCCTGTGGAGCATATTCTGTGAAGCCTGCCTGAAGCCGCGTTTCCATGAACGAACCCAACGAGCCCAAAATCTACCTGCTGCCGAACCTGATGACGGCCGGCAATCTCTTCTGCGGGTTTGCCGCCGTCCTGCGGATCATTGACGGATCGCTTCTCGTGGCGGCCGGACAGCCGGCCGGATCGCTGTACCACGAGGCGATCGCGTTTATCCTGGGCGCCTGTGTGTTCGATCTGCTGGATGGCCGGCTGGCCAGACTGGGCGGGCACGAAAGCGCTTTTGGCAGGGAGTTCGACTCGCTGGCCGACATCGTCTCCTTCGGTGTCGCTCCGGCCCTTCTGGTCTATCATATCGTTCTCCGCGATTTTCAACGCACCGGATGGCTGATCGCGTTTTTCTTCCTGCTGTGCGGCGGACTCCGCCTCGCCCGGTTCAACTGCACCTCGCAAACCGCCGGGGAGAAACCGGACCGGGATTTTCAGGGGTTTCCGATCCCGGCGGCCGCCGGGCTCATCGCTTCGCTCACGCTTCTCATGCTTTGGATCCAGGCGGACGATAAGGCCGACGGCCCCTGGAAATTCGCCTTGCCCGTCCTGCTCCTGTTCCTTTCCTTCATGATGTTCAGCAAGGTGAAATACCCGAGCTTCAAGGGCCTGAACTGGAGGACCCAGCGATCGATTCCGGCGTTTCTCGTGCTGATCTTCGTTCTCGCGTTCACCGCCATGAACTACCGGTGGATGCCGGCGGTGCTTTTCGTGGCCTTCCTGATCTACGGGTTCGTCCGCCCCTTCATTTCCAAGGCGATCCGGCACGAAATCGAAGAGGACGAACCGGAGGAGTAAGAGCCGGCTACCTGGAAAAATCGCGCACGGCATCAAACATGGCGACGATGTTCTCAGGAGGAACGTCGGCCAGGATATTGTGGACCTGCTGGAACACAAAGCCGCCTCCCGGAGCGAGGATTTCCAGTTGCCTCAACACGTGCGCGCGAATTTTTTCCGGCGTTCCGTTCGGCAGGATGTCACGCGTGTCGCACCCGCCTCCCCAGAACGTCAAGTCCCGTCCAAAATCGCGTTTCAGCCCTGCGGCCTCCATGCCCGTGCAGGTGATTTGCACGGGATTGATGGCGTCGAGGCCGGCGTCAATCAGATCGGGCAGCAATTCCCGCACGCCGCCGCAACAATGCAGCAGGACCTTGATGCCTGGCGAGAGTTCCTTGGACCGCTTGAAAAGCCGCGCGTGGCGCTCCTTGAAAAATTCCCGGTACATTGCCGGGGAGATCAAAGGTCCGCCCTGAGCGCCCAAATCATCTCCGAAAAGAATGATGTCGATGAGGCCGTCCGCTTCGCCCAGAAAGCGTTCAAGGTTGCGGAGATGGGTTTGGGTGGTCTTTTCGAGAAAATCATGGGCCGCCTCCGGTTCCCCGGCCAGCAACATGAAGAACTCGTCATTCCGGTACATGAATGTCCCCATTTCGAGCAGGTTGCCGCCAAAGAGTCCGATGATCGCCCGTTCGGAGCGGGCGCGGAGGCATTCGGCTCCGGCCCTCAATGCCCCGGGCTCGGCCGCCAGTGGTCCCGGAGGGGAGGCAATCCCTGCCCACATGGATTCGGAATAATACTCCGCCAGATGATCGTGGTCGGGAGAGCCGTCTTTGAAAGGAAAATGGGTTTGCTCAAAATAGAGCGCCCTATCCGGCATATGCGCAATTTCGATCCCCGTCCTTGGTGAGCGAATGACCCAGCGACTGCCATCCCGCTCCGGCCGAATCCAGACCGGCACTTTGCAGGGGGTACCGTCGGGCAGAACCCAGTCGGTCCAGTTCCGGTCATCGAGAGCGAATCCGCGCCCCAATTCGATCGTATCCGCGCCCAACCTGTCGAGGACATCCTCGTCGATCACAGCAAGCTGCTGGGGAATGTCATAGACACGGATCGGCCGTTTCGGCAGCGAGAGATAATCGCGGAGCTTCGCGTACGCGATGGCGGCGATGCCGGAGGACCGGTGACCGCCAAAATCCACCGGCACCCGCCCGGGCTGCTGATGTGCAAGCGAGGCCCGAATGAGACTTCGGGATGTCCCGGGTTCACCGGGGGACCGGGGATCAGCATGGGATTGCATAGTCGCCAAGGAATGGCAGAATCGTTCGGAAGGCGAGCCTCATTTGGCTCAGGGCAGCCCGGCAGCCTTCCAATCGACACCCCGCATGTCGCCGGTCTCGAGGAATTTCCGGTGCATGGCGAAGGCGGCGCTGAGAGTGGCGGGAGTCTGGCCCTTGGTCACGCTGTCGAAGTAACCGTGAAGCTCCGCCCGGAAGTCGGGATGGGCGCATTTGTCCACGATCAAGCGGGCGCGTTCATGCGGGGTCTTGCAGCGGAGATCGGCGACGCCGTTTTCGGTGACCACCACCTGCACGGAATGCTCGCTGTGGTCCGTGTGGCTGACGAGAGGGACGATCGGGCTGATCTTGCCGCCTTTCGCAAGCGAGGGGCAGGTGAAGATCGAGATGTATCCGTTCCGCGTGAAATCCCCGGATCCCCCGATGCCGTTCATCATGCTGGACCCCATGACGTGGGTGGAGTTCACGTTGCCCGAGAGATCGACCTCGATCGCGGTGTTGATCGTGATGATGCCGAGGCGGCGGACCATTTCCGGGTTGTTGGTGATTTCCTGGGGCCGCAGGCAGATGTGCTTTTTATAGAAATCCAGATCCGCATACACCTCTTTCAGCAGGCTGGGGCTGACGGTGAGCGAGGTGCCCGTGACGAATTCGCATTTCCCTTTTTGGATGAGGGAAATCACCGAATCCTGGATCACCTCGGAAAACATCTCGAACGGCGGGATGTCGGAATTTTCCCCGAGCGCGGCCAGAACGGCATTCGCGATGTTGCCCACACCGGATTGCAGGGGAAGAAATTCTTTGGGAATCCGCCCCAGGCGGATCTCCTCGGCCAGAAACTCGGCAACGTTCCGCCCGATTTGCTGGGTGGTTTCGTCGGAGGGGTCGAAGGGGCGCACCTCGTCCGGGAGGTTTGTTTCGACAATCCCGGCTATCTTCGCGGGATCGACCTTGATGAAAGGGGTCCCGATCCGCGAGGAACAGTCGGAAAGCGGGATCGGTTTGCGGTGCGGGGGATCCTCGGGCTGGTAGATGTCGTGCAGCCCGCGTAGCGAGGCGGGGTGGTGGCGGTTGAGTTCGACAAGGATCTTCTCGGCGACCTCGCAGAATGTCGGAGCGGCACCCACCGACGTGGTCGGAACGATCTCGCCATCCTCGGTCACGTCGCAGGCCTCGATGACCGCCCAGTGGAATTTGCCCAGGAACCCGTAGCGAACCTGCTGCGGAAGCGTGGAGAGATGCATGTCAAAAAAACGCGTCCGCCCGGCATTGATGGCTGCGCGAAGGTGTTTGTTCGACTGGTAAGGAGTGCGCCAGGCGATGGCCTCGGCAAGAGCGAGTTCGCCGTCGAGCGACTGGCCGGTCGAAGCCCCGGTAACGACACCTACCTGGAGCGGGCACCCGGCCTCGTGTTCGGCTTTGGCGCGCTTGGCGAGAGCCGTCGGGATCGCCTTCGCCGCCCCGGCCGGCGTGAAGCCGCTGAAGCCAATGGTGTCGTTGTGGTTGATGAGTGCCGCCGCTTCGTCCGCGGTCATGAATTTGTCCCTGAGTGCCATGTGTTTTTCGCTGGTGTTCCTGATTTTTTTCGTTGGTGGTAAAGCCGGTCAGGATATCTCGGCCAGTTTCTCGATACTTTGATGTTCGACAAGAAATTCGAAGTCCCTTTCGTCGAGAAGCCTGAGATTTCCCCGGGGATCGAGGCCAACGAACCGCCCGGAAACCTTTTTTCCACTGGAAAGGGATATTTCCGCCGGAACCGGCCGGCTCCACCGGGGGTTCAGTTCGTCAATCGCGGCCTTCATTCCGCCCTCTTCCATCGCGTGATGGGCATCGGCGAGCGCATCCAGTGTGCGGACCGCCATTTCCTCCACGGAAGGGACGGATCGCGACACGCGGGCGATGCTTGTCGAGATGGCTTCAAGAGAAGGATCGGCTGTCCAGGGCGCGTTGGAAATATTCAGGCCGAAGCCGACGATGAAGACCTCTTTGGCGGATTGCTCGATCAGCAGCCCACCAAGTTTTTTTGGACCGGACATGAGATCGTTCGGCCAGCGGAGGCGCGCCGAAGGGATGCGCAAGGCCTCGAGCATCCGGACAAGGTGGAGTCCGACCATGAGAGAAAACCCCAGCCACTTCGCCGTGCCGCCTTCCGCCGGAAGGACCGCGGAAATCCAGAGGCCGCCACGGTCGGAAACAAAGGCCCTCCCGAACCTCCCCCGACCGGATGTTTGCCTGTCGGCGCGCACGGCGTTCCAGGCCGGCAGGCCGCGCGCGAGGTCGTTGGTCGAAACGGCGGAGTCGCACTCGAAGAGCTTCCAGCCCGCGCTCCCGACCCCGCTGGACACCGTCATGTTCGCCGTGGGTGCGCTCATTCCAGCAAGGGGAAAACCGTTCTCAAATCACCCCGAGCCCTTTGAGGAGCGAGAGCATGATCGCGGCGGCCATGACCGAGCCGATCTGGCCGCCGGTATTGGCGGCCATGGCGTGCATGAGAAGGTAGTTGTGCTTGTTCCAGCGCTGGCCCTCGTTTTGGACCAGGCGGGCCGCCATCGGGTAGGCGGAGATGCCGGCCGCCCCGACAAGCGGGTTCACTTTCCCCCCGGAGAGAAGATACCAGGCCTTGCCGAGAAGGATGCCGCCGACGGTGTCGATGGTGATCGCCACCAGTCCGAGTCCGAAGACCATGAGGGTCTCCCGCGTGAGAAATTGCGCGCCGGCCATCGTCCCGCCGATCGCCAGCCCGAGAAAGAGCGTGGCGATGTTCGCGATCTCGTTTTCCGCGGCATTCGCCAGGCGCGGCACCACGCCGCTGACCTTCATGAAATTTCCGAGCATGATCATGCCCATCAGGGGAAGGCCCTGCGGCGCGATGATTCCGGTGATGGCGGTGACCACCACGGGAAATGCGATGAGAGCGGCTTTTGAGACCTTGCCTTTCGGGCTGGGCATTTTCACCGCGCGTTCCCTGCGGGTCGTGAGGAGGCGCATGATCGGCGGCTGGATCACCGGGACCAGGGCCATGTAGGAATACGCCGCGACGGCCAGCGCCCCGACCATCGCGGTCGGAATTTTTCCCAGTCCCGCGAACATGTTCGAAACGAAAATAACCGTAGGCCCGTCGCAGGCCCCGATGGCCGCCACCGAGACGGCTTCTTCCTTGGAGAATCCGAGTGCCAGCGCGAGCAGGAGCGTGAGGAAGATGCCGAGCTGGCCGGCAGCTCCGAACAAGAGCAGTTTGGGATTGGCGAGAAGCGGCGTAAAATCCGTCATCGATCCGATTCCCACGAAAATCAGAAGAGGAAAAAGTTCGTTGCCGATGCCGAAGTCATAGAGCGTCTTGAGGACCCCGCCCGCCGCCATCACCTCGCTCAACGGCAGATTCACCAGAAGGCATCCGAACGCGATCGGGAGGAGCAGGAGCGGCTCGACTCCCTTCGCGATCGCCAGCCAGAACATCACGCACGCGACCGCGATCATGATCGCATTCGGTCCGCCGTGCGAGAACAGAAACCGCACGCCCTCGAACAGCGCGCCCAGCGCGTTCAGGATCGCGTCGCCCATCACTTGTCCTCCTTTTCACCAGGGCGGACCGGGAAAAAAGCGGCCAGGGCGCGGATGGCGAGCGTGAGGAGGAACAAGGTCGCCAGCGTTCCGCCCATCCCCACGATCAGCATGGTGAGTCCGAATGCCAGGTTGTTCATGAGTTCGGGGATTGGATTTTCTCCTCGGGATACACACGGTTATGCCACACGGAGAGCACGATCGACACGACGAGGACGACAGCGATCACGAGCAGCGGGACGAAGAGGTTTTCCTTGAACCAGTGGCCGGCAGGCTCGTAAAGATCAGCGATCATCTTTGCGCCGATGAAAAAAAGAATGATGCTCACGCCGTGCTGCAGGAACTTGAACATGGCCATCACTCCCCGGATCGCAAAGAAGAGCGATCCCAGGCCCAGAACGGCAAAGACGCTGGAGGTGACGACGACAAAGGGATCCTGGCTGATGCCCATGATCGCGGGAATCGAGTCCAGCGCGAAGACGACGTTCGTGCTGCCGATGACAAGGAACACCAGGAAGAGCGGCGTGATGCAAAGCCGGCCTTCGTGCCTGACAACGAGCCGTCTGGTGGACGGGTCGCCACTGTAAAGCGGAAAAACCCGCGCGGCGATGCGGTAGAAGAGATTGCTCTTCGGGTCAATGTGTTCGTCCTCGCCGGACGTGAGCATTTTCCATGCGGTCCAGATGAGGAGCGCCCCGAAAAGCGAAATCAGCCAGTGGAAATGCTGCACCAGGGCGACCCCGAAAAGAATGAACACGACCCGCAGCACGATCGAGAGCAGGATACCCAGCTTGATGAGCTTGGGCTGGGCGAAATCCCGGACATCCATCAGCGAAAAGATCAGGATGAACACAAAAAGGTTGTCCACCGAGAGCGAATACTCGGTGAGATATCCGGTGACAAAAAGCAGCGAGATCTCCGGCCCCCGGGGGTGCAAATAGTAAACGAGTGCCCCGAATCCGAGTGCCACGGCGATCCAGAGCCCCGTCCAGCGCAGCGCGGAAGCCACCCCGACCGCCGAATGGCGGTGTGTGATGACGAAGAGATCGAGCGCGCAGACCACGAGAACCGTCGCGGCGAAAATCACCCAGAGCAATGTCACCGGATCCATGTGCGTCAGTGTCCGGGCAGGACGATCAACCGCGGTTGTGTGGGCTTCTCGAATCGGCGCATGGGCTTAGCGGAACGTGTGGGAGCGGAAGATGCTGCGTCGGCCCTCGCGGGACCACATCAGGGATTCCGCAGGGCTGACCGAGACAATCCGGTGGTTGTCTCCCAGCGTGCAATAAACCGCGCTCGCGATGGCGGTAAAAACATCCGCTGGAATATCCGAAGGCGCTACCGCACGGACGGGCGGCGGGCTTGGGAGCGGCTTGTTTTCTTGGTCAGGCGCATTGCGCAGGCCGCGAACTTCGGCCCGCAGATCGGACACGATTTTTGCGAGAACCAAGAGTCCCGCAATCACGAGGAGAAGCATCGCAGTTTCGAATTTCAAGGATTCTGCAATAGCCGCGAAAAGGGAGTTCATTTTAAAGAAACCTTAGGAAAGCGTGACCAAAACCTGCCCCTCCTCGACAGCATCACCGGAATTGGCATGGATTGCGGCTACTGTTCCCCCGCTCTCCGCATAGACAAACGTGTTCATCTTCATGGCCTCGACAGTTGCAAGCTGGGAGCCGGAAACCACCTTCTGTCCCACCTGGCAATCGATCGAAACAATGCGCCCGGCAAGGGGGCTGGTCACGGCGCCGGCGCCGGCTGCAGGCGAAGCGGATGGCTTGGGAGCCGACGCGGGCGGAGGCGCAACACTTGTCTGGTGGAAGGCCGGAACGGGGGCCGCCAAAGGCGCGGATGTCCTCGGCTCATCGAGGGATTCCACAACGACTTCGAACGTTTTTCCGTCAACTGTCACACGTAGCTTTTTCATAAAATGATCTTTGCAGGATTGGCCGGCCAAGGCAATAGGGGGATCAGCGTCTCACCTGGCAAGAGTGGCAACGGCATGGAGCGCGATTCAGTGGCCAGGAAAAATAACATGGCGGATGCGGTGGGCACAGCTTTTGGTTCCACTCTTTACGCCGTTTGCTTCACAACAAGAATCGCCTGCCCTTCCTCGACCCCCTCGCCGGGATTCGCGAGCAGCTCCTGCACCGTGCCACCGGTCTCGGCCATCACATACGTGTTCATTTTCATGGCCTCGACGATGGCGAGTTGATCGCCGATCGCCACCTCGTCACCGACCTTGACGGAGTAGCTGACGAGCTTTCCGGACATCGGGCTGACCACGGTGGCCCCGCCGCCATTTGCGGGAGAAGCGGGCTGCGGGGGCGCGGCCAAAACGGGGGCGGATGAGGCCACGGGAGCGGCGGGCGCCGGTGCGGAAAGGCCGCCCTCATCGAGGACCTCGGCCGTCACTTCGAAGCGTTCGCCATTGATGGTGATGCGGAGTCGTTTGGTCATGGGATTGGAATCTGGGTTCAGTCCTTGCCGCAGCGGTCGATCCGGGAGCGGACGCCCAGCGCGATGCGCAGCAGCCCGAGCCCGGCGAGCAGGTAACCGGCTGCCGGAGCCAGCCAGGAAGTTTCCCGGAGGGCGGGAACCCGCACCAGCAGGACTCCCCCGAAGCAGAGGACCAGGCCGGTGATCCAGGGGCCGAATCGTTCCAGGTTGTTCATTTGATCAAATGGGGGATGATGGTGACGTAGATGCCGGTGAGGATCGCGGATGTGATGACGCCACTGATGTTGGCCCCGAGCGCCACCGGCAGGATGACGACATTCGGGGCGACTTCGGAGACGGATTTCTGGGCGACCTTCGCCGTGGTCGGCACGCAGCTCACCCCGGCGATCCCGATGACGGGGTTGAACTTCCGGCCACCGAAAAAATAGACGAGGTAGCCGCCGACGATGCCTCCGATCCCGGAGAGCAGGAGGGCGACCATGCCCAAAATGAGCAGGAGGAGAACCTTCGGGCTCAGGATCGTCGCCGCCTCGCAAAGCACGCCGAGGATGAGGCCGAGGAAAAGCGTCGCCCCGTAGAGCAGGGGACCGCCGATGAAATCCACAAAATAGTGCAACCCGGCCTCGCGCACCGCAACACCGAGGAAGAGGGAGAAAAACAGCGGGGCAGCCACGGGAAACAGCAGGCAGAGAACCGTGCAGCCCACGACCGCAAATGCGAGCTTCTCGGCCGAGGTGACGACGAGCACCTTTTTTTCGACCATCGGAAGCGCCCGCAGCTTGGCGGGAACGAGGAATTTGATGAGGTAGGGATAGCCCCCGTAGGTGAGACCGAGATACAGATAGGCCACCACGCCGATCGGAACGAACAGATCCTTCGACAGCATGAGCGAGGTGTAGAGGACCATCGGGCCGTCGGCGCAGCCGATCATCGCCACCGAGGCCGCGTCGTTGTAGCTGAAGCCGAGCGCGACCGCGATCGGGAAGACCGCCACCGTGCCGAGCTCCGCGCAAATCGCGAGAAACATGCTCAAAAACGGACGCGCCAGCACGTAGCCGACATCGAGCAGCACCCCGATGCCCATGAAAACAAAGCAGGCAATCAGCCCGTTGCTGAACATGAGCGTGTAAATGGGCTGCAGGAAATCGATCTGGAGCAGGCTGAAAAGATGCTCCTGATCGGTCACCAACGGGTCGAGAAAAAGCGTGCCCGCCTTGCCGTTGTCGAGCACCAGGACGCCCGCATTCACGGCGGACATGCCCAGCCCCATCGGAACCATGAGCAGCGGCTCGAGCACCCCTTTTTTCCCGAGATAGACGAGGAACATCCCGAGGACCATGAAGCCGATGCGCGCGACCGTGATCACCGGAGGAGCCTCGACAAGCGTCTGGATTCCCTGGAACAGGCTGAGCACGTCGTGGCCGCTCATGATTTCGGCTCCTTGATCGCGGTGAAAAAGCGGACCGTATAGTAAACGAGCTTGATCATCGCGGCGACGAGCATCGAGAGCGCGAACGCGAGTCCCGCGATGAAGAATGTGACAAAGAGAGCGGAGTTCATCGGAATTTGTGCGAGGAGTAGATGGCGCGGCGGCCTTCCATCGACCAGTGCTGCATGAGAGACTCCACGGACGGGGCTTTTTTCACCGCCACGATCCGGTGCGGCTGTCCCAGGACCTCGCTCACCGCCACCGCGATGATCGCGAGGATTTTCGGATCGGGCTCCCGGGATCTTTCCGGATCCGTCGCGCTACCGGTTCCCTTCGCCACCAATGGGGGGACGGGATGCGTCGCCGCGAGAATCAAACCGACAACCCGCACGAGCAACATGAACAGGAAGATGCCTCCAAGAATGACGAGCAGCAGCCCCCAATCGGTCGGCGTTGCCGCAGCCTCCCCGACCAGCCATGCCTCCGGTGTCATCAGAGAGGAATGTTGCCGTGTTTCTTCGGCGGCCGGGTCTCGCGTTTGGAAAGCGTGTTGCGGAGCGCCATGGCCACCATCGCCCGCGTCTGGGCGGGACGGATCACGTCGGTGATCATTCCCTTGCCGGCCGCCTGGTAGGGCGAGGCGAATTTCGCGCGGTAATCGGCGATGAGCTTGCCCTCGCAGGCGGGATCCTTTTCGATTTCCCGCTTGTAGAGAATCTTGACCGCGCCCTCGGCACCCATGACGGCGATTTCGGCCGTCGGCCACGCGAAGACGAGATCCGCGCCAAGATCCTGGCTGCACATGGCGAGATAGGCCCCGCCGTAGGCTTTCCGCAGGATGACCGTGATCTTCGGCACCGTCGCCGCCCCATAGGCAAAGAGCATCTTCGCCCCGTGGCGGATGATGCCGCCGCGTTCCTGGGCGACGCCGGGAAGGAATCCGCCGGTGTCCACGAGCGTCACGATCGGGATGTTGAAAATGTTGCAGAAACGGATGAAACGGGCCGCCTTGTCCGAGGCGTCGATGTCGAGCGCGCCGGCCTTGAATTTCGGCTGGTTGGCGATGATGCCGACGACCACTCCCTGGATCCGGGCGAACCCGACGACGATGTTCTTCGCGAAATCCATCTGGACCTCGAAAAAGTCGGCGTTGTCCACGAGGCGGGCGATCACCGCCTTGACGTCGATGGGATTCTTCGCGTCGTCGGGCACGAGTTCATCCATCTCCGGATCCTCGTCAAGCACGAGCGGGACCGCCAGGTCGTGCGGGGGGTCCATGATGTTGTTCGACGGGATGAACGAGAGGAGCTTTTGCACGATCGCGACCGCATGCGCGTCGTTCTCGGCGACAAAGTGGATGTTCCCGCTGATCGTCGCATGGGCGGCCGCGCTGCCGACCTCGGCCATCGTGCATTTCTGGCCGGTCGCCGCCAGGATGACTTCCGGCCCGCAGATGAACATGTTCGCCTGATCCTTGACCATGATCTGGAAATCCGTGAGAGCCGGCGAATAGGCCGCGCCCCCCGCACAGGGACCCGCGATCACCGCGATCTGCGGAACCACGCCGGAGAGATACACATTCTTGAAAAAGACCCTGCCGTAGCCGGAGAGCGACTCGACGCCTTCCTGGATGCGGGCTCCGCCGGAATCGTTGAAGCAGACCACCGGCATGCCGGACTGCTGGGCAAAATCCATGATGTCGCAAATCTTCTGCGCATGCATGCTTCCGAGCGATCCTCCCGCCACCGTGAAATCCTCGCTGTAGGCGGCCACCGGGCGGTCGCCCACGTACCCCGTGCCGGTCACCACGCCGTCGGCGGGAAGCTCCTTCTTCTCCATGCCGAAATTGTGACAGGCATGCTGGGCGTGCATTCCAAACTCCATGAACGTCCCCTGCTGGAAGAGGTTGTCCAGGCGGTCGCGCGCCGTCATGAGACCCTTCTTGCGGCGGGCCTCCAGCTTGTCCTGCCCGCCCCCGGCGAGCACCTTCCCGCGACGGGTTTCCAGTTCTTCGAGAAATTCTTTTTTGATGGCCATAATATCAGTGCGCGCAGGAACAGGCGCCGGGTTTGGGTTGACAGAATTCGGTCAGGACGCCGAACGAACTCTTCGGGTGGAGGAAGGCGACCAGCTTCCCGCCGGCCCCGTCAAAAGGGACCTCGTGGATCAGGCGTGCGCCGGATTCCTTGGCCTGCGCGAGCTGTCCCGTGATGTCGGTTGTCGCAAACGCGATGTGGTGGATCCCCTCCCCCCGGTCGGCGATGAACTTCGCGATGGGGCTCTCCGGATCGGTGGGCTCCAGAAGCTCGAGATGCACCTCCCCGCAGGAGAAAAAGGCCGTGCGCACTTTCTGGGACGGCACTTCCTCGATGTGTTCGCATTTTAATCCCAGGGTTTTTTCGTAGTAAGGCAGGACCGCTTCAATGGATTTTACCGCGATCCCCAAATGATCAATTTTTTGAATAGCAGCGCTCATAAAAATGTATTATTAGTAAATCTAATATCTGCAACAATAGCAAGAACTTTTTGTCGGTCCTTGCCGATTTTTCAAAAACTCTCCTCCCGCTCGCTCACTGGAATACACCGGGGCGCCTCCCTTCTCCCCTCAAACCAAAAAATCAGCCCGACCCGGTCGGCGGCACCCGCGGGTCGCGCGTGTTCTCCTGCAACGCGGCGTGGGCGCGGGCGACATGGATGTATTTCTCCGCCCAGGCGCGGAGGCCGTCCCGTTCTTCGGGGCGGAGCGGGCGGACGACTTTTGCGGGGGTTCCCATGACCATCGAACCGGCGGGAATTTTCGTGCGGGGCGTGACGACGGATCCGGCGGCGACCAGGCACTGGTCCCCGATTTCCGCGCCATCCAGCACGACGGCGCGCATGCCGATGAGGCATTCGTCACCCACCGTGCAGGCGTGGACAATCGCCCCGTGACCGATGGTGCAATACGCGCCGACAATCGCGGGGAGGTCATCGGCGAGATGGATGATGGATCCGTCCTGCACGTTCGAGCCCTCGCCGATGATGATCGACTCGATGTCCCCGCGCAGCACCGATCCGTAGAAGACACTCGAATCCTTCGCGAGGCGGACATCGCCCATGATCCGCGCATCTTTGGCGATGAAGGCCGCCTCGGAAAGCCGGGGTTCGCGGGAGAGGAATTTTTCGAGGCGTTCGTCGATGGTCATTTGAGCAGTTTGTTGCGGGTCTCTTCGGGGAGTTTCGAGGTGGAGATCCAGGATCGGGCCACGGCCGGATCCTGGCGGACCCATTCCCGCGCGATATTTTCCGTCTGGCGGAGGCGTTCCTTTTCGTCGGTGATCCCGGCTACCCACGTGAGAGCGGCCTCGGGATCTTCCTGCGCGATTTTTCTGGAGAGCGCGCGGAGCGCGCCGTCCTTGGATGGGCCCGGGGCCTGTTTGTCGAGCCACGCGGCGGCGGCTTCGGTGTCCTTGGAAGCCCAACTGTTCAGGACCGCCTGCATGGGTCCCGAACGTTCCGCCTCCGGGAGACGTTCGACATACCGGGCGGCGGCATCCGGCGCGGTGTTCGCCCATTGGGAGACCGCCATCTGCACGGTCGAACTCCGCTCCCCGGCATCGGCCATCGTTGAGGCCCATCGAAGCGCGGCTTCCGGCGAGTTGCGGCTCCAGCCGGATGCCAGGGCTCTGGACGCGGTTTTTCTGTCTTCCGGGGAAAGGGAGTCCAGCGCTTTCAGAGCTCCCTGCGGGTCGGAACTGCTCCATTCGCCGAAGACCGAAGACAGGCTGTTGTTTCTCGCCTCCCCCTCGGGAAGTGTCCGCGCCCAGTCGAAAACCTCCCGCTTGTTGGCGGCATTGCGAACCCACTGGGAAGCGATTTGGCTGGCGGCATTCGAGAAAACGCTTCCCGCCGGGAGTTGCGAAACCGCAGCCGCTGCTTCCGTGGGATTTTCCCGCGCCCAGCTGGAAAAAAGATTGGAGACGGCGTTTCGGAAGCTGTCGCCCGGAGGCATGTGATCGAGCACCGCGCCCAAGAGTTCTTTGCGATTGCCCTGGGAGCTGCCGCTGAGGTTCTGGAGGAGGTCCGCGCGCAGGGTCGAATCGTCCACGGAAACGGCATATTTCAAGGCCCCGCTGAAATCGCTCCGCGCCCAAGAGTTGATCGCCGAACTCATCGCCGGCCCGCGCAACCGTGTGTCGGATATCGAGAGAGCGGCCTTGAGCGCGGCCTGGGGGTCAGTTTGCGCCCACTGCTGAACCACCTGAATCCGCGCATCCTGATAGATCTCTCCGGCGGGAGGCATCGTGAGGGCATAATCCCACGCGGCTTTGGGATCCTGCTGGGCGAGCGCCGAAAAGAGCGCTTGCCGTGCCTGGTCGGCCTGGCGGCCCGAGAGGCGGCCGATTGCCGCCTTGGCTCCCTCCAGATCTTTCCGCGCCCAATTATGAAAAATCATGGAAACGGGAAAGTCCCCCTCGTCGCCCCCCTTGCCATCCAAAGCCAGACTGAGAGCTTTCTGCGGATCTTTTTGTGCAATGTTCATGATCGCCGCCGAACGGAGCTGGCGCTTGAGTTGGGGCTCTCCAATGCCATCGGCCATTGCGATGGCGCGGGACGGATCCCTGGCCGCCATGGCGGAAATGATGACCGAGAGGGCGTTCTGACGGAGGGCGCCCTTGATCCCCAAAGCCAGATTCCATGCGGCCTGGGGGTCTTGTTCCGCATAGGTGGACATCACGAGAAAAAATCCCGACATACGATTCGGGGCGGTCGCGGAGGCGCACAGGGTCGCGGCGATCGATGCGAGGTCCGAAACTTTCAGGCGGTCCTGCAAGTCGGCCATTTTGCGCAAGTCAGACGCTCCGCGATATCCGGGCGCTTCCATGACCGCGAACACGTCCTGCAGTTCGGCGGCGGTGATCGGCTTGGGCGCGACGCCCTGGGAGGGGGTCAATGCCTGAGTGGACCCGGTCGCGTTCTCGGGCGAGAGAGAGCCGCTCGCCAGAGCAATAGCGGAATTTCCAAGGGGTGCGTTCGAGGGGGCGGCAGCGGTTGGCGCCGTGCCGCGGCCAATCGCGAAACCGCCCAGGGCTCCCGCGGCAAGGGCTGCAAGGATGGAGAGAAGTTTTGTGTTCATGGGGTTTTCCGGAGTCCGGAATGATCGAGCAGTTCCTCGGCCGCCAGCGAGGGAGCCAAACGTCCGGAAAGGATATCAGCCTCCAAAGACGCGGACAACTCCGCAACATGCGGATCGCTCAGGAACCGGACACGCAATTCCTGCTCGACGAGCGATTGCCACCACGCGATCGCCTGCTCGCGACGGCGAAGGTCGAAATCCCCGTCCGCTTCCACATGGGCAAAATATTTGTCCACGGCGCGCCAGACTTCCAGGATCCCGGTGCGCGCGACCGAGGAGGCGGCAAGCACCGGCGGTTTCCAGCCTTCGGTGGCCGGGCTCAGGAAATTCATGACGCGATCGAACTCCTGCCGCGTCGCCTCGGCCCGGATCTTGTTTTCGCCGTCCGCCTTGTTCACCAGCAGGATGTCCGCGATTTCAAAAATCCCCTTTTTCATCCCCTGGAGTTCGTCCCCCGCCCCGGCGATGAGGATGAGGAGAAAGCAATCGACCATCGCGCGCACGGCGATTTCGCTCTGCCCGACGCCCACGGTTTCGATGAGCACCACATCGAATCCCGCCGCCTCGCAGACCGCGATGGTTTCCCGGGTCTTCCGTGTGACGCCTCCGAGCGCGCCGCCCGAAGGGGACGGCCGGATGAAGCACTCGTCCCGGCGTGACAACGTCTCCATGCGGGTCTTGTCCCCGAGGATGCTGCCCCGTGTCAGCGAACTGCTCGGGTCCACGGCCAGAACCGCGACCTTGCGTCCGGCATCACAAAGATGATTGCCCAACGCCTCGATGAACGTGCTTTTCCCCGCTCCGGGAACTCCGGAAATCCCGACGCGGTGCGCGAAGCCCGGATGTTCGCCGATGCGGCGGAGAATCTCGCGGGCCAGCGGCCGGTGGGCGGAAGCATTGCTCTCCACGAGCGTGATCGCCCGGGACACAAGCGCGCGCTCGCCGGCAAAAATGCCTCCAACCAATTCGTCAACCCCGGGCGGGCGGCGGAAACGGGAGACAGTCGCCGGTTTCCGCTGCGGGTGGGAAACGCCCGGCATCACCGATGTCGCGAACTCCGCGCCCCCCTCATCGGGAACCCATGGCGGACGTTGCGCACTCTCGGACATTCCTTTGAAATATATCTTCCCAGCCCACCACGTCAATCGCGCCCCCCTTGACGGTTCAGCGTTATTGAAAATATCTGCCACCGGGCGATTGACTCCGCCACGGCGTCGCGCATCATGTCGCACCTTTTCTCCAAAAAATGATCGAGCACCACATTGTCAAAATCACCAAAGAACTGAATCTCCAGCCCCGTCAGGTCGCGGCCACCGCGGTCCTGCTGGAAGAGGGGGGAACCGTTCCGTTTATCGCGCGATACCGCAAAGAAAGGACCGGCGAGCTGGATGAAGTCCAGATCACCGCGATCCGGGACCGGCTGGAACAGCTCGCCGAACTCGACAAACGCCGCGAGGCGATCCTCTCCTCCCTCGAGGAACGCAAACTTCTCAGCGAGGAACTCAAAACCAAAATCGCCGCTGCCGGGACACTGACGGCACTCGAGGACATCTACCTGCCTTTCCGCCCGAAGAAACGCACGAAGGCAACCATCGCCAAGGAACGCGGCCTCGAACCGCTCGCGGAGGTTCTTTGGGCGCAGGACGCCGCCACGGATCCGGAAGCGGAGGCGGCGGCTTTTGTGGACGGGGAAAAGGAAGTCCCGGACACCGCATCCGCCCTCGCGGGAGCCCGCGATATCCTTGCGGAAAGGATCAACGACGATGCGGCAGCCCGCGCCAAACTTCGCGCGCTCTATCTCACGAAAGGCGCCATCAAATCGAAAGTGGCCTTTGGAAAAGAGGAGGAAGGCGCAAAATTCAAGGATTACTTCGATTGGAGCGAGCCTGCCGCCAACTCGCCCTCCCACCGGATTCTGGCGATCCGCCGCGGCGAGTCGGAGGGGTTCCTGTATTCCCGTCTGACTCCCCCGGAGGACGAGGCGGTCGCGATCCTGGTCTCGCAATTCGTCGCCGGCAACTCGCCCGCGTCGCAGCAGGTGCGGCTTGCTGCCGAGGACTCTTACAAACGCCTGCTCGGATTCGCGATGGAAGCCGAGGCTCGGATGTTTTTCAAAAAGAAAGCCGACGAGGAAGCGATCCGGGTCTTTGCCGAGAATCTCAGGGAACTGCTCCTGGCCTCCCCGCTGGGCCGGAAAAACATGATGGCCATCGATCCGGGATTCCGCACAGGCTGCAAAATCGCGGTTCTGGACCGGCAGGGCAAGCTCCTCTACCACGATGTCATCTATCCGGAAAAGAGCGCCCGCGAACAACTCGAGGCCGCGGAGTTCCTGCATTCGGTCGCCAAAAAATACCAGATCGAGGCGATTGCGATCGGGAACGGAACCGCTTCCCGCGAGACCGAGGCCTTCGTCAACAAATGCAAGCTGCCGGGCTCGATCCCTGTCGTCGTCGTCAACGAATCCGGGGCCTCGATCTATTCGGCCTCCGAGGTGGCGAGGGAGGAATTCCCGGATCTGGACCTGACGGTCCGCGGCGCGGTGTCCATCGGCCGCCGGCTCATGGACCCGCTGGCGGAGCTGGTCAAGCTCGACCCGAAATCCATCGGCGTCGGCCAATACCAGCACGATGTCGACCAGGGCGCGCTGCGGCGCTCGCTCGATGACACGGTGATCTCGTGCGTGAACAGCGTGGGCGTCGAGTTGAACACCGCCAGCAAGCACCTGCTCGGCTATGTCTCGGGGCTGAATTCCCGCACGGCGGCCAGCATCGTCGAACACCGCGACAAGAACGGGCCGTTCGCTTCCCGCCAGGAACTCCTCAAGGTCGCGGGCCTCGGGCCCAAAGCCTACGAGCAGGCGGCCGGATTCCTCCGGATCCGCGACGGCTCAAATCCGCTCGATGCGAGCTCGGTCCACCCGGAGCGCTACCCGCTCCTCGACACCATCGCGCGGGATCTCGGCTGCGGCGTGGCGGACTTGCTCAAGGACGGCGCGCTGCGCGGAAAGATCGTCCCCAAGAAGTATGTGACCGAAGAAGTCGGGCTCCCCACCCTCACCGATATTCTCCAGGAACTCGCGAAACCCGGCCGCGATCCGCGCCAGAAATTCGAGGTCTTCCAGTTCGCCGAAGGCGTGGAAAAAATGGAGCAGTTGGAGCCGGGGATGAAGCTCCCCGGCATCGTCACCAATGTGACGGCCTTCGGCGCGTTCGTGGACATCGGCGTCCACCAGGACGGACTGGTTCACATCAGCCAGCTCTCCGACCAGTTTGTGAAAACCCCGTCGGACATCGTGAAAGTCGGGCAGCGCGTGCAGGTCACGGTCCAGGAGGTGGATCTCGCCCGCAAGCGGATCGCCCTCTCGATGAAAACCAAAGCCGACCTGGTCCGGGCCAAACCCGGCGAACGCCGCAGCGAAGGAAATGCCAGGGATGTGCAACGGCATGGCGGGGGAAAAGGCCAGCCCCCGCAGGGCGATTGGTTCACCGCCGCGATGAACAAAAAAAACTGAACTCAGAGCGCGAGACCGAGGCCGGCGAGAATCTGCCGGGTTTCGGCGGCATCGCGGTTCAGGACGCTGTGGATCCCGAGCTCGGACGCCACCTCGCAGAGGAGCGGACGGTCCTCGATATAGGCGACCTGCTGCGGGGGGACATGGGCGACATCAAGGGCCATGCGGTAAATATCGAGATCCGGTTTTCTGAAATGCACAAAGGCGGAGACAATGAAGAAATCGACGAAGTCCTTGAGATGGAACCGGGCGATCCGGTCCTCGGCGATTTCGCGTCCCTCGTTGCTGACCACCGCGATTTTCAGTCCGTAGACCGCCTTCAGCCGGTGCATGAGATCGATCATGTCCTGGTAGGGTTTGGCCTGTTCGAGGATGTAGTTTTTGACATCCGCCGCGGTGAAGCTCCGGGGCTCGAAGAAGATGATCTGGCGGAGATAGGTCTCCAGCGACATTTTCCCTTCCTCGTAGGTGTCATACGTCACGCGGTGCCGGTGGTCCAATTCCGTGTAGTCCACATGAAAATGTTCGGCGGTCTGTTTGCGGAGCGCCGTATCCCATCCGTTGGTCAGGAGCACGCCGCCGATGTCGAGGAAAAGAGTGGTGATCGAGTTCATGCGGGGAATAGAGCATGCTTGTGGAAAAGCGAAAGCGGGAATGGGAGTTTCGCATGATGGGGGATGTCGCCCTGCCTCAAGCCACAATTTTCGCGGCCGCCAGCACGGCTTCCGGATGTTGGGCCGCCACACGCAGGAGCACGCGCGCGGCACGGGTGGGCTGCCGACGGCCCTGCTCCCAACCCCGGAGCGTGCCGGAGCTCACGCCGAGGAGAGCGGCAAAAGTATCTTGCGACAACCCGAGCCGCTGCCTCGCTCTCACCGCTTCATCAGCAAGATCTCCAGCTTCCACGGAGGGAGCGCGCGCTCCTGAGATTTGTCGGCAACCCGCCAGTCGTAGATTGCCCGGACACCGCCGCTCTTGCTCGCGTCCTGCGAGCGCCCATCGCACCTTGCGCAGCCCGCCCGAACCGCGGATGACTTTCCCGAGTTAAGGATTCGCGGCCAGCGCAAACTGTCACTCGGCATAGCAAGGAAATCCAAGTGTCTCGGATGGTAAGGGGAAAGCCTGTTCTATTTGTGCTTGTTTCGGGGCGTACCCCAACGGCATTGTGCCGCGCATGCTCAGCGGCGCGATATCGCCGAACAAAAAGAAGGTCCCAATGACACAAAAAAAAGAAATCCCCGTCGGCGGCGACCTGATCGCCGAAGGCAAAACCAAAATCATTCTCGCGGCAAAGCAGGCCCCGGAGAAGGTGTTGATCCTCTCGAAGGACGACATCACGGCCGGTGACGGGGCCAAGCATGATCTCATCGAGGGAAAGGCCGCGCACGCGACCCGGACGACATGCAACGTGTTCCGGCTCCTCAAAGCCTGCGGGATTCCCGTGGCCTTCGAGGAGCAGGTCGATGCAAAAACGTTCCTCGCTCCGCGATGCCAAATGCTGCCCTATGAAGTGGTGGTCCGACGGGAAGCTCATGGGTCCTATCTCAAGCGGATGCCTGGCCTCGCCAAAGGCCACCTCTTCCCCAGGCTTCTCGTGGAGTTCTTCCTCAAGACGAGTGGCCGAAAGTGGAAGGAACACGGGCTCCTCTGCGACGACCCGCTCATGGAATGCCCGGAGGGAGCGATTGCCCTTTACGAGCCGTCGAAGCCGATCCACGGGCAGAAGCCCTTCCTGATTCTTCAGGAAAATGAGGTTTTCAGCCATGCCGGGGAAGCGAAACATTTTGCGGAAATCCAGAAGATCGCCCGGCGCGCCTTCCTCATCCTCGAGAAGTCCTGGCAACTTGAAGGGCGGACACTTGTGGACTTCAAGGTCGAGTTCGGTCTGACAAAGGATGGAACGCTGCTTCTTGCCGACGTGATCGACAACGACTCCTGGCGGGTGATCGAGAACGGCGCCTACATCGACAAACAAGCCTACCGTGACGGCGGCAAGCTCGATGACGTCGCGGAGAAATACCACCGCGTCGCCGGGATCACCGACCGTTTCCGCCTGCCGGTCCAGCAGGTCATCATCTGGCGCGGGTCCGACCAGGACGATGTCGCGCCGGTGGTCCAAGCGCTCGATCAGTTGTGCGGAGGTTCGACAGCCGGCTGCCTCCTGAAACTCACGGCCTCGACCTGCTCGATCCACAAGGAGCCGGTCCGCGGACTGGGCGAGCTCCACCGGCTTGTGCAGCAGGTGCCCGATACCGTGGTGATTGCCTTCATTGGGCGATCGAATGGCGCCGGCCCGACCCTGGCGGCCTCGACGACTGTTCCTGTGATCACCGTCCCGGCAAGCTTCAAGGACTTCCCGGAAGACGTGTGGTCGTCGCTGCGGGCACCGTCGAACGTCCCCGTTACCACAGTCATCGAACCCGCGAACGCGGCCATGGCGGCCATCGAAATCCTGGCGCTGCGCAACCCGCAATTCTATATGTTTCTTCGGGAGCAGCTCGAAAAGCGCTTGGTGAACACGATTCCGATTTAGCCGGGCTAAGGCTCCGGGTTGGCCCGGAGGAATTTTTGGAACCACCCGCCCGAGGGTTCGATCACGAGCCGCATTTTTGCCTTGTCCACATGGGTGAGGCCGAAGTTCGCGGCGTAGCCTTCCGCCCATTCGTAGTTGTCGATCAGGGTCCAGGGGAAATACCCGCGGACATCGACGCCGTCGTTCATGGCGCGGCGCATCTGGTTCACGTGCTCGCGGAAGTACCGGATTTTTTTCTGCTCGCTCTGGGTGCCGATCCCATTTTCGGAGACGACGACCGGCTTGCCGTAGCGTTTGTGGACGTTTATGAGCGTCTCGTAGAAGCCCTCGGGATCGATTTCCCAGCCGTTCTGGGTGTAGTTCGAGGTGAGTTCGCCGTGCGGGCGCTTGATGAAGCGGAGAGCGGAGGCATCCTGGGAGTAATAATAATTCACGCCGATGACATCCATCGTGTCCACAACCTGGTCGAGGTGGTCCCAGTTCTGGTGCATCATCATGTTGTAAACGAACCGGGTCGGATCCTGGATGAAGTTCCGGCGCCAGTTCGGGATGGAATAGATGCCCATGATCACGGCATCCGGGCGGTCTTTGCGGATGATGGCAGCCGCGTCGCGGAACATGCGGACGGCCACCTTTGTGGCCTTCTTCAAAGCACCGGGAGTGAGCAGCAACCCGGGCGGCCAGTGGCCTCCGAAGTAGCCGATATACAGGTCGCCATTCGGCTCGTTCTGCGGGACGTAACCCTTCACATAAGGCGCGAGAGCGCCCACGATTTTGCGCACATAGACATTCCAGGCCGCCTCCACATCCGGGTGCAGGAAATCCGACTTCGCCTTGTTTTTCGAGTCGTAGAGCCAGTCCGGAAAAGTGAAGTGCCAAAGCGTGACCACCGGCTCGATGCCCGCCGAGCGGAGAGTTTTTGCCATCCGCACGTATTGGCGGATCGCGGCTTCGTTGAAGACTCCGGGTTTCGGCTCGACGCGCCCCCATTCGATGCCGAAACGGTAGTGGTTCACGCCCAGCTCCTTCAATGCCGCCACATCCTTGTCAAAGCGGGTCCAGGAGAATGTCGCCTCATCGCCGCGCGGCGGGATGTGGCCTTCCTCGGCAAAAATGTCCCAGTCGGTTTTGAAGTATTCGGGCGACCCGGCGGCGACTCCGCGGTCTTCATTTTGAAAGCTGGCCGTCGAGGTTCCCCACCAGAATTTTCCGGTGGCCGGTTTGGCGGTCGCGGCGGCGGGGTGTTTGTAGGCCTTGGGGGCCATCACGCACCCGCAAAGGCACGAGCAGGCTGTCAGGATGATAGGAAGGTTGCGGGTCATGGGTTCTCCATCTGCTGGCACTTGCCTTTTACATGTCCTGCGGGCACACTTCAACCATGAACTCCCGCGCGTTTCTTGCTTCAGCCGTTCTGCTGCCGCTTGCCGCTTTCGCCGCCGATGACAGTTTTCGTGCGCCGGACAGCATTGTGCTCAAGGACGGACGCACGGTGAAGGGTTTGATCATCAAGAATTCGGCGGACTCGGTTTTGATCCAGGAAGAGTTCGGGGAAAAGTCCTATCCGAAGAGCGAGATCGTCCGGATCCGGGATGAGGCGGACATCGGCGTCCTCTTCACCGATATCCATCGGAAAGGCGACCTCCCCTCGTGGAGGGTGATCGCCAACGATCTGCGGATGCATGACAACATCAAGTCCGTGGTGGAGATCCCGGCCACGGCGATCGGTGTGGGGGAATTCCGCAATGTTCCCTACAAATCATTCCGGGTGAACCGGGATATCGAGTTGAACATCTACGGCGACCCCAACGATCCGGCGGGTTTGGAGATGGGAATTTATGGGAGCCACTCCGGCAACCAAAAAATCCGGCACACCCTCCGGTCCTATCTCGCGGGATTTTTGACCACCCGCGAGGAACTTGCCGCGCTCTATGCGCTCGCCCTCAGGGGGGGGATCAGAACAGCCGGTTCCATGACCCTGGAAATCACCCCCAAGACCGCGCCGGATGCCTACGGGGCCTGGTGGATCTCGCTTTACAATGTCAAAGACCTTGACGCGATCCGCCTCACGGATGCGGAGTATGCCAGGCTCACGAAACCCGCGCACGAAGTCATCGACAGCCGGGGCCGCGTGGTTGCAGGCGGGTGGACCGGGAAAGACCTCGCAAAATCCGAGCGCCTCGACAAACTCGGCGCAAACGCCCGGGTTTTGCTCCGCGGTTTTTACCGCGATTCGAATGGCGACTTCCGTGTCCTGACGGCTCCGCCAGCCGAGTAACGGACAGAGATGGACTTTTTCGACAAACAGGCGCGGGCCAGCAAAAAGACGAAGTGGCTGGTCTGCTATTTTCTGCTGGCGGTGGTGGGAATCATCCTGATCCTGCAGATTGTTTTCGCTTTGATTCTCGATATTCCGCCAACGGACCCCGAGTTGTTTCTGATGGTTTCCGCGGGAGTTATCGGCCTGGTGGTGCTGGGCAGCGTCGCGAAGAGCATCGAGCTTTCAAAAGGGGGGCGCGCTGTCGCCGCCATGTTGGGTGGCACTCCGGTGGACATGAACAGCCGGGAACCCGCTGAACAACGGTTGATCAATGTCGTCGAGGAAATGTCCGTTGCCTCCGGTGTCCCGGTGCCGGAAATCTATGTGCTGGAAGACCAGGCCATCAATGCCTTCGCGGCCGGGCACGGCCCCGGGGACACGGCCATCGGGGTCACCAGGGGCTGCATCGACCGTCTCACACGCGATGAGTTGCAGGGGGTGATCGGGCACGAGTTCAGCCACATCCTGCACGGGGACATGCGCCTGAACATCCGCCTCATCGGCATCCTCAACGGGATTCTCTTCCTGGCCCTGATCGGCGGATTCCTCCTTCGCATGGGCGTCTATGCGCCGAGATCGGATTCCTCGGACGGAAGGAGCAAGGCCATCAGCTTTTTTGTGTTCATGGGCGGCGGGCTTGCCCTTTATCTCGTGGGATGGATCGGGGTTTTCTTTGGCAAGCTGATCAAAGCCGCCGTGTCCCGGCAGCGGGAATTTCTGGCCGATGCCTCATCCGTTCAATACACGAGAAATCCCGAAGGGCTTGCCGGTGCCCTGGCGAAAATCGCAAAATTTTCCTCGCGGATCGAAAATCCTCGCGCCGAAGAGGCCAGCCACATGTTCTTTGGCAACGGGATCGGCGACCCCTGGATGGCGCTGTTTGCGACGCATCCCCCGATTGAGGGGCGGATCGAAGAAATCGCTCCCGGATTCGATATCGCGGCGGCGAAGGCCAGAGCGCCCGTGACCCCGCCTCCTCCCCCAAAAAAGGAAAGCGTGATCGGCGCCCGGCTGGCGGAATCCCTTCTGCCGGGACAGCCGAGAGTCGCCGAGGCGGCGGCCTTGCTGGCGGGGCTGCCCACAGGGGCGAGGTCCGCCTGCCGCGAGATTCATGGCGCTTGCGCGCTGCTTTACTCGCTCCTGCTCTCGGGCGAAGAAAAAATGCGCGGGCGCCAGATCGCGCTCGTCGACGCGGACGACCTGCTGCGTTCGGAGATCCTCGCCCATTACGGGCGGCGCCCCGGATTGAATTCCGCCCAGCGCCTGGGCCTGGTGGACATCGCGATCCCCACGCTCCGGCACCTCTCGCATGAGCAATACGCCCTGTTCCGCGGCAATGTCAGGAAGCTTGTGGAGGCGGACGGCCAGATTCACCTCTTCGAATACACGTTGCAAAAAATCCTGATCCGGCACCTGGATCTTTACTTTTCGAACTCGACCGGCCCCGGTGTCGCCTACAAGTCCCTCATGCCCCTGCTCCCGGAAGCCGGGATATTGCTGTCCGCACTGGCCTCGGTGGATCCGGGGACACCGGACCATCGGGATGTGGCGTTCCGTTCCGGTGTCTCCGAACTTCTGGTGAAACCATCGGCTTTTCCGCTGGAGCGCATCGCGGCGATTGACCTTCAGACCTTCGACTCGGCATTGGACAAAATCGCGCTCGCGGCACCGGACGTGAAGCGAACCATCCTGACCGCCTGCGGAGCGGTCGTCATGCAGGACGGGGAGGTCAACGATGAGGAAGTCGAATTTTTGCGGGCCATTTCCGACACCCTCGATTGCCCGGTCCCGCCGTTTGTCCGGACCGCGTGAGGAGGTTCTACAGAACGACCAGATTCGATGGCTTTGCCGTCCTGACCGAAGACAGCGGGATGCCTTGATCGAAAGTCGCCAGCCGCCCCCCGTGACGCGAGGCCAGCGCGAGAAGGTAGAGGTCCGTCAATTGCCTGCCGCCGTGGATGCGATCCGGGGCGAAGGATTTGGAGTCGCGCAAGGTCAGGCTGTCCGGCCAGAACTCATGGTCCGTCGCGCCCACGAACCCGGAGAGCGCGTTGACAATCTCCTCCGCATGAAATCGTCGCGTGGCGGAATATCCCGGGTTGACCATGATGCGAACCACTCCGTTTTCAACAAGCGGGCAACCCGCCCATCCCCGGCTGGAATTCTTTGCCCACCACTCGTGGGCGCGCTGATGGAACGCGTGCGCGGCATCCAGCAGCGCGATCAAGACATTCACGTCGAGCAGGGCACGCATCTCAGACGCCTTCTTCGTCCATCAGTTTTTGAACATGCTCCAGCGTGACAACCTCCCCCGGCCTCGCGGAAAAAACCGGCACCCCGTTGCGCGCCATCCGCTGTTTCCCGGCTTTCGACGCCGTTTTGTTCAAGCCCGCCCGCGCCAAACGGGACAGCACGCCTCCGGCCGTGCTCCTTTCTCTGGCGGCCATCTCCTTGGCCGCTTGAAGAACGTCGTCTTCAATATCCAATGTGGTTCTCATGCATCTGATGCTAACGCATCACTCTTTGGGAATCAAGGGATCATCCTTCGATGGGCGGCAAAGGAAAATCGCGGCCTTCGCCGGGCTGGCCGTGATCCCGGGGAAACTCGCGGGAAGGAAAGCGCGACGATTTTGTTCGAGGATTTTTCTTGAGGAGAAATGGTCCGCGGGACATTTCTGACCCATGCTTGCCTTCGTCGCCGCCGCCTGTCTGGCCTATCTGATCGGCTCATTTCCGAGCGGATATATCGCGGGGCGGTTCCGCGGCGTCGATTTGCGCGCTGTGGGAAGCGGAAACATCGGGGCCACCAACGCCCTGCGCGTGCTCGGGAAGAAGTGGGGATATGCCGTCTTTGCCGTCGATGCCTTCAAGGGAGGGCTGGCCGTGCTGTCCGGGTTCCTCGTTGCAGGTCTTCCCCTGTTCCAAGGGGCTTCTCCTGTTCATGTGGCCGTGATCGCCGCGCTCTTTGCCATCGTCGGTCACAGTTTTCCGGTTTGGCTTGGCTTCAACGGCGGCAAGGGGATCGCCACTTCGGCCGGGATCATGCTCGTGCTTTTTCCCGGCGCGGTTTTTGTCTCCGGCCTCCTCGTTTGGCTCGCGCTTTTTTTCACGACTCGTTTTGTCTCGGTCGCTTCGCTTGGCTCGGCAGTAACTCTTCCGACAGCCTGCGTCCTCCTGTGTGTTTTTGGAAGCCCGGACTCCTGGTTTTTCGGGCGGTGTGACCCGATGTTGGCGGTGGTCTCGGGAATCATGAGCGGGCTTGCGATCTGGCGCCACAAGGACAATATCAAGCGCTTGGTCTCGGGAACGGAAAAACGCTTCGATCGGAAAAGCGGGAACGGGCACCGATAAGCATTTCAGCCACCGGGATCACGGAGAACAGAGACAAACCAATGACCAGAAAAAAAGCCTTCTTCCCGCCCGGGTTTTTCCTTGTATCTCCGTGTCCTTCGTGTCCCGTCATGATTGGGAAATAAAATGTTCAAAAAAATCAGCATTATCGGAGCCGGTGGTTGGGGGACAGCCCTTGCGGTTCTCCTCTCGGAACACCGCGGCCAGGTTCTCCTGTGGGGACACAACCCCAAGGTTGTGGAGGAACTCGTTTCCCGGAGAACGAACAGCGCCTATCTGCCCGGCGTCCGTTTGCCTCCGAATGTCTATGCCACCGGGGACCTGGCGGAAACGATCGATGCCGGGATATTCCTTTTCGTCACTCCCTCCAAGGCCACGCGGGAAGTCGCCCTGCGTCTGGCATCGCACACTCTCAAGGAGGGAATCGTCGCGGTGTCCTGCACCAAAGGAATCGAGCACGACTCCGGGAAGCTGATGGACACCGTCCTCTCCGAGTCTCTGCCCGGGTGTCGGACCGCTGTCCTTTCAGGTCCGAACCACGCCGAGGAGGTGGCTCAACGCATCCCCGCGGCAGGGGTGATCGGGTCGAAGTCGACCGATCTTCTCGACCCGCTCCAGCGGATGTTCTCGCTCTCGAGCTTCCGCGCCTACACCAGCGATGACGTCACAGGGATCCAATTGGGCGGCGCCCTGAAGAATGTCTTCGCCATCGCGGCCGGGGTTTCCGACGGGTTCAACATGGGCGACAATGCCAAGGCGGCCCTCGTCACCCGCTCGCTTGCCGAGATGATGCGGCTGGGAGTCGCGCGGGGGGGACGCCGTGAAACCTTCTTCGGGCTCAGCGGGGTGGGGGATTTGATGGTCACCTGCTTCAGCCGGCACAGCCGGAACCGCAAGGTGGGGGAACGCCTCGGACGGGGCGAGTCCCCTTCGGATATCCAAGCTTCGATGAAAATGGTCGCCGAAGGGGTCCCCACGACCTTGGGAGCCTGGCAGTATGCCGAACGCCAGGGGATCGAGGCGCCAATCACCAGGCAAATTCATTCCGTGCTCTACGAAAACAAGCCGCCCCATGAAGCGATGTGGGAACTGCTCGGACGCCCCCCGAAAGCGGAATCGGATTCGCATGAACTTGGAACCCACTAAAAATGCGACCTGTCAGGACCCGTCTCCCCATTCACTTCACCGGCGGTCTGTCGATCTGCGACACTTCAGTGATCCTGAGTGGAAATTAGCGGCTCAACCGGAATGAAGATCGGGCTCGTTCGGCGCGGCCACTCCCCGACCGGAGGGGCCGAGGCCTATATGACCCGCCTGGCTTCCGCCTTGCAGGCCCTCGGGCACATCCCGGTGCTGGTGTCCACGGCGAGATGGCCGGAATCCCGTTGGATCAACGATCGGATCCTTCGTCTGGGTGGAAGAACCCCCGAGGAATTTGCCGCCGCTTTTCGCGCTACAAAGACCGGGTGCGACATCCACCTCAGCCTGGAACGGGTCCCGGGCTGCGAGGTGTATCGCGCGGGCGACGGGGTCCATGCCGCCTGGCTCGCGCGCCGCGCGGCATTCGAGCCGTTCTGGAAACGCGCCACCCGCTGGCTCAATTCCAAACACACCCAGCTTTTGCGGTTGGAAAAGCAGGTCTTCGATCCCGCCAACACGCGGGCCGTCATCGCGAATTCCCATCTGGTCCGCAATGAGATCCTCGCGCATTCGGAATTTCCCGCGGAGAGAATCCATGTGGTTTACAACGGGCTGTCTTCCCCCACAAAACCCGCGGACCGCGACGCCTCGCGCGCCTCACTCGGCCTCGAAACCGGCGAGATGTGTGTCCTGTTCGTCGGTTCCGGATGGGAACGCAAGGGCCTGCGCACCGCAATCCGCGCTGTCGAGAAAATGAAAAATACCACGCTCGTCGTCGCCGGCCGCGGGCCGGCGGAGGCCTTCCGGTCGGGCAACGCGCGGTTTGTGGGTCCTACGAGCGACCTTTCGACACTCTTCGGAGCCGGAGACCTTTTTGTGCTGCCCACCTGTTACGATCCCTTTTCAAACGCCTGCCTCGAGGCGCTGGCAGTCGGCCTCCCGGTGATCACGACCCCGGCCAACGGTTTCTCGGAAATCCTCGAACCCGGAATTCACGGAGGAATTGTCGCCGAAGGTGATGCGCCCGGGCTCGCCCGGGAGATGGAAAAGTGGCGCGATGCGGGGGTTCGCGAAGCCGTGCGCCCGGCCTGTCTTGCCCGCGCCGAGGAATTCTCCATCGAACGGAACGCACGCGAAACGCTTCGGATCCTTGAAGCGCAAGCCGGGAAATGAGCGCCACGGGTGGTGGAACCAGACGCCAACGATCCTGAAACCATACCTGTGGAACTCGTTCGATCCCCGCGCACCCAGCCGGTTGCGGCATGAATGTCCCGCTGAAACGCGCGGTTTTCAGCCGCGTTGCCTCAAGTCAAATGACATCGGGGCATCAAAAAAGCGGGAGAATCCGGCCCGGGTTTTAGACTTGACGGTGGCGGGACTGGTGATTTGATGTCACCGCTTTCCCGGAAGGAAAATAATGGCCATAAATGATTCTCTAGACGCTGTTTTCAACAACGCATTGTGGAGTGTCTGCTATCTGGCGGTGCTTCTCGGATTGTCGGCCTACGGCCTCCACCGTTATTCGATCATTTACCTGTTCCTGAAGCACAGGGGCGCCGCGCCAAAACCCGCCGGGGAATTCGCCGAGTTGCCGAAAGTCACCGTCCAATTGCCGGTTTTCAATGAATACTTTGTGATCCGCCGCTTGCTGGAGGCTGTCGGGAAGCTCGATTACCCCCAGGATCGTTTGCAGATCCAGATTCTCGACGATTCCACCGACGAGACAACCGACATCGCCGCCGCTGAAGTGGAGAAATTTCGGGCGAAAGGCTTCGATATTTCCCTCGTTCACCGCGTCAACCGCGAGGGATTCAAGGCCGGAGCCCTTGCCGGGGGGCTCCGCTGTGGCACCGGGGATTTCATCTTCATCCTGGACGCGGATTTTGTGCCGCCTCCAGATGTTCTCAAGAGCTGCATCCACCACTTCACAGATCCAAAAATCGGCATGGTCCAGACAAGATGGGGACACCTCAATCACACGCATTCCCTGCTGACGCGTGTGCAGGCGATGTTCCTCGACGGGCATCTTCTGCTGGAGCAGACGGCGCGGAGCCGGAGCGGACGGTTCTTCAACTTCAACGGCACGGCCGGCATGTGGCGGCGTTCGTGCATCGAGGATGCCGGCGGCTGGCATCACGACACCCTCACCGAGGACCTCGATCTCAGTTACCGCGCCCAGCTCCGCGGCTGGAAATTTCGCTTCCTCCCGGATGTCGTCGTTCCGGCCGAACTTCCGGCAGACATGAACGGATTCAAGTCCCAGCAACACCGCTGGACGAAGGGCTCGATCCAGACATGCCTCAAGCTTCTC
This sequence comes from Terrimicrobiaceae bacterium, assembly GCA_041674265.1. Taxonomy (GTDB): domain Bacteria; phylum Verrucomicrobiota; class Verrucomicrobiia; order Chthoniobacterales; family Terrimicrobiaceae; genus QYQL01. The sequence goes on from JBAYWC010000001.1 coordinate 59,967, forward strand.
CCGGCGGTGTGGCGCGAAAACCTTCCGCTGATCGTCAAACTCGAGGCCACCGCCCACCTGACGTCGAATTTCGGCTATTTGCTTCTTCTCCTGCTCTGCGTCTTGATTCTCCCCCAGAGCCACGTCGCGCATGGCGGGTGGTGGCAGACACTGGTGGTGGACATTCCGATCTTCCTTTCCACCACGGTCTCGATCGCTACCTTTTATATCGTCGCCCAGCGGCATTTGAACCCGAAGTCCTGGATGCGCGACCTGCTGCTCATGCCCATGCTTCTGGCCCTTGCCATCGGGATGTCCGCCAACAATGCGCGCGGGGTGATCGAGGCGGTCTTCCGGCGGCAATCGGAATTCACGCGGACGCCGAAATACGGGCAGGGGATCATGGTCGGGAGGTGCCGCGCCGTGCGCTACCCGCCGCTCCGCTCGATTTTGCCCGCGGTGGAAATCCTCTTCGCCCTGTATTTCAGCCTCTGCACTTGGAATGCCGTGGAGTCCGGCGCATGGACCAGCGTGCCTTTCCTGCTCCTGTTCCTCGTGGGTTTCGCCTATGTGTCCGCCAAATCCGTCGGCTTTTGGATCCAGCAAATGGCCTCGCTCCTTGCGCCGCCGGATGGCGTGGTCGCCGGGACATGACCCGTGCGCCCGGCATTTCTTGTGCCGGTTGTTTGCGGGGCGCCTCGGGGAGCCCGTCACGGCAAGCCGCCCGCGGCATCCCAATTCGGTTCCGGAAACCGGCAACAAGGCACCCCCCCCGGCACCCCGCGCGCAAAAAAGAAAATCCAGGCATGGCGCATCACGGATTGCTTCACCGGAAAAGAATGAAATAATGGATTGGCCATGAGTGAACTGTGCATCGAACCGGCAACCTTGGAGGACTTGTCCGAATTGACGGAGTTGTTGATGGATCTGTTTTCCCAGGAGGAGGACTTCACTCCGGACCATGAGAAACAACTGCGCGGGCTGCGCCTCATTCTGGAACAGCCCTCGCGCGGGAGAATTTTTGTCCTCCGGAATCACCAGAAAATTATCGGGATGATCAACCTGCTGATCACCATCAGCACAGCCGAGGGAGGATTCGTGCTGCTGCTGGAGGACCTGTTCATCCGACAGGAACACCGCGGACAGGGCTATGGTTCACGCCTGATGAAACACGCGATCGACTTTGCGCGCCAAAAGAATTTTCTGCGCATCACGCTGCTGACCGACCGGCCGAGCGAATCGCGCAGGTTTTATCTGAAGCATGGATTCCAGGAGAGCGGGATGGTTCCGATGCGGCTTCATCTCGCGAATGAGCCCTGATTTTGCGCGCGTGGATCTCGACCGGGCGGAGCGCTGCGGGCGGGCGGAAACGATCTTTTGCGAAGGCAAGCTGCCTTCCGAAGTGGCGGACATTGCAGCCATTCTCCGCGGGGCGGGCCAGACGGTGCTCGCAACCCGCGCGCGAAAAGCGCATTTCGACACCGTCGCGCGAAGGTTTCCCGAGGCCGTCTGGCATGAGCGGGCGCGCTGCATCACGGTCGGCTCCCCTTCCGCCATCGACTCGGAACACACCACGGGTGTGGTCTGTGCGGGAACCGCGGATTTTCCGGTGGCTGACGAAGCGGCGGTGGTTTTGGAGTCCTTCGGACATCGTGTCGGGCGGATCACCGATGTGGGAGTTGCCGGATTGCACAGGCTGCTCGACGAAAAAGACCGACTCCGCTCCTATTCCGTCCTGATCGTCGTTGCCGGCATGGAAGGGGCGCTGCCGAGCGTTGTGGCCGGACTCGTGGATCGTCCGGTGATTGCCGTGCCGACAAGCGTGGGCTACGGGGCAAGCCTGGGAGGCCTCGCCGCGCTTCTCGGCATGCTGACGAGTTGCAGCAGCAAGGTCACCGTGGTGAACATCGACAATGGATTCGGCGCGGCCTGCGCGGCGGATGCCATCCTTCGCCTCGCGGAGGGACACCTTCCCATTTGACCCGTGCGGGAAACGGCCGGGAAGAGTTCAGGCCGGTGATCCTGGAGATCGCGCGGGAGAGCGACCGCCCGGATTCCTGCAAAGCTGTTGCCGGGGCTGCCGCAGTGGCACTTTTTTAGCACCTGACCTGAAAACTGGACGGGCTGGGTGCACTTCGATACCACCGCGCCATGTCTTTATCACTGACCAACCGCCGCGGCCGACACATCGACATCGCCGGGGAAATGGCCCGCCGTTCGCGGGATCTCCCGGCGGCAGCCCTTGAGAGTTTTGAATTTTTGGATCTGGTCTACCGCTCGCTGTGCGCGGTGCTCTACAACTATGTCCCGATGTCCGGCCATCCCGGCGGCTCCATCTCTTCCGGCCGGTTCGTGGCGGCACTCCTCTATGGCGCCATGGATTATGGTATGTCCGATCCCCGGCGCGAAGACGCCGGCATCATTTCTTACGCAGCCGGTCACAAGGCGCTCGGGCTCTACGCCGGCTGGGCATTGCGGAACGAAGTGGTCCGCTTGTGCGCGCCCGTGCTGCTGCCGGAAAACGACGCCAACCAACTGCGTCTGGAGGATCTGCTGGGAGGCCCTGGGAGTGGTGCGCAAAGCCCTGGAGAACAACAAGCCCCTCGTGGCGGTGGTGGCCCGGCGGATCGAGGAATCCCGCCACCGGCTCGACCTCCGCGCGCTGAAGCCCCGCGCCGGCGCGCCACACATCGAAGCGGTATTCGATGCGGCCAAAAAAAACCTGAAATCGGAGGCCCCGCAAGAGCTGGCGGTGAAATCCGGAACGGTTGCGACCTTGCGCGGACAGTTGGGGAACGTCCTCAACTATTACAACAAACTCGGCGGCGGAGCGATCTTCGCCGTGTCGGCCGACCTGATGGGATCCACCAGCATCGAAGTTTCTTCCAGGGGTTTTCCCGAGGGCTTTTTAAATGCGCGCACCAACCCCGGCTCGAGGGCCCTGTCTTTGGGGGGGGCCGCGAAGATGCCCAGACCGCCATTCTCGCGGGCATTTTCACTTTTGGGCATCACCTGGGCGTCGGGTCGTCGTATGGGGCGTTCCTTGGCGCCGCTGGGACACATCGCCGCGCGCCTGCACGCCATCGGCGAGCAGATGAACTATTCCGTCACGGGAGCCCCCCACCGCCCGTCCGTCATGGTATGCGCCCCTGCCGGACTGAAAACCGGCGAAGACGGTCCCACCCACGCGGACCCCAGCCGCTCCAGTTGCTTCAGGAAAATTTCCCCAGAGGCACCATGATCACGCTCACGCCGTGGGAACACAACGAAATCTTCCCGCTGTTCACCGCCGCGCTCGCCGGCCGTCCGGCGGTCATCGCCGTTTTCGTGACGCGGCCCAACGAAACCGCTCCGACCCGCGCGCGGCTGGCTCCGTCGTCCGATTCTGTTCTCGGAATTTACCTTCTGCGCCGCGCGAAAACATCGCGCCTACCCCGGATAAATCACAGAGGGGCTGCCCCTCTGTGATTTATCCGGGCTACCGCCGCTACCGCCGCGCACGCATCGGGAATGCTTTACCGGCACGGCAGTTCCATCCACCAATGGTGGCCGACCGCCGCCGGCACGAAAAAAATTCGGCTTTGCGGAACGGGGAATTGCGCCGATGGTAGGCAATGGTCTTTCCCAAAAAAAAGGCCGGACAACATGAGGCGGCAGCCGGTGTGACGATCCGGCATCGATTCGAATACCTGGGACTCCTGGTGGCCGGATTTTTGGTGCAGCGCCTTCCCCGCCGTTGCCTGGTGTGGCTCGCAATCCCGCTCGGGTCGCTGGCCTATCGTTTGGACCCGAGGGGGCGAAAGGTCGCGATGCAGAACCTTGATTCTGTTTTCGGAGAAGACATCGATCAGCGCGCAAAACGAGGCTTCGCGGAATCCGGGTACCGGAGTTTCGCGCGGACGATGTTAGAACTTTTCTGGTCACCGAATCTTACCCGGGAAACCGCCTCGAAAATCTTTCGCACCGAAGGCCTGGCACCGGAGGCCGCCGGTGTGCCGACGATCTATGTCACCACGCACTTCTCCAATTTCGAGTGGCTGGGACAAAATATCCGGTTTTTTCGCGGGCCGGGAATCATCGTGGCGCAACGGCTGAAAAATCCGTTGCTAGGCAGGTATTTCGACCGGCTCCGCGGAAGCACCGGCCACACGATCATTCCCCAGGAACGGGCGATTGCCCGGATGCTGAAGCATTTGAAAGGCGGCGGCTATTTCTGCGCTGTGATCGACCTGAACCTCGACCCGAATGAGGCGAGTGTCATTATCGACGAGTTTTCCGGTCTCAAGACCTGTGTGACCCAGATGCACGCGGCGCTCGCCTTGCACACCGGCGCCAGGATCGTGCCGGCGGAATGCCGCCCACAACCGGACGGCACGCACCGGATGATCTATCACAAGCCGCTGGAATATCCGCCGGAAGCCACGCCGGCCGAGATCGCGCAGCAATGTTGGGATGTCCTCGAGCCCGGCATCCGCGAAAATCCGGGCTGCTGGCTCTGGTCCTACAAACACTGGCGTTTCAAACCTTCGGAGGGTGACGTGGAGCGGTTTCCCGATTACGCGAACACGGCCAAGAGGTTCGACACCGCACTTCGAATCGACGAAGCGATCCCTCGAACTTCCGCCCAGCCCCGCTCCGGTCACTCATGACAGGTGCCGTGCCCGCAACCGCAGCCTTCCCCCTGTTCCTCCGTGTCATCCACGAGGATGACTTCCAGGCGGATCTGTTGAAGGGCCAGTTGCCCGCGGGCATTGTCCAGCAGGCGGAGGACCGCCTGATCCGGCTCATTCCTCGTGCGAAGTTGGATCTCAACCGGCTTGTCCGCGTATTGGGGAAAGGATTCCCTCATTTCGCCATCGAGGATGAAAGACGCGTAGGCGTTGAGTTTTTCCTGGAGCTGGAAGAGCTGCGGCTCCCCGCCGGTCCACGGCCGTGTCTCATACATCGCCAGCACGAGGGTATCGCGGCGCGCGTCGTAAGCGAAGGCGTCGAGGATGCCCGGATGGGCAACCCCTTTCGGTGTCATGCCCTGGGGAACCATTGATAAAGCATGAAGTAAACCAGCACACCGGTCACCGAGACGTAGAACCAGAGCGGAAATGTCCAACGGGCCCACGCGCGGTGCTTTTCAAAACGCGCCTTCGCGGCGTGGGTCATGGTGACGAGGATCAAGGGCACGATGACGATGGCCAGGATCACATGCGAGGTCAGCATGCCGTAGTAAAATGTTTTCCAGAATCCGCCGCCGCCGAAAGGCGTGTGAACTCCATGAACCAAAATTTTGTGGAGCACGTAGGTCGTGAGGAACACGCAGGAGACGAGGAAAGCCGCGACCATGCAGTTCCTGTGCGCCACCTTCCGCCCGGTCTTGATCAGCGCGAATCCCGCGAGCAGAAGGACCGTGGCCGTGGCATTGAGTCCGGCATTCAGGGCCGGGAGATCCGAGACCGTCATCGTGTGCCGTTTTCGCGGTCCACCCGCCGACAGGTTTCCGCGATGTAAAATCCCAGCCCGCCGACGAGGCCGACAACGAGGACGAGCATGGTGATGACGCTCCATGAGAAGGCCATGCCGGCCAGGACGGTTTGCGGCTCATCGGGGCCGAAAGCTCCCGGCTCGCGGCACCCCACGCAGGCCATCGCGCTGTGATGAAACAGAAAAGCGGCGGTGATGAGCGATGCGGGTTTCATGGTTTTCCCGAAGAATCCTCGCGCAGGAGATCGCCAATGTCCATGAGAAGCTTTTGAACCGCTTCCGGATCGGTTCCCTCTTGGACCCCCCTCAGACGTCCGTCCCGGTCCACAAGGACGATGCGCGTCAAGTGGGCCGGGGTTCCGTCGGGTTCCGTCGCCAGGGGCTGAAGGCGCCCCACGACAGCGTCGATGCCTTCCTGACGGCCGGTGAGGAATTTCCACCGCGCGGGGTCGGCGCCCAGCTTGTTCGAATAAGCGGCCAGGACATCCGGCTGGTCGAAGTCGGGATCGACCGAGAAACTGACGAGTTCCACGCCTCCGCCCGTGCGCGTCACCATCTTGTTGAGTTCCGCCATGCGGGAGCTGATGACCGGACACGGCCCCTTGCAGCGGGTGGACAGGAAACTGGCCACCCAGATTTTCCCCTTGAGATCGGCCAGGCCGAATGGCTTTCCCGCCTGGTCGAGAAGCTGGAAATCCGGGGCTTGGGAGATCGGTTTCAGGTGTGCGGGAATGGGTGCGGGGCGTGTGCCCTTGAGGCCCGAATAGGCGAGCGCGCAAAGAACCGCGAAGCCCAGAAAGGCGATCACCCGGCCGAGGCGGGGGATTCTCCCGGTCCGCCCCATCGCTCAGACCCAGTAGAGCAAGGTGAAGAGGAAAATCCAGACGACATCGACGAAGTGCCAGTAGAGGGCCACATTCGCCAGCGCAGGGTGGTGCCGGGGAGTGAAACAGCGCGTCATCAACTGCCGCAGGAAGCACCATACGATCAACAGGACGCCGATGGCCACATGCAGGCCGTGGAATCCGGTGATGACAAAAAAGGAAGACCCGTAAATTCCCCCTTTGTCAAACCAGAGCCCCTCGTGCAGGTGAAACCACTCGAATCCCTGGATCACGACGAACGTCGCGCCCAGGAGAATCGTCAACGCGATCCACCCCAGGCCGGATTTGCCCTTCTGCACGGCCGCCTCGCCAAAGTGGAAGGTGAAGCTGCTCGAGACGAGGAAGACCGTGTTGATGGATGTCAGGAAGACCGGGAGATGCGGGAGCGAGGCGTCTGGAGGCCAGGCGCTGCCGGGTTGCCACGGAAAGCCGGTCGCCGTCCAACGAAGGACGAAATACCCGGCAATCAGGCCCGCAAACAGCATGGCCTCGGAAAACAGGAAAACGATCATCCCGAATTTGCAGGTGGCGGGCGAGGCTCCCCGGTGGGCGTGGGGATCGTGGGCGAGAACGGCGGTGGACATAGGTTTTACATGGCGACGGCGGGGCCGCGGAGCATCATGAGAAAAAGGACCGTGGCCGCCAGGGCCAGGGCGAATCCCCACAACATCAGGATCAGGCGCAGGTTCGAGAATTTCATCGGGTGGTCGCAACCAGCACTCCGAGCAGGAGCGGCAGGTAGAGGATCGAACAGAAAAACAGCCGGTGGGCGGAGGAGCGGTCGCGGCGGAAAACGAAATCCATCGCAAAGCCGCAGAAGACAGTTCCCAAGACCAGCGCCGCGAAGAAATACAACGGGGAATTGAAGCCGATCAGGCCGGGCAGCAGGGTGACGATCAGCAGGCAGAGCGAATACAACAGGGCTTGGCGGGAGGTGATGTCACCCTCCGGATCATGGCCGGTGATCATGACACATCCGGCATCCGCGTAATCCTCGCGATACATCCACGCGATGGCGAGGAAGTGCGGCATTTGCCAGAACCAGAGGACCGCAAAAAGAAGGCAGCCCTCCAGATCGTAATACCCTCTCGCCGCGACCCAGCCGATCAGCGGCGGCAAGGCGCCCGGCACCGCGCCCACAAGCGTGTTGAGGGAACTCCGGCGCTTCATCGGCGTATAAACGAGGAGGTAAATGGCGATGGTGGCGAAGGCCAGGAAGGCCGCGCGCGGGTTCGTGAAGAACCCCAGGACCGCAATGCCGGTCACGGAGAAAAACATCCCGAAAAGCAGCGCGTCCAGCGGCTGCATCCGCTGCGCGGGCAGGGGACGCGCCCGCGTGCGTTTCATGAGCGCATCCAGATCGCGTTCCCACCACTGGTTGAGCGCCGCGGCTCCGCCCGCGCAAAGCGCGGTCCCGGTCAATGTGGCGGCCAGCAACACCCAGCCCGGCGGGCCCTGCCAGCCGAGGAGGAAACCGACCAAGGTCGTGATCAGGACCAGCAGGGACAGGCGCGCCTTGACCAGCGTCATCACGTCTCCGAGGACGGAGTCCGTTTTTTCTTGCGGGATGGCGGTGGCGGACTTCATGCGGCGCTCGATGCGGGGGGGGGAGAAATTTGCGGGTCGGGAACCCGGAACCGTCGCGCCCCGCCGGCGCGGCAGAGCCTGAACGAGAACACCGCGCCCACCAAAAGGGTCAGGGCCCCCGCCGCCATGTGGGTTGTCGCCACGTCGGCCGCCTTGTCCGACCAGATCGTCCAGGCGCCGAGCGCGACCTGCACGATCATCAGGCCGAGCCAGACCGAACTCCAGAATTTCGTGACACGCAGTCGCGATGTGGTCGCGGCCCTTTGAAAGACGGCGACAACGCCGGCGAGAATCAACACGGCCAGCGCCCGGTGAGCCATTTGAACCCAGATGAAGAGCGCGTTGGTTGGCATCTGGCCGTCTGCCGTCCTTGTCGCATTGATGGCGGCCACTGCCGCGGGCGAGGTATCGGGAATCCATTGCCCGTAAGCGAGCGGAAAATCCGGGATCGAGAGCCCGGCATGTTCGTGCCGCATCGTCGCGCCGAGGCCGAGTTGGAAAAAAACTAGCGCCGTCGTGGCCATGACCAGATTCCTCAGGACAGGATCCGGATGGAAAAAATCCCACTCTCCGCGCAGGAACCGGCCGCTGGTCGCCACGGCCAGAATGGCGACCGCGCACAGGAACGATTGGGCTAGAAGCGCGTGGAAAATCCCGATTTCGTCCTTGTAAAGCGTGACCCGCAGCCCACCGAGCACGCCCTGCAAACACACGGCGACGAACGCGGCCATGCCGAGGACTTTCACCCAGCGGCGGGCGTCCACAGCCAGAATCCACCCCGCCAGGATCATGGTCATCAATCCCACCCCGGAGGCAATCAGCCGGTGGCTGTGCTCGTAAAAAATGCCGCCGACCCATTTTGACACGGGGAACAAGAACATATTGTATCCATAGGTCGTCGGCCAATCGGGCACCGCCATGCCCACCCCCTTCGAGGTCACGATTCCCCCGCTGCAAAGAAGAAGGAATGTGGCGGCGAGCGTCAGGAGGGCCCAAAGATGGAGCCCCTTTGCGGGTTTTCTGCTGTGATGGTCTTCACCCATGTCGGGGGATTCGAGCCGGATTTTTGTGGCCAGGCAAGCGGCTAATGCGATTCCAGGCGCGCATTTTCCGGAGCGGGTTCGTTCTGGGGCAGGTGATCTTTTTCCAGTCCCGGAACGCTGTATTCGTAGGCGCCGTGATAAACCACGGGCGTCCTGGCAAAGTTCCCGTGCCCCGGAGGGGAGGGGACCGTCCATTCCAGCGTGTTGGCGTGCCAGGGATTGGCGGGAGCGGCGGGCCCGTTGCGGAGGGAATGGATGATGTTCCAGAGCAGGAGAAAGGTCGCGAGTCCCAGGCCCATCGCGCCAATCGTCGAAATCTGGTTCAGCGGCTGGAGCTGGCGCAGGTGCTGGTAAACCGTCGGGTCGGCTATCCGCCGCATCATCCCGCCCAGCCCGAGGTTGTGCATCGGGAAGAAGGTCAGGTTGAAGAAAATGAACGTCAGGAGGAAATGCAGCTTCCCGATCCCGTCGTTGAGCATTTTCCCGAACATTTTCGGGAACCAAAAATAAATCCCCCCAAGGATCGCGAACATGCTGCCCCCGAACAGGACATAATGGATATGCGCCACGATGAAATACGTGTGATGCACAAAGAGGTCCACCGGGGTCGAGGCCATGAAGATCCCGCTCAGCCCCCCGATGACGAACATCGAGACGAACCCCAGCGCGAAGCACATGGGCGCCGTGAACTCGATCGAACCTCTCCACACCGTCCCCAGCCAGTTGAACGTCTTGATCGCGGAAGGGACGGCGATGACCATGGTGGAGATCGAAAAGGCGGCGCTGAGCGTCAGGTTCATTCCGCTCACGAACATGTGGTGCCCCCAGACCATGAAGCCGAGCACCCCGATCGCCATCATCGCATACACCATCGCCTTGTAGCCGAAGATCGGCTTACGCGAAAAAACCGAGATGATTTCGGACGCGAGCCCCATGCCGGGGAGGATCATGATGTAGACCTCGGGATGCCCGAAGAACCAGAAGAGGTGCTGCCAGAGAAGCGGCTGACCGCCGCCCGCGGGCTGGAAGAAACTGGTTCCCAGATTCAGATCCGCAAAAAGCATGGCCGCCGCCGCCGAGAGCACCGGCACCGCGAAAAGAAGCAGGATGGCCGTGATGAAGAGGGACCAGACGGTCAATGGCATCCGGAACATCGTCATGCCCGGAGCCCGCAGGTTGACGATCGTGGTGATGTAGTTCGTCGCACCCGCAATCGAGGAAAGCCCGTTGATGAAAATGGCGATCCCCCACAGGCTCTGCCCGGCCCGTGTTCCACTGTAGGCCGCAACCGTGCTCAGCGGCGCATAGGAGGTCCATCCGGCTCCCGGCGCGCCTCCCGGCGCAAAAAATGCCCCCAAAATCACGAAACCGGAAACCACGTAGAGCCAGTAGCTCAACTCATTCAACAGCGGAAAGGCCATGTCCCCGGCTCCGATCTGCAGGGGGATCAGGTAATTTCCGAACGCCCCGATCAAAACCGGCATCACCACGAAAAAGACCATGATCGTGGCGTGCATCGTCACCAGCATGTTGTATCCGCCGGGGATGATCGCCCCGTCGACCGCGATCGTCTGGGGAAGGAATTGGCCGATAACCGGAATCACAGCTCCCGGCATGGCCAGCTGGTAGCGCACGGCCAGCGCCAACGCCCCTCCCACGAAGAGAAAGAAAAGCGCCGTCCAAAAATATTGCAGGCCGATCATCTTGTGATCGAAGGTCCAGAGATATTTCCGGAAGAAGCCTTCCCGGGGGTGATGCACGGCTTCGTCGGCGGGGGGAACTGCGGTCGTGGATGTCATTGATTCAGGTCAAAAATCCTCGGGAACATATGCATCAATCTGTTCGCCCTGCACAGGAAAAATCCGGAAAAGTTGCCGCGGCGAATCCCGCGAACGCATTTTTACCGCCCTTCGACGATCATGAGACTGGGCACAAATTGTTGGACACAGTTTGTCTCGCTGATTTGCACAAGCGTATTCAGGGGGTCCTGCGAGTTGAAGGCGACAAACCAGATTCGCGTCGTCTGTTTCCCCTGCGCGAAGCCGCCTATTCGGGTGAAGAGCACATACTCGCCCGGTTCGGACACCGGGAATTCGAAACGTCCGCTGGCATCGGTGGACGTGGCTGCCGTTGGCGAGGGGAGGTTCGTGGTGAAAAACTCGTTCTCACCGACGTTTGTCCCCGCAGGAATCCGCGCGGATTCCCCCGCCCTGGTCTCGATGTAATTCTCGATGACTTTCCGCGGGAAAAGAAAGACAGGGACACCGGGCATGGCCACCCGCTTTCCGGCCTCATTGCGGAGAACGATGCAGCCCCGGACGATGCCGGATTCCGCCATTTCGCGGGAGACAAAGAGAAGCTTCAGGTTCTCTTTTTCCTTCTCTTCAAGTTTTTTGTCCAATTCGGCGATCCGGGCGGACCGCGCGCCGATCTCGCTGGAGAGGCTCGCGATCCAGAATCCCGAGCCGATCACGGCCGACAGGGCCAGCAAAAAGGCGATCCATCCCGAGAGAAGCGCGGTGACATTCCGCCTGGAGCGGCGACCGCGCCTCGGGTAACCGCCGGCAGAGGGCTTGCTCTCGCCGGCGTGAACCGTCGAATATTTCGGCGCGTCGATTTTCTTGAGAAACTCGGGCATCGGAATCCATTCCGGGCAGGTCTCGCTGTAGCAGAGGTCGCTGTCGAGAAAGTGGCCGGTATCGATCAGCGCAGCCAGTTGCTCCGGCGGGTATTGGCCGAGGACTTTGCCATTGCGGGCGACATGGACCAGGCGGTTGCTCATGGGCTTTCTCCTCTTTCCACCAATTCCCGGCGCGATGCAACCCAGGCCATCGCTTCCGCGCGGGAAGTCAGCGAGCCTTCCAACTGCCGGACTTGCACGGCATCCAGGATGCGTTTGAAGAGCGGGCCGGGGTTCCAGCCCATCGAAATCAGGTCCCGGCCGGTGACGAGCGGCGGCGGAATCAGCGGCTCACGGGAAAATTCCTCCCGCTTCGCCTGGAGGAAGTCGTAGTTGTCGAGCAGTCCGTGGGACCCGAGGCAATCGACGCGGTGGAGTTCCAGTTCGTCGTCGATCGTCGGGCGCGCCAGAAAGCGTTTCAGGGTGGCGACGCGCATGTGTTGCACGTCTTTGAAGGCCATGTGGTTTTGGACCGCCGTCACCGCCGCTTCCGTCTGCGCGTTCGAAAACCGCAGGCGCTCGAAAATTTGCCCCGTCATCGCCGCGCTGAGCGACTCGTGTCCGTTGAACCGGATCCTGCCGGTCTCATCGCGCTGGAAAGCCGCCGGCTTGCCGATGTCGTGAAGCAGCACGGAGAAAACCAGGGGAATCGAAACCGTCCCGGGCAGCAGCGAAAGCATCAGGCGCGTATGCACGAAGACATCTCCCTCGGGATGGAACTCCGGGGGTTGCTCGCATCCCTTCATCCTGGTCACCTCGGGCAGAAGGATCTCCAATAACCCGGATTCATCGAGCAGGTCGAAACCGCGCAAACGGGACGGGTGGAGGAAAATTTTCCCCAGCTCGTCCCGGATCCGTTCCGCGCTTACGCTCACGATCGACGGGGCCAGTTCCCGGAGTGCCTGCCAGGTGGAGGGATCGATTTGAAATCCCAGCGCGGCCGCAAAGCGGACGCCCCGGAGCAGCCGCAACTTGTCCTCCCGGAACCTGTCCGCCGGTTTGCCGATACATCGGATGATCCCCGCCCGCAGGTCCGCCTCTCCCCCGACAAAATCCAGGGTTTTTCCCTCCAACGGATCGAAGAAGAGACCGTTCACGGTGAAGTCCCGCCGTTGCGCGTCGCCTTCCGCCGTGGTGAACGTGACCGACTCCGGACGCCGGCCATCGAGATAGACCCCGTCCGCCCGGAATGTCGCCACCTGAAACTCCATGCCGTCTTCCAGGACGACAATCACGCCGAACTGCGCCCCCACCGCGACGGTTCTCGAAAAAAGCTTTTGAACTTCCTCCGGATGCGCGCTGGTGGCCACGTCGATATCGTGGGCCGCGCGCCCGAGCAGCCGGTCCCGCACGCAACCGCCCGCGAAAAAGGCTTCGTGCCCCGCCTCGCGCAGGCGACGGACGATCCGCGTGGCGGTGGCTTCCATTACTTCACCGCGGCCCAGACGCGGTGGACATCGTCGTGGTCCTCCAGTTCCTGGAGGAACTCGCCGGCCTCGGCGCGTTGTTCGTCCGTCAGCGACGGAAATTGCTTCGCCACATAGCCGAGTTCGCTGGTCACCACCGACCAGCCATTTTGCGAAAGCCATTTCGAGGCGGAGGCCGTCGCCGTGCGCTCGGTGAGAAAACGGGCTCCCGTCGCTCCCTCCGGGATGTCGTCATTTTCCGCGTGGGTGAGGGGGACGACATCGTTCGCGCCGGCCTCGATCGCCGCCGCCTCGATGTCCGCTGCCGCATCCGGATGGTGCGCCTCGACGATCCCGACGTGGTCGAACAAAAATTTGTTGCTCCCCGGGGTGCCGAGCTGGCCCCTTTTGAACAACACCCGGATCTCGGGGGCGGTGCGGTTGTTGTTGTCGGTGAGGACTTCGACGATGACCGGAACCTTGTGCGGGGCGTATCCCTCGAAGACCAGATGGTCGAGCACGAGCTTTTCCCCTCCGATTCCCGCGCCCTTCTTGATCGCCCGCTCGATGGCATCCCGCGTCACCGAAGCCTTCCTGGCCTTCTCCACCACGGCGAAAAGCCGGGCATTGCTCTCGACATCCGGCCCGCCCAGCTTGGCAGCCACCATCATCTCTTTCACCAGCTTGCCGACAACCTGGCCTTTCTTGAGGTTCGCGACCTCGCGCTTCGCATGCAACCACTGTCTTCCCATAAGTTCCCAATTTACCCGCTTCCACCCCCGCGTGCAATTCCATTTGCCCCGGTTGTCCTTCGACTTGCTCCCTGGCGGCTGTCGGGGTAGATCGTTCCTGTGCCAGCCATCTTGACTCTATTGGGGCATGCTTCTCCTGATGAAACTGCCGGTGGTTTGGTGGGCGTTTGCCATGGCGGGCGTAATTCATGGCATCATTGTGATGCTGCTCGTCTGCATTGTTGTGATGGAGCATCACCCCGTCGCGCGCTATCATGAGCGCGGCCCGATGACCGGTTTGGCCCAGCTTATGGCGCACATTCTCTATGGCTTGGTGTTGGGCGTGATCGTGCAGGCATTGCAGTAACAGGCAGGAACTTTCTGGAGATATTCCGGAGACCTGTCTAAAGTCCCGGCGAATGGCGCCCAAAGCAACCTCCTCCTATTTCATCACCGGATCCGACGAGGCGGCCGTCAAAAAAGCGGCCGTCGCGCTGGCCGCCGAGCTGGCACCTGGAGCCGATGCCTTCGGCCTCGAGACCATCGACGGGGCGGTGGAGACCGTGGACGCCGCGGCGGGGAAAATCCACGCGACGTCTCAGGCCCTGTTGACCCTGCCATTCCTGGGCGGCTCGAAGCTGGTCTGGCTGAAGAGCGCGACATTCCTTGCCGACACCGTCACCGGACGCTCGGAGTCGGTCGCGAATGCCCTGGAGGGCCTCTGTGCCATCCTTAAGAATCCGCTGCCGGACGGGGTTGTCTTTTTGATGAGCGCCCCCGAACCGGACAAGCGCCGCTCCGCCTACAAGCAACTCACCAAACTCTGCAAGACGAGCCTCCACGACAAACCGGACCTCGGATTCCGGGCCGGTGAGGAAGAGGTCGTTTCCTGGACGGCCGGAAAAGCCCGCGACCGCGGGCTGAAAATCTCGCATGAAGCCGTGGAGGCACTTGCGGCAAGGGTCGGCCTCGACTCGGGCCAGCTCGACAATGAGCTGGATAAATTGGAGACGGCATTCGGGCCCGGCCACCCGATCGGGGCGCCCGACGTGCGGGCGCTTGTTCCCGCGACCCGCGAAAGCGGGATCTTCGATATTGGGAATGCCATTTCCGCAAGAAATCTCCCGCTGGCATTGGAGACGCTTTCCCAACTTCTCCGCCAGGGGGAAAAGGGGGTCGGCCTTCTTCTCGCCTCGATTGTGCCAACGGTCCGGAACCTTCTTTTGGTGAAAGATCTGCTCGTTCGCCACAAGCTGCAGCCACCGGCCCAACCCCAGTTTTTTGGCTCCGCCCTGAACAAACTCCCCCCTGCCGACATCGACCACCTTCCCAGAAAAAAGGACGGGACGCTGAACATGTATCCGCTGGGGATCGCCGCGCGAAACTCGGTTCATTATACTGCCGCGGAGTTGCACCGGGCGTTCCAAGGCTGTGCCGAGGCCAACCTTCAGATGGTGACCAGCCAGGCAAGCGACGAAGTCGTCCTCACTCGCCTCCTGGCCGGGTTCATGACCCGGGCCGCCTGATCGCCACCCAGACTTGCTTTCATCCCGAAAACCGCTCTGCCTGCTCTCTGCGGCTCTGCGTGGGGAATCGCTGAATTTGGGTTCATGGCAAATTCTGTGGTTTGGGAGAAACGTTTCTCTTTGACATCTCCTTATAACGCGGTCACGGGAGCCTGGCAGGTAAAATTCCTGCATTCGTAAAGGGCGGGTTTTCCGTCCACTTTTGTCATCCCCCGCGCCGGAGGGAAATCCTTGGAGAAGAAGTCCACGGCATCCTGCGAATCGAGGAGGATCCGAACCGCGCGGGGGCGGAATGTTCCGGCCAGGCGGTCGAGCAGGGGCCGCGATTCCGCCGGGCCTCCGACAATGATGAGGTGCTCGGGCGGGGACATCGCGAGATCGAGCGCGACGAGCATTTGCGGCACGCCTGTTGGAACCCGTCCCATTTGCGCGGCGTGGGCGGCGAGGATCCTGCGTGCCCGGTCCTCGTGGCTGTCCCGGTGGAGAATCCTGCCGATCCGCAGGAGGTTGAGCGCGCTGACTGAGTTGGCGGACGGTTCGGCTCCGTCATAATCTTCTTTCAGGCGCAAAGGCATCAGGGGATCCCCGGCCCTGCTGCTGAAATATCCCTCTTCCCCCCAAAACAACTCGTCCTGGCGCTTCTGGAGCGCGAGCGCCTTTTCCAGCCAGCGCAGTTGGAAGTCCGCCTCGTAGAGACCGAGAAGTCCCTGGATGAAAAACGCATGGTCCTCCGCGAAGCCGGGAATGTCGGAGGGTTCTCCCCGCCACGACCGAAGAAGGTCGCCTTTCCGGTTAAGGTGCGCGGAAAGAAAATCCGCGGCGCGCGCGGCGGCCTCGAGGTAGCGCGGTTCCGCGAAGGCCCTTCCCGCGAGGGCAAATGCCGAAATCATGAGGCCGTTCCAAGCGGTCAGAATCTTGTCGTCGAGATGCGGGCGCGGGCGCAGGTTGCGACGGGCAAGAAGGATTTTCCGGCTGGCCGCAAGCGGGGCGGCGGTTGATTCGGTTTCCGGCGAGGACGCGATGAGGATATTTTTCCCGGCAAACTCCCCATGCGGATCGCTGCCGTCGGGAGCGTTGCCTCCTTCCTCCACCCCGTAATGCGCGCAGAAAATCCGCGCGTCTTCCGCGGGAAGGAGTTCTTCGATCTCGCGTTTGGACCAAACATAGAACGCCCCTTCCGCATGGTCGTGGCTGCCGTGCGCGACGGGGCTGTCCGCATCTTCGGCGGAATAGAACCCGCCGAGCGGATGCGTCATGTCGCGCAGCACATAATCGAGCGTGCTCCGCGCGGTCGTTTCAAAAAAAGGATCCTTCGTGATCTGCCAGGCCTCGACGAGCGAGACGGCGATCTGCGCCTGGTCGTAGAGCATTTTCTCGAAGTGGGGGACATGCCAGAATTCATCGACGGAATACCGGTGGAACCCGCCGCCCAGCTGGTCCCGCATCCCTCCCCGCGACATGGCGCGAAGCGTCTCCAACGCCATCCGGCGGGATTCTTCGCCGCCGCGGAAAAGAAAATTCAGCACCGGAGGGCGCGGGAATTTCGGGGCTCCCCCGAATCCTCCGTGGCGGGTGTCGAAGGTCCCCGCAAACGCCCGCTCTCCGTCCGCCAGCCATTCCGGCGAAAGGCCCGCATTCGGGGCGGGGGAGAAAGTCCTGAGCCCCGGCATCACACGTCCGGCCTCGGATTCGATCCGTTCGCGGTCTTCATTCCAGAGCTTTTCGATTTGCCGGACGACCCGCGGAAATCCCGCGCGCCCGTAACGGTCTTCCGGCGGAAAATAGGTGCCGCCGAAAAAGGGATGCCCGCCGGGCGTGAGCCAGACGCTCATCGGCCACCCGCCGCCTCCGGTCGTTGCCTGGACGAAGGCCATATACACCCGGTCCACATCCGGGCGTTCCTCGCGGTCCACCTTGATATTGACAAACGCCCGGTTCAGCAGCGCCGCAATCGCCGGATTTTCAAACGACTCACGCGCCATGACATGGCACCAGTGGCATGTCGAATATCCGACCGAGAGAAACACCGGCTTGTTTTCCGCCCGCGCCCGCGCGAACGCCTCTTCCCCCCAGGGATGCCATTCCACCGGATTCTCCTTGTGCTGGAGCAAATAGGGCGACTTCTCCCCCGCCAACGCATTTTCAAATGCCATGCGCTGCAATACGCCCTCCCCCACCCGGCTTCAACCGGGAAGAGGCAGAAACTTGGAAAACCACGATCCGGAAAAGCCCAGGAGAGCATCGGCATCAAGGCCGGCATTTTCCCAGGCAACTTCCTTTGGAGAGCGGTGCCTGCAGGGATCAATAAACCTGAAAACAGATTTTTAGACAGGATTCACAAGATTTGCAGGATTCACGGGAAATGGATTTATGCCTACTCCAAACTGGACGCCTTGATGCAGGCGGCAGGACTCCATAACCCTTTCCTGTTAATCCTGTAATCCTGTCAAAAATTCTTTGACCGCCGAATCCGGGACCAAAAAAAGGGACGGCCTCTCGCACGAGAGGCCGTCCCTTGAAAAATTTTGCCCCGCTTGTGCCGTTCCGAAACATTTCCCGTTCCCTCTGTATAGGGTGGATGACCGCCTGCCCTGCGCTCTGACTTCCAGTGAAGGCCTGTCATGGCGCCGGGGGCCAAGCCTCCGGGTTTGATTTAATTATCGGTTCGGGAGTTTGCTTCGTTTAATCGCGAACACAGAAGGGCAAATCTGTTGCGGCGGGCGGACGATTTTCATGTCCCTCCACCGCGAAACCCAACAAAATTTGGAAAGAACTATTCCCGGAAATCGACCCCCAGGCACTGCTTCAATCCGGCTTTCAAGCGGTCCGTGGCGGCGCTGACTTCCTCTGTTGTCAGGGTCTTCCCGGCGGACCGGAATGTCAAGGAAATTGCGAGCGATTTCCGGTCGGACGGAAGTTTTTTTCCGGTGGGATCGGCAAACAAATCGAAGAGTGAAACCGTTTCCAAAAGCGGTTCGTTTTGCGCGAGCACCGCGGCGCGAACGTCTCCGTAGGCCAAGGGCAGCGGAGCGATGAGGGAGATGTCGCGGGAGGAGCCGGGGAATTTCGGAAGCGGCTTCATCGCGCTCGCGGGATTCAGCGCGCCCTTCCACGCTTCGGCGTCAAATTCCGCCGCGACGACGGATGTGGCGGCGTCGAGCTTCCGGGCTTCGGCGGGATGCAGCGTTCCCAAAACCCCGAAACGGATTCCATTCTTGAACACCTCGATGGCGGCACCGAAGGGAAGCGGGGGATTCGGGAGCGGGGCAAAGTCTTCATCGACCAATCCCGCGAGTTCCGCGACGGCCCCCTTGAGATCGAAAATATCCCAATTTCTACCAACGGTCCCGCGCCAGTCGGGCGCGGAAAGGACTCCGGTTGCCACAAGCGCGATCCGGGCGGCCTCGCCGGAAGCGGAAAAAATCCTGCCGCATTCGAACAGGCGGACCGATGGCGCGCCAAGATCCAGGTTGCGTTTCAACGCGGCAAGCAGGCCCGGCAGCAAACTCGTGCGCAGGCGCGACTGGTCGTCTCCAAACGGGTTTTTGAGTTCGACGGCCGGACCGAACCACGCCGCGTCCGCAACCGGAACGAGCGTGCTCGTGCGGGCTTCCGAGAACCCCAGGCCCACCAGCGAATGCCGTCGGGCCATCGCAAAATCGTAGGCGGCATCGGGCGCGGATGAGGCGGCAAAGAGGCCCGAGGTATTGGAAGGAATCCTCTCGATCCCGACCACCCGGGCGATTTCCTCGATCAGATCGACTTCTCGGGTCAACTCGCGCCGGAAACCGGGAACGGACCAGGTGGAATCCCCGCCGCCAGACGATTTTTCCAGCCCAATCCTGGAGAGCGAGCCTTCGATTTCCTCGTCCGAAAATTCTGTCCCGAGCAGTGAGCGAACACGGCCGTGGCGGAGCGCGATCTCCGTGCGGGCCCAATGGCTGCCGGCTTCGAGCACGACATCCCCGGCCACCCCACCGGCCACTTGGACGATCAACTCCGCCGCTCGCGCGGACGCGGAAGCCACCATCTCGGGATCGACGCCGCGCTCGAACCGGTAGCTGGAGTCGCTGATCAGCCCGAACGAACGGGACGCGCGGCGCACAAAAGCGGGGTCGAACACCGCGCTCTCGAGAAGGATGTCGGTCGTCGTGGCGGAGACCCCCGAGTCTTCGCCGCCCATCACGCCCGCGAGCGCAACCGGACGCGTGTCGTCGGCGATCACGAGATCCTCGCCGCCAAGCTCGTAACTCCGGCCATCGAGGGCCCGGAAATTTTCGCCTTCGTCCGCGCGCCGAATGCGGAGCGGGCCTTCGATCTTCGCGGCATCGAAGGCATGCAGAGGCTGGCCCAGCTCGAAGAGGACGTAGTTGGTGACATCGACGACATTGTTCACCGGACGCAGCCCAACCGCGGCGAGACGATCGGCCAACCACCGGGGACTCGGCCCAACCTTTACCCCGTGAATCCGCCGCAAGGTGTAATAGGAACACTCCGCGGCTTCGAGCTTCACCGCCTGACCGGCGGGAGCGGTCGCCGGCGCGGGGATCCCCGGCGATGAAAGCGGGAGGCCGGCAAAGACCGAGATCTCGCGGGCAACTCCCAGATGGCTGAGCCAGTCCGGGCGGTTCGGCGTGATCTCGAGCTCGAAAATCACATCCGCTGGAAAACAATCCGCGATCGGGGAACCGACGACCGCCTCCGCGGGCAGAATCAGCAGCCCGTCGGCATCGTCTGCCAGCTTCAATTCCTTCGCGCTGCACATCATCCCTTCGCTTTCGACCCCGCGCAGCTTGCCGGCCTTGATTTTGAAATCCCCGGGCAGCACCGCGCCGGGCAGCGCCAGCGGCACCTTGTCGCCGACCTTGTAGTTTTTTGCCCCGCAAACAATCTGCCGGGGCGTTCCCGATCCGTCATCCACTTTGCAGACGCTGAGGCGGTCGGCATTCGGGTGCTGGCCGGACTCGAGGATCTGAGCCACGACCACCTTGTCGAAGGCCGCGCCGCGCGTCTCGATCCCGGCCACCTCCAGCCCCGCCCGGCGGAACAGCGCCTCCAGTTCGGAAGGGGAGAGATCACAATCCACGAAATCGCGGAGCCAGTTGAGCGAAACTTTCATATGCGTTGGAGAATCAAGGCAAGTCGGAGCGGAACGACCAGCCTTTTTTTACGGCAATAGGAAGGCCCCAGGGATTCCGGTGTCCAGGGTGGCGAGTTCGGCACCGTTCTTCTGCGCCAGGGCAAAAAGACGGATGTCGGTGGCCCGCGAGGCGGATGCGCACCAGGCTGGAAACCCGGACGACGGGAGATTATCCGGCAGGAACGAATGACTTCCTCCCAGCGAGCGAAGCATGCCTGCGAGCGTGGCCACCGCATCCTTCACCCCGACACTTCCCGCTCCGCGCTGCACCGAGATGCGCACGAACCCCAGATCCGAGATCGCCGAGGTCAGCAGCCGGACGCCGCGCCTGCGTTTCATCGCGCCAACCCATATGGCGGTTCGCCGGTGGTCGGCATGGTCGGCCCAACCCCACGCCAGGAGCACATTGACACCCAGAATTGTCCGGGTTAAGCAAAGGGATTGATCGGCGTGATGCCATCAATGCCTGTAAAGTGAACACGAACGAACGTGTCTTTGACCAGATACTGCTCGGCTGTTTGAAGTTGGACCTCGATGTATGGGACGAATTGTTTCGTCTTCCACGCGAATCGGGTTGCGGGAAGTTGAAGCCATGCCGCCCGAAGCTCGTCGTGCGGAGCTTTCTGGACGCATTCGATTTTCATGATCTTGAAAAAATCAGCCGAGGAACGTGACGCGAGCATCCCGATGGGTGGCTTTTCACCTTGCGAGGCAGGTGTAGTCGGAGTTTGTGCGATCTCAACTGGATCAGGCGTAACAGCCTGGGCGGTGCCGCCGAAGAACAGTAGAAACGCGTGGATCAGGGCCTGCGGTGATCGCTTGCATGAAGGGGATGCGTATTGTAATCTTTTCTTCGATGGCGGGCGGCCGTTCTCCGGTTGCCGCAAGGCGGGCGGGGAGAGGAAAGTCCGGACACCACAAGGCGGCATGCCGCGTAGAACGCGCGGGAGGCCGGAACGAAAGTTCCGGCCGACGGAAAGTGTCACAGAAAACAGACCGCCTTCCTGCGCAAGCCGGAGGGCAAGGGTGAAAAGGCGGGGTAAGAGCCCACCGCCCCGGACGCGAGTCCGGGGGCACGAAAAACCCCATGCGGTGCAAGACAGAACAGGAGGACCCGGGTTGCCTGCCCGATCCCGAAGCGAAAGCCCAAGGTGACCTCCGGGTAATAGTCGCAGTCCGCGAGGACTGTCCCGCCCGAAAGGCGCGGGGCAAGACAAATGGCCGTCCAGGTTCCGGCGCAAGCCGCGGACCGGACAGAATCCGGCTTACAGCCATCTGAAAGCGGGGGTGCTCCGGCGGCGGGGCACCCCCGTCCATTTTCCCGACAAAAACGAAGACAAAACACGGTCCGTGTTCCGCGACCCGAATCGCTTATTTGCCGTAGTTTTCCGGCTTCGCGCGGCGCGCGTCAATGAACGACTTCACACAGAGCGCCAGAAAAACGAGCGAAATCACGCCCATCGAGATCTGCATGACCACCGCCACCGGCCTCGTGGCGGCTCCTGCCAGCACCAAGCCGATTTTCGGAAGCCCCATGCCAAGGCCTCCAAGCGTTCCGAATAAACCGAAGAGAGCGGCCACATGCATGGCATGCTTCCTCACTCCGGGACGGACGTGCGCCAGGATCCCGCACAAAAAGATAACCGTCCCGAAAATGGAGGGAATCAGCGCGGTGAAGTGCGTGGCCCCGGTCGCGATGAACGCGGCGACTCCGAGGGCATCGAGGACAATTCCGAAAATAATGGCGAGTTTTGGCATGGCGTGGGGAATGTGGAGCAAAACCCACCCGAAGCAAGCGGGAACCGAGGCGGACCACCGGGTTTTTTTTCAGCAAATCATTGATGCGATCGCATCAATGATTTGCTGAAGGGGAACGGGAGAACGTGGGGAACCATCCCGGTCGCCAGTTTTTCGGGGGGGGGAGGAGGGCAGGCGGGAGCGTCCGTTTCCTCCTGGGCGAGATTTTGTCAGGATGCGTCCGCGAGGACTTCTGCGGCGGTTTTAAAGTGGGTTTTTGCATGTCGCTCCAAGGCGCCGGGGCCGGTGGTTTCGACAAGCAAACGGGCGGCGGATTTGACGGCTGCGGAGGCTCCCTTTGGCAGTTTGATGCGCGTGGATTTTTCCGCATCGGCGAGCCAGGCGATGAATTTTTCGCGGGCAAGGATCGAGGCGGCGGCTACGGCGAAGTCGGACTCGGCTTTTGTCCTTTGGTCGAGCTGGATTTTCCGGCCTTTCTCCATGAGCGCGCGTTCGAGGACGCGGACGTCGGCGAATTTGTCCGAGAGGGCGCGCGGACAGTCCGGACGCGCCTCGCAAAGATTTTCGATCACCCGCGCATGGCCCCAGGCGAGGAGGCGGTTGAGGTTTCCGATTTTCCGGTAGAGTGCATTGTAGCGGGGTGGGGCGACCGTCACCACGCTGAGGGGAGCCCCGGATTTCCTGATGGCGGAGGCGAGGTCACGGATCCGTTTGTCCGATCCGATCGCCTTGCTGTCCTGCACGCCGGCGTCGCGGAAAGTCTTTGCCAGCGCGGCATCGACATAGACACCGGCGATCACCAGCGGTCCGAAAAAGTCGCCCTTGCCGCTTTCGTCGATGCCGAAGTGCGGTTGGAAAAGTTCCGGCGAGTGGACCTCCTCGTAACCGAGTTTCGCCTCGCCGAGGATTTCCGGTTCCAGCACGAACGTGATGAAATCTTCGATTCCCTTTCCCTGAATCACCGCCTTCGGGCCTTTCTCGTAAACGGCGATATTGAGTTTGAGCTTTCTCGCCGAATAGAGCATGTAGGGCTTCTCCTCGAACTCGTAGCCTTGTTCTTTGAGCGCTTTGCGGAGGTGTTCCGCCTGCTCCGGGGTGAGGGGAGCCGTGTGGGAATGCAAAGTTTTTGCTGACGACATGCTGTAATTCAGTTCGTAATCCCCTGTAGTGTCGAGATGATATCGAAGCAAAACCTCGGAAAATTCCGCCGTTCTTTGCATGGGTGGTTTCGCAAGAACGGGCGCGATCTCCCGTGGCGGCGCAATCGCGACCCCTACGCGGTTCTGGTCTCGGAGGTCATGCTCCAGCAGACGACCGTCGCCGCGGTGATCCCGTTCTTCGAGCGGTGGATGAAAGCGTTTCCTGATGTGTGGTCGCTTGCCGTGGCAGACGAAGAGCAGGTCCTGAAGCAGTGGGAAGGGCTCGGGTATTACTCGCGTGCGAGGAATCTCTTGCGGGTTGCCAAAAGCATTGTGGCCGACAACGGGGGGGTGATCCCCGATCAGGTGCCGGAGCTTCTTTTGCTGCCCGGCATCGGGCCCTATACGGCGTCGGCCATTGCGGCATTTGCATTCGATCAGCCCGCCGCCGTGCTCGATGCCAACATCATCCGCGTCGTCGCCCGGTTGTTCGATTTCCGAAAGTCCGTGACGGACGCGAACGGGAAACGGTTCATCGAGCAATCCGCGAGATCGCTCCTCCCGGGGAAAGGAGGCAACCTCCATTCTTCCGCGCTCATGGAACTCGGCGCGCTGGTGTGTAAATCCGGAAAGCCGGAGTGCGTGTCGTGTCCGGTGCGCGGGTTCTGCATGGCGGTGTCGCCCGAAAAAATCCCCTTCAAGGCCCCGCGCAAAATGGCGGTCCACGAGCGGGATCTCCGCGTCTTCGCATTCGCGAATGGCCGGGTCTCTCTGGTGCGCTCTGTCGGCCCGCGCTGGAAAGGCTTGTGGCTCCTGCCTTCGGCCACACGCGAAGGGAAGATGCTGATCGGGTTTCCTTACATCGTCACGAGGCACCGCATCCGCATGGAAATTTTCCGCGCCCGCCCCCGCGCAGGCTGGCAAACCTTCGATCCCGCCCATCTGCCCCCCATGCCTACTCCCCACCGGCGGGCGCTGGCGATTCTTGTCGAGCGGGAGTAAAGCCGGATCGCGGGCCAGGAGGCGATGGCCCGACCTCAGCCATGGCTTCCATTGTTTTCCCCGGGCATGGTAAACATTGGCCATGCCTGTCAAAAAATCGAACCAACCTGCGGAAAAAATCCGTTGCGCGTGGTGCTTGAACGATCCCCTTTATATCCGATACCACGACGAGGAATGGGGCTGTGCGGTCCATGACGACACGGTGCTTTTCGAGTTCCTCGTCCTGGAGAGTTTTCAGGCGGGATTGAGCTGGCTCACGGTGCTGAAAAAACGGGAGAATTTCCGGAAGGCGTTCGCCGGCTTCGACGCGAACAAAGTGGCGCGGTTCGACCGGAGCAAAGTGGAGAGCCTGATGCAGGACGCGGGCATCATCCGGAACCGCCTGAAGATCGAGGCGGCAATAAACAACGCCAAACGGTTCAAGGAAATCCAAAAAGAGTTCGGCTCGTTCGACAAATATGTCTGGGGTTTCACTGGTGGGAAAACCGTGGTGAACAAACCGCGCATCCTTGGAGACATCCCGGCGACGTCCGCGTTTTCCGACGCGATGAGCAAGGACATGGGGAAGCGCGGATTCAAGTTCCGCGGCAGCACGATCTGCTACGCTTTCATGCAGGCCGTTGGGCTGGTGGACGACCACACTGTCGGTTGCTGGCGGAAGACATCGACGGGAAAACCGCCCGCGCCATGCGTGCGCTCCTCGTCGCGCATTTTTCCCAGCATCTCCGCCGTGGAGGGATACGCGTCCTTCAGCCGGCTCGCAAAATCCTCGTGATCCGCGAATCATCTTCTTCGAGCGAAATGGCGAGGGCGAGGGCTTCGCTCGGTGAAAGGGCTTTGACCGATCTGGCCATGCCGATCTTGTGACGCCGTTGCCCACCGCAGAGCAAGGATCATTTTGAAGTCAGTCCTGCAGCTTCACGAGGCATTCCTGGAGGAAGCCGTAGAAGCTGATCTGGAACAGGGCGAGCGGGCGGGGATTCGAGGTGTCCGGGACGATCTCTTCGGCCATGTCTTTTTCCCCGAATCGGTTTTCCTCGGCGATGGCGAGCCGGGCCTGGTTGAGGGCGCTCAGCCAGGCGTCCGTGTGGTTCGCCGGAATTTGCATCGAGAATCCTTCCCCGAGTTCCGAGGCTCCGCGAAGGTCGGCCAGCACGACCTCGCGGGCCGAGAGAAATGCGGCATGGAGCTCGGGATGCACGAGGGCTTTCCAATCCTCGACAAGAAGCTCGTCCCGCGCCGGGTCCGGAAAGAACCGGCTTTCCGCGCGCGGATCCTCGGATGCGGCCCGGAGAGGGATGGCGTTCAACAGATCGAAAAGAAACGGGGGGATTCCCTCGATGTCCAGAGCCCCTTCTTCTGTCGCGGTCAGTTTCATTAATCCTGCGGGGCGGGTTCGAGGGTGGCGAGCAGGAGGTGGGCGTGAAATTGCTGAACGTAGAATTCCGCTTTCTCGCGGCCGCCGGTCCAGACGATCGAGCGGCCCTTGTGATGGACTTCGAGCATGTGCTTTTGCGCTTTGTCCTTGGAAAACCCCAGGACTTTTCTGAAGACGAGCGCGACGTAGCTCATGAGATTGACCGGATCGTTGTGGACCACCACATTCCACGGGGCAGCAACGCCGGTTTGCTCGTGTGTCTCTGTTTCCGGGATGTCAACGGGAGGCATGGCGTTCAGGCGGCTCTGAGCAGGCGCGCGCCTGGTGGAATCTGCCGCAGGCAGTCCTCCACGCATGTCCAGAGCTTGGCGACAGGCGCCGCCCGCATTTCCAGAAAGACCAGCGCGGAGACCGCCATCCGGGGCGGAATGTGAAAAACCGCCGCTCTCGCGGAGAGAACCGTTGCGATGTGACCGGAGGATTTTCCGGATTCCACGGCGGCGAAGTAGCGCTTGAGCGCGCGCTCGGCGGCGGGCGGACGAAAATCCATGGCCACGATGCGGCCTGCGGCGCGGCTGTTTCCGGCGGTGGGGCCTGCCAGTCCGGAGTCGAGTCGGGCATCGACTTCGAGGAGTTCCCGGAATCCGAAACTGCCTGCCGCCAGGTGCGCGGAGGAGATGGCGGGCACGAGGTGGTTGGCGAGCACGGACCCGCACCACCGGGCCCGCAACGATTCGTTCAGCGGCGAGGCCTGGTACGTCATCACTCCCAGCCGGTCCATGCAGGGCGCGCACATCCTTGCCGCGCGGAAAATCTCCGCGCGAATCGGATGGCCATCGGTTGGAGCCAGCTCGTGCATCGGGCTTGTTTAGCGTGAATCCGGCTTGGATGCCACGAAAGAAAGCAAGTGCAGTCCAAGGGGGGGGCGCATCTTCGAAAGTTGCAAGCTCGCAGGTCTGGCCGGGGAAGTCAGGTTAAGCGCCGGTTTCGCAACATCGCCGCAGCCAGATGGATCGCGGCCTGCATGCTGTCGGATCGCGCGACGCCTTTGCCCGCGATCCCGAAGGCCGTGCCGTGGTCGGGACTGGTTCGCACAAAGGGAAGGCCCAGGGTCACATTGACGCCCTGGTCGAACGCGTGAAGCTTCAGGGGAATCAGCCCCTGATCGTGATACATGCACAGGACACCGTCGTATTCGCCCGCGACGGCCTGCTGAAAAATCGCATCGGGTGGGAGGGGGCCGGAGAAAATCGCGCCCGCCGATTTTTCCAGTTCCCTCACGGCGGGAGAGATGATCTTGATTTCCTCGGTGCCGATGTCTCCTCCTTCACCGGCATGGGGATTCAGCCCCGCCACCGCGATCCTCGGGTGCTTGCATCCGCACTGCTGGAGAAAAGCCACCAGCAGGTTTCCGATCCGGACGATTTCCTTTTTGTCCAGGAGACCGGCCACATCTGCCAGGGGCACATGGACGGTGACCAAGGCGACGGTCAACCCTCCGCCGGTCAGGCACATCGCAAAGTTTTTCACCCCCGCCCGGGCCGCAAAGAATTCCGTCTGCCCAGGGAAATGACAGCCCACATCGTGCAGCGCTTTTTTCGAGACCGGCCCGGTGACCACTCCCTGCCAGCGGCCCGAAAGAAGGTTTTGCGTGGCGGTTTCCAGAGCCGCGACGGCTGCCCGCGCGGATTCCATGGTGGGTGATCCAGGTGTGTGGCCGGAGACTTCGCCGACGACCTCGAACTCAAAATCGCCGGGGAGATCGCGGGACGCCAATGCCGCCCGGATCACCTCCGGGCCGATGCCGGCGGGATCGCCGGAAGTAATGCCGATGACAGATTTCATGATTTTATTTTTGGATCGAACTTCTGGGCGAGCGGCATCCGGCGCCCGATGCCAAATGCCCGCCCGGTGACTTTGAGGCCGGGGGCGGCCTGCTCGCGTTTGTATTCGTTGAGGTCCACCCGCCTGACTACCCAATGGACGGTCTCCTCGTCAAACCCCCTTCGGATCATTTCTTCGGCGCCGAAATTTTCCTCCACGTAGAGCCGCAGGATTTCGTCCAGGATCTCGTAGGGCGGCAGGGTGTCCTGGTCGGTCTGGCCCCGGCGGAGTTCCGCGCTGGGCGGCTTCGTGATCGTCCGTCTGGGAATGAGCGCCCGGCGCGCATCCTCATTGAGAAATTCCGCCAGCTTGTAAACCGTTGTCTTCGGGAGATCGGAGATCACGGCCAGCCCCCCGCACATGTCGCCGTAGAGCGTGCAGTAGCCCACGGCCAGCTCGCTTTTGTTCCCGGTGGTCAGGAGGAGATGGCCGAATTTGTTCGACAGCGACATGAGAGTGAGCCCGCGGAGCCGGGCCTGCATATTTTCCTCGGTGATGTCCTCGGGCTTCCCGGAAAATGCCCCGCTCATCTGCTCTTTGAACGCCTCAAAGCTTCCGGAAATCGGAATCGTCAGGCATTCCATCCCCAGATTGGCGGCGAGCTGGAGGGCATCCCCGACGCTGTGATCGGACGAACATGCGGAGGGCATCGCAACTCCCTTGACGTTTGCCGCGCCGAGGGCCTGGACGGCAAGGCATGCCGTCACCGCGCTGTCGATCCCGCCACTGAGCCCAAGCACCGCCGTGCGAAACCCGCACTTGACCATGTAGTCGCGCAGCCCGAGCACCAGCGCGTCGCGGAGGTCCGCCATGTCCTTGCGGGCCACGGCTTCGGAAGGCCAGGGATTGAGGATCGTGGCCTTTGCGGCTTCCGCGCCGCTTCCCTCAGTCCGGAACTCCACCTCGTGGTTCATATCGCCGACATCGAGAACGAACGTGCCTTCTTGAAAACCGGGGGCCTGCATCCAGATCGCCCCGTCGGCGGTTGCCGCGAGGGAATACCCGTCGAAAACGAGCTGATCATTCCCCCCGATGGCATTGCAATAGAAGAAGGGGACACGGTGGCGACCGGCCTGTCTCCGGATCATCTCCCTTCGCTGGGCCGGCTTTCCGATGTGGAAGGGAGAGGCGCTCAGGTTCAGGATGGCCGCGGCTCCCGCCGCCACGAGATCGTGAACCGGGTCGCGGGTGTAGAGTCCTCCAGGCAGGTATTCCTGCGTCCAAATATCCTCGCAGATCGTCACCCCGATCCGGCGGCCGCCGATCTCCACAGGCGCCGGCGCAGGCCCCGGCTCAAAATACCTCGCCTCGTCAAAAACATCGTAGGTCGGCAGGAGGGACTTGAAAATTTTTCGCGCGGGCCGGTTTTTTTCGAGCAACGCCGCGGTGTTGAAAAACGGGCGTCCGTGTCCCGACGGATTCACATCCACACAACCGACGAGCAGGGCGGCCTTGCCGACCCGCCCGTGAAGTTCATCGAGCGCCGCCAGATTCCGGGGGACAAAATCCGACTTGAAGAGCAGGTCCTGCGGAGGATAGCCGGTGAGGGAAAGCTCCGGGGTGAGAACGATCTGCGCGCCGCGGCTTTCCAGGTCCTCCGCGGCGCGCGCGATCTTGCGCGCATTCCCCGTGAAGTCGCCGACAACGGTGTTGATCTGCGCAACCCCGATTTTCACCAGAACCCCCATTGGCGTGTTGTCATGATAAAAATTCCGAGCCCGAGATTCGTGATGGCATGAGCCGCGGCACAGGCCCCCAGGCTCTTCGTGCGCACCAACAGGCCATTGTAGATCAATCCGGTCACAAATGCCGCCGGCCAGTCGGGCAGGGAATGCACGAGCATGAACAACCCGGCCACTCCGAAAAACGACCGGGAATCATAGGTCCCCAGGGGGATTTTTAAAAAATCCTCGCGGATCAGGTACCGCAGCAGAAATCCCCTCCAGAAAATTTCCTCCACCAGGGGGACGATCACCACCAGCCGGGCGAATCTCGCCGTCGCCGTCAGCCAATAAAGCAACGGGCTGCCCGAAAAAACCGTGGGATCGAATCCCTCCGTGCGCGGCGCCACGCCCGGCAACGCCTGGGGCAAAATCCAAAGCCCGAGAGCCAAAAGCCCGGCGGCCAGCACCGCGAGCCACGCTCCTCCCGTTCCGAAATCATACCGCCTCCAGAAAAACACCAGCGCCGCCCCGCAGACCAATGTCTGCAGCGGGTAAACCCAATACTCGGGCTTTGAGAGGAGAAATCCTGTTCCTCCCAGAAATCGAACGCCCCCGACAAGCGCCAGCCCGCCCATAAACAGAGCAAACGGCACGACATAAGCCGCCAACGGGGACTTCTTCGATTCCTCCATACCGGCTTCCTCATAGCCCAATTTCAGGAACGGGGGAACACTTTTGCTTTCCGCAGAGTCTCCGCCTCTGTTAGCGTGCCGCCCCGTGACGAACAATCCCGTCTTCCACTTCTTCCACACCCCGGGAAACACTGGGCCCCTCGTCCTGCGACTGGCGACGGCGGGGATTTTTTTCTTCCACGGAACCCAGAAGGCACTCGGTTGGTTCGGGGGAGCCGGCTGGACCGGAACAATCGAAACATGGACATCCACGACCGGTCTCGGGCTCCCGGCCGTGATCGCTCCGTTGGTCATGGTTTCGGAATTGGCGATTTGCGCGGGTCTTTTCCTCGGTTTCTTCACCCGTCTTGCGGGAATCGGCGCCGTCCTGATCATGTCCGGAGCGCTCTTCGTTGTCGGGAAGAGTTCCCCGGCCTTCCCCGATCTGGAATTTCCTTTGATGGTCTGGGCGGCCGGCCTCGCTCTCTTCTGCCTCGGCGGGGGAGCGCTCTCCGTGGACCGCGCGATCAGCAGGAATCTTCTCCCGGTCGTCGGATAAGGGCCGCTGTGAAAAGGCCTTGGGGGATCGCGGGCATCGGGATTTGCAGCGCGATCTTTTTTGTCGCCACATCATTTCTTTTGCGCCGGTGGCTGGCGGGACGGCCGGAGGCGCGCCCCCTCCCCGCGCCGTGGGGCCTTGGAGAGGGGCCCGCTGTGGCGCCCCATATTTCGGAAGAGGCGCCGCCGGCGCAGCGCCCTCCAGACCCCTCCGCCGCCGTCACTTTTTTCCGCCCGATCAAAACAGGCGAAGCCGGGCTCCGGAAAAATCTGGCGATTTTTCTCTGCGCGCTCGAACCCGGCGATCAGGTGATATTCTCCGCGACCGCTCCCGGGGAATTGCGCCTCTGCGAAGAGCTTGCCGCGGAACACCCCGGGCCCGACATCCTTTGTTTGCGCGCTGTCGAGGGGATCCACCGGAATCCCAAGATCAACAAGTTGGCCCAAATGGAACCGATGGCCGCCCACGAAAAATGGATCGTCCTGGATAGCGACACGATCCCTGATCGCGGATTTCTCCATCGCCCTCCCGAACACGGTTCTCTCCCTCTCGTAATCCTCCATTTTCCAACTTCCAGGCCTGCCCAGCTTTGATCGCGCACTTTTGTCCGGGTTTGAATGCATCTCCACATCTCCACAGAGGGCCAGATTTGGCTTGCCAGCGAGGCTGGAAGATGTAGTTGTTTTCCACCTTTCCCCCAAGCTGCTCCGATCTCGTATGTTTGCACTTTCCTTGGTTTCCGACGGGCTCTCCATTTCCCTCGTCTTTGCCCTGCTCGGGCTTCTCTACGCCGCTTACCTGATCCGATGGGTTCTGGTTTCCCCGTCCGGCAACGACCGGATGCGGGAGATTGCCGCCGCGATCCAGCAGGGGGCCAGGGCTTACCTGAACCGCCAGATTGTCAGCGTGGGCGGGATTGCGGCCTTGATTTTTGTTCTTGTCTGGCTGGGACGCGGTCTCGAATCCGGCATCGGGTTTCTTGTGGGTGCGGTCTGCTCCCTGGCTGCCGGCTATATCGGGATGACCATCGCCGTGCGGGCCAATGTGCGCACGACCCAGGCCGCAACCACCTCCCCGCATGCGGCCTTGAGGGTGGCATTCAATGGGGGGGCGATCACCGGCCTGCTGGTCGTGGGACTGGCCCTTCTTTCGGTCGGGCTGATGTTCCTTGTTGTGAGGTTCTTCGCCCCGAATCCCGCGGAGGCGGTCCGTTCCGCGTTGGACGCCCTGATCGGGACCGCCCTCGGAAGCTCGCTCGTCTCGGTTTTTGCGCGGCTTGGGGGAGGCATCTACACGAAGGCCGCGGATGTGGGCGCGGATTTGGTCGGGAAAATCGAAAGCAAGCTCGATGAGGATGATCCCCGGAATCCCGCCACCATTGCCGACAACGTGGGAGACAATGTCGGGGATTGCGCCGGCATGGCCGCAGACGTTTTTGAAACCTATGCCGTCTCCCTGATTGGCGCGGTCCTGGTCGGTTCGCTGACAGCGACCGGCGCTTCCGCGGAGAGCGCCCTGGTTTATCCCTTTCTTCTGGGAGGAGTCTCGGTGATCAGCGCGGTGATCGGAATTTTGTTTGTCAACATGGTGAAAACCTCGCCCACGAAGGCTCTGCAGGCCGGGGTTCTGGTCAGCGCGCTGCTGTCTGCCTCGGTCTTCTGGCCGCTGACTCACACGCTCTTTCCGGGCGGCGTTCTCATCGGGGGAAAAGGACACTGCTCGGCGGACAATATCTTCTTCGCTTCCCTGATCGGGCTGGTGATGACGTATGTCGTCCTGCTGATCACCAATTACTACACGTCCACCGACCATCGTCCGGTGCGGCTGATTGCGCGCGCGTCGGAAACCGGCCACGCAACGAATATCATCGCCGGCCTGGCCACCGGCCTTCACGCGACGGCTCTCCCGGTGGCCTTCATCGGAATCGCCATCCTTCTTTCCTACCATTTTGCCGGGCTCTACGGCATCGCGGTTGCGGTGATGTCGATGTTGTCGATGGCGGGAATCATCATTGCGCTCGATGCGTTCGGCCCGATCACCGACAACGCCGGCGGGATCGCGGTGATGTCCGGGCTCGGCAAAAAAGTTCGCGGAACGACCGACGACCTAGACGCCATCGGGAACACGATGAAAGCCGTCACCAAGGGATACGCGATTGCCTCGGCCGGCCTGGCCGCGCTCGTGCTCTTCGGGAGTTATGTCGAGGAACTCAAACTCGCGTACGAGCGTCTTGGAAAGCACTTCAACCTCGCTTTCGATCTCCAGGATCCGAATGTCATCATCGGTCTCTTTATCGGCGGTGGGCTGCCCTTCATTTTCTCCGCCTTCAGCATGGACGCCGTGGGCAAAGCAGCCGGCGCGGTCGTCAAGGAAGTCCGCCGCCAACTCGCCGCGAAGCCGGGAATTCTCGAAGGAAAGGACATTCCGGACTATGGCACCTGCGTGGATATCGTGACCAAGGCCGCCCTGCGGGAGATGATCATTCCGGCGATCCTGCCCGTGGTCGTCGTCATGGCCGTCGCC
Organism: Terrimicrobiaceae bacterium; assembly: GCA_041674265.1. Taxonomy (GTDB): domain Bacteria; phylum Verrucomicrobiota; class Verrucomicrobiia; order Chthoniobacterales; family Terrimicrobiaceae; genus QYQL01. The sequence continues at coordinate 92,996 of JBAYWC010000001.1, forward strand.
TGGTTCCCGTTCTTCGGCCCGAAAGTCCTGGGCGGGGTCCTGGTGGGCACGATCGTCACCGGTCTCTTCATCGGCATCGCCATGACATCCAGCGGCGGAGCCTGGGATAACGCCAAAAAATTCATCGAACTCGGCAACCACGGCGGGAAAGGTTCTCCGGCCCACGAAGCCAGCGTGACGGGCGACACCGTCGGCGACCCCTACAAGGACACCGCGGGTCCGGCCGTGAACCCGATGATCAAAGTGGTGAACATCGTCGCCATCCTGATCATACCGGTATTCATCAGGCTTTGGGTCGCGCATTAGCCTCCACACGGTTCACTTTGCCGCAAAACAGGAGCGGGGCACCCCACCTGGCATCTTGACCGCCTTCTCAAAGCAGACTGGAGATGGCTGATGCGAATGTTCGACGGCTGAAAAGATCTGTGCCAGATTTCGGGGACGGTCATGACACTCGCCAACAAGATCACCATCACGAGAATCCTCCTGATTCCGGTGTTCGTGCTCTTCTGCATCTACTACGGGCGCGGCATCGAAACCGGAGAGCCGGAAGAGTGGCAGCGGTGGGCCGCCATCCTCACATTCCTCGTGGCCTCGGCAAGCGACGGGTTCGACGGATGGGTCGCCCGACGGTGGAGCCAGCGCAGCAAGCTCGGGGCCATTCTCGATCCGATTGCCGACAAGGGTCTTCTCCTGACGGCCATCATCACGCTGAGCCTCAGCAAGTGGACATATGCTTTCCCCCTCTGGTTTCCGGTCCTCGTGATCGCGCGCGACGCCATCATCCTGATCGGATACGGCGTGCTTTTTCACCTCGATCAAAAACTCGAGGTGAGCGTCACTTTCACCGGCAAAGTGGCGACCGCCGCGCAGATGGTGGCCCTCGCGTGGATCATGCTGCAGTTGCCGTATTACCTGGTTTCTGTTTACGTCGCCGGATTCTTCACCCTGGCCAGCGGGGCGATCTATGTCTCAAGAGGGATCCGTCAACTCCGCCGCCACGAACAACCCAACTGATTTTTCATGCGCAATATCGCCATTGTCGGACGCCCGAATGTGGGCAAGTCGGCCCTTTTCAACCGGCTGGCCGGACGGATGATTTCGATCGTCCACGACCAGCCGGGTGTGACCCGCGACCGCATCGCCTCGGTCTGCAAGCTCGGTTCGGCCCCGTTTGAAATCGTCGATACGGGTGGCATCGGCGAGGAACCCGATCCCGATTTCGCGGAGTCGACCCGCGAAGGGGCGATGATCGCGATCGAATCCGCGGACCTGATCCTCTTCGTCACCGACGCCCACGGTGGCGTCGCCCCGCTCGATGCCGAACTGGCTTCCATGATCCGGGCGGCCGCGACTCCGGTCGTGCTCGTCGTCAACAAGGTGGACATCGGGGCCCACGAGCCGCGGGCGGATGAGTTCGCCCGCCTAGGATTTGCCAACACACTGACCGTGAGCGCGGCGCATGGGCGCGGGATCGGCGATCTTGTCGAGACGATCGAATCGCTCCTGCCACCCGCTCCGAAGCAGGATCCGGAGGCGCCGGTCGTCGCTCCGAAGCTCGCGATCGTCGGCCGGCCGAATGTCGGAAAATCCTCTCTGGTGAACGCGATCCTCGAGGACAAGCGGACCACGGTGAGCGAGATTCCGGGCACCACGCGGGATGCTGTCGATATCGCGACCGTCCGGGAGGGCCGACCCTATATCCTCTGCGATACCGCGGGAATCCGCCACCGTTCGAAGCACAACACGTCGGTCGAGGTCTTCAGCGTGATGCGTTCGGAAAAAACGATCCTGCGCGCGGATCTGAATGTCCTGGTCATCGACGCCACAAGCGGCGTGACCAGCCAGGACAAAAAAATTGCGGGCCTCATCCAGGAAGCGAAAAAGCCCGCCGTGATCGTCCTGAACAAATGGGATCTGATCGCGTCCGGGGAGAAGCCCGATCCGGACCTTCTGCGCGAGCACGTCGAGCGGGTGAAACGGGATTTGTTTTTTCTCGATTATGCGCCGGTGGTCGTCCTCTCGGCGAAGACCGGCGACAACGTGCGCCGGCTATTCACCATGGCGGAGAAAGTCCGCGAGCACTCGACGCGGCGGGCCGGCACGGGAGAATTGAACCGGGTCGTCCGCGCGGCGATCGAGCGCCAGGCTCCGGCCACAAAAGGCAACAAGCGGTTCAAGATCCTCTACATCACCCAGGTCAACGACCCTGGGCCGTCGGCGATCAAGCCACCGCAGTTCATCCTCTTCGTCAACGATCCGCGCCTGCTCATGGACAGCTATGTGAACTACCTCTGCAAGCGGATCCGGGACAAATGGGAATACCCGGGACTTCCCATCCTCCTCCGCCTGCGCGGCCGCGAGGGCCGGACGGCCAAGGTTCAGAAAAATTAGCCTAACTTCCCCGGCGGAAGGCCCGAAAGGCCGATAAACACAGGAGAGCCGGATTTTCCAAATTGGTGCAGGTCGTCAACCCGTCCGCCCTGCAGCCCCGGAAAAATCTTCCAACAGCGGAGCTTGATGAACCGGCATCCGGTCGCTAGAGTCAACATTCCTTATGGCAGTCAAGACCGAGAAGGATCTCCCTGAACAGTTTCGCGCGACGTGGCTCAAAGCGATGAGCGCGATGCAGCTCCGCAACTTCGGGTATGCGGTCCAGCTCCTCCAGCCGCTTCTGAAAGCGAATCCCGAGTTCCTCGCCGGACGGCAGCTTGCCCGCAAGGCGGCGATTGCCAAGCATGGCGGAAAAAAAGGCGGCCTCGGCGGCCTCTCCAGCGCGTCCTTCAGCACGATGAAAGTGCAGGGGCTCATCAAGAAAGACCCCGCCGCCGCCATGGATGCCGCGGAAAAAATCCTGGAGAACGAGCCGTATAACCCGCAGGTCAACCAACTTCTCCGCGAGGCGGCCATGGCCGCAAACATCCCGGAGGTGGCGGCGTTCGCCCTGGAAACGATCATCGAGGGGAATCCCCGCGAAACAAAAATCCTGCACGAACTCGCCCGGCATCATATGAAGCAGGGGAATCCCCAAAAGGCGGTGGAGATTTACAATAAAATCACGGAGATCACCCCGAACGACCTGGCGGCCATCAAGGGTGGAAAAGATGCCTCGGCTGCCGCCTCGATGCAAAAGGGTGGCTGGGAACGCGAGGAGACGACCTATCGCGACCTGATCAAAGACAAGGACCAGGCGGTCTCGCTCGAACAACAGTCCCGCGTTGTCCGAAGCGACGACATGATCGACCAACTCCTCGAAGGGCTGCGCGCGAGGATCGAGCGGGAACCGGACAGCGTGGATGCGGCAAGGAAGATTGCGGAACTCTGCGAGCAGAAGGAGGATTTTCAAAGCGCGACCGATTGGTACAATTACGCCGCCAGCCTCACGGGAAATTCCGACCAGGCCCTCGTCCGCAAGGCCGCGGACCTCCGCCTCAAGCAATTCGATATCGCCATCAAAACCCGGGAGGAATTTGTCGAGGCGAACCCCGGCTCCGAAGAGTCCGCCCAATACCAAACGGAGCTGGAATCCCTGCAGGCCCAGCGCGCCGAGCTGCTTCTCGACGAGGCGAACCGGCGCGTGGAAAGGAACCCGACCGACCTGCAGTTCCGTTATGAGCTGGGCGAGATTCTCGTCAGCCTGCACCGATACCAGGAGGCGATTCCCGAGCTTCAGAAGGCGCGGATGAACCCGAACGCCCGCATCCGTTCCATGTGCCTTCTGGGCCAGTGTTTCACGGCGCGGGCCATGTATGACCTTGCGGCGAAGACCCTCTCGGACGCTGTCGCGGAACTCACCTTGATGGATTCCGTCAAAAAGGATGTCGTCTACAATCTGGGCCTCGTCTATGACAAGATGGGCGACAAGGAAAAATCCATCGCCTGCATGAAGCAGATCTACGAAATCGACTACGGATACCGCGACGTCGCGGCACGGGTCGAGGGATCGTATTAGAGCGAATCCAACGGTGTTGAAAGCGCATGCTAATAAGAAGCATAGGAATGCCTGAGGATTGCGATAAGATCGACCCGGGGAGCCCCGCGAGGGAGGGAAGCCCAAACCGGCGCAGGAGCTTGACAGTGCGCTGTGTAAGACGCAGGGCGCAAGCTCCCAAACCCGTCAGGTCGGCCAAGTCTGTCGTAAAGGGACAAGTTCAGACGCATCATTAGATTCCGCCGAGTTCTTCGCCGGACTCATCCGCGGCCATTGGGGCGGCTGTGAGATCCGCGACCATTGGGTGCGTGACGCCATCTTCGAGGAGGACTCCACGCGCTCAAATCCCGCCTCGTCCCCGACAAATCCCGGCCTTTCATCCGGGAACTTTCCTCCATGAAAATCTCACTTCCCTACAACATGATTTGCAAAAACCTATTTAAATGAAAATGCCTTGTGTCACAAGGCGCATCACCGAAAGTTGCAAAAAAGCTGAACTACAATTTCTTTTGATGGCAAAGAGAGGCCATGCAATGGCCGATCAAGGTTCAGGGACGTGAAGTGGATGAGGAACAAGTGCGCTGGCTCTGCGGTTGGATCGCCGAGCATTCCCACTGGAGTCGGCGCAGGTTGGCAGGTGGGTTGTCGGAAGGGCCCGTGCATATGTGCAGAATTGATCTGACATGCAAGTGACGGCAAATGGGCACGAGCCAAACCCATTTTCTTGGCAAGAACGCATCGCTTGGAGGCCGCCAAGCGATACAAATCTTCATTGTCTCTGGATCAAACCCAGAGCTTGCGGTCCAGCGTGCGGTATTGGATCGCTTCGCCGATGTGGGAGGAATCGATTTTTTCTTCGCTTGCGAGGTCGGCGATTGTGCGGGCGACTTTGAGGATGCGGTCGTAGGCGCGGGCGCTGAGTTGGAGGTCTTCCATCGCGTGCCGGAGCATTTCTTGGCCGGAGGTGTCGAGCGCGCAGAACTTTTTGATCTGGCTGTGGCCCATGCGGGCGTTGCAGTTGGTCTTTTTTCCGGAGGCGAAACGATCTCGCTGTCGCCCGCGGGCCTCGACCACGCGTTCGCGGATCGCGGCCGACGACTCGGCGGGGTCGTTGCTTGAGAGTTCGCGGTATTGGACGGCGGGGGCCTCGACATGGATATCGATCCGGTCGAGGAGCGGGCCGGAGATCCGGGACCGGTAGCGCTCGACCTGCGCGGGCGAGCACCTGCACTCGCGGGCCGGATCCCCGAAATATCCACAGGGGCAGGGGTTCATTGCGGTGACGAGCATGAAATCCGCGGGGAAGGTCATCGTTCCTGCGGCGCGGGAGATGACGACCCATCCATCCTCCAGCGGCTGCCTCATCACCTCGAGTGTCGAGCGTTTGAATTCCGGGAGTTCATCGAGAAAAAGGACCCCGTTGTGGGAGATGCTTACCTCGCCCGGTGTCGGATTTGCCGAACCGCCGAGCAGCCCGATGTCGCTGATCGTGTGGTGAGGGGAACGGAACGGACGGATCGCCACGAATGCGTTCTTCTCGCCCAGCAACCCGCAGATGCTGTGGATCTTCGTTGTCTCCACCGCTTCCTCAAGCGTCATCGGCGGAATGATCGTCGGAATCCGTTTGGCGAGCATGCTCTTTCCCGATCCGGGAGGACCGATAAACAGGATGTTGTGCCCGCCCGCGACGGCGACCTCGATGGCCCGTTTCACCTGGTATTGGCCTTTGACCTCGGAAAAATCGACCTCTTCTTGGCGTCCGCTTGCGAGGCGTTCTTCCGCATTGCCGGGCACCGGAAGCAATTCCTTCTGCTTGCTGAGAAATTCATAGGCTTCGCGAAGATTCCGCACGCCATAGACATCGATGCCCTCGACGATTGCGGCCTCTGCGGCGTTCGCGGACGGGAGGACGACCGCCTTCTTGCCGCGATTGCGGGCCTCGATCGCGATGGGAAGCGCCCCTTTGACCGGACGGATTTCACCCGTCAAAGCCAGTTCGCCGGCAACAAGACATCGTTCGAGACGCGGCAGTTCCGCCTTCAATGCCGCGGCCACCATCCCGATGGCAATCGGAAGATCGAAACTCGGACCTTCCTTCTTGATGTCCGCGGGAGCGAGGTTGATTGTCGTCCGTTCCCGCGGCCAGCGAAACGCGCTGTTGGCAATCGCGGTGGTCACCCGGTCTTTGCTTTCCTTCACGGCCGTGTCCGGCAATCCGACCACGACGATCTTCGGCTCACCCGACCCCGCGTTGACCTCGATTTCCACCTGGAGGGCATCAACGCCTTGGATGGCGGCGGAAAAAACGCGAGTGAGCATCGGTCCCTTCTACCAGAACGGCGGGGATCTTGTTCAAGCTCCAAAGAGGGGCTTCCTCGAAGTCTTGGCTGAGAGGATACGGATGGGCAAACCCCGTCCGGGTCGGAACGTCCACCTACCCATGATTTCCGGCTCGAACGAAATCCACTTTGGGGTTCAACGAAAATTTTTTGACAAAGAGAGACTTGCCATGAGGCGTCTGTGCGCCAATAATTGCGCCTCTGCGTGAGGAATCGCTGAATTCGGGATTATTGAGCCTATGACGCAAAAACACGCTGTCGGCATGGATGCGCTCGAATCCGGGTCTGAGATGACGAATCGGTCGCCAGCCACGAAATGTTCCCTGGCAAAGCAAAGCCTCCGGGAGATTTTGGCTGCCGCGGATATCGTCGTGGACGGAAGCCGCCCGTGGGATCTGCGCATTCACAACGACCGGTTTTATTCGCGTGTGATGGCGGAAGGCACGCTCGGGCTTGGGGAATCCTACATGGAGGGCTGGTGGGATTGCGAGGCCCTCGATGAGATGTGCTGCCGGGGCATTCGGGCAAGGTTTGAAGAGCGGCTGCCTTTTCATTTCAAGACGATGGTTTCCATCGCCGCAACCCGCGCCTTCAATTTTCAAACCAGACGCCGGGCGCGCCGGGTCGGCGAGGTGCATTACGATCTTGGGAATGATTTTTTTGCGGCGATGCTGGATCCGTCGATGCAGTATTCCTGCGCCTATTTCCGGGACACATCCGACCTGGCTGAAGCCCAGCAATTGAAGCTGGACCTGATCTGCCGGAAACTCGGTCTGCAGGCCGGGATGCGTTTGCTCGACATCGGTTGCGGATGGGGAGGCTTGGCGGCGTATGCGGCCCGGCGACACGGCTGCCAGGTTGTGGGGATCACCATTTCCCGGGAGCAGCAGGCTTGTGCGGAGGCGGCCTGTCGCGGGCTCCCCGTCGAGATCCGCCTGCAGGACTACCGCGATGTCCGGGAGTCTTTCGACCGCATCGTCAGCGTCGGCATGATGGAACATGTCGGCTACAAGAATTACCGCGCGTATTTGGGAACCGCCCGTCGCTGCCTCAAGGATGGCGGGTTGTTCCTCTGCCAGACCATTGGCGGGGATCGTTCAAGGACAGATACCGACCCCTGGATCACCAGGTATATTTTTCCGAACTCCATGCTTCCTTCGGCCACCCAGGTGGCGAAAGCTGCGGAGGGAGAGCTTGTCCTCGAGGATGTCCAGAATTTTGGGGCGGATTACGACCGGACCCTCCTCGCCTGGCACAAGAATTTCAGCGAATCGTGGGGCCGTTTTTCCGGACGCTACGGGGAAACATTCCGCCGGATGTGGCGGTTTTATCTGCTGGGCTGCGCGGGAGCCTTCCGTGCCAGAAGTCTCCAGCTTTTCCAGTTTCTCTTCTCGAAGGGGGGCATTGAAGGGGGCTGTTCCCCGGTGCGCTGACAGCCAAAAATCCGAAAAGGCAGGGAATATCCGCCAACAATCTCGCCGTAAAGAACCCCGGAGCAAGCTCCGAGGCTGGAGTCCGTTGCTTCTCCACGGACGACACGGCGGTCGTCCCTCCAGCAATCAAGCCGAAGCAAGCTTCGGGGTATCAGACCCAAAGGGAATGAAGTCGGGGCCTCGATGCTCGCGCCGCATTTCAGCGCAGACTTGAGGTTGAAATCCAAGCAAATTGGGTGACATTGAGCGCCTGCCCGCGCATGTGGTTTTTTCCACCAATCAAAAAACAACCCAATCCTATGAAAATCGCTTCCAATATCGCAGGGGCCCTGCTCGGACTCCTTTTTGTTATGTTCTCGCTCATGGTGCTGCTGAAGCTGGGGCCGACCCCGCCTATGCCACCCGAAGGCTCCCCTGCAGGGATGTTCATGGCGGCCTTCGCACCGACCGGCTACCTGGTTTTTGTCAAATCCCTTGAACTCATCGGTGGAATCTTGGTCGCGGTTCCTCTCACCAGGAATCTCGGGCTCCTCGTCCTCGGTCCGATTATTGTCAACATACTGGCCTTCCACGCTTTTATCATGAAAGGCGAGGGCCTTTTCTCTCCACCGATTATCCTGATCTGCGCCCTCGCGGCCTTTCTCCTCTGGTCAGCACGGAAAGCGTTCGCCGGGTTGCTTGTCAGGTGAATGCCGATTGTTTGACCCCTGCGAATGTCCCGCTGGGCGGAGACGGCGTTCAAGAACGCTCAGATCCGCTGCTCTTCGAGATCGTAAACGTCGAAGAAGACATAGACCGGACGGTTGCGGGGAACGAATTTCGGGATGTAATCCTCCATGTATTCCTGGAGGCCGTCCGGCAGTTCGCTGACCCGCTTGGCGCGAAGGTCGTTGTTCCAGCGAATGATTTCGATGCGCGGGCGGGACTTGGCGGTTTTCTCAATCCACCCGGCGATCTCGGCGTCGGTGGCTCCCGTGGCGACGAAAGCCCGGAAGCTGTCATAGGGGATCTCCGCGAAATTGAGGAAGATCTCATCCACCGGACATCCGGAATGGTATTCTCCGCCCGTGCCGGCCAGCACGGCCCGGCATTTGTCCACCGCTCGCGCGGCGATGACATAGCCGGCGAGGGTTTCGCGGGGGCTGCGCGGGAATTCCCGGGTGAGGTCCTTGGCCAGAAGCTTGAGGTGGTCGGTCATGATGTGATTTGAGTTGCAGGCGCAAAGGTTCCACCGGCATTCGGTTTTCGCAAACGGAAATTTTGACGGACGCGCCTCCCGGCTTCCCCCACGAAGTCAGGTCTGGCCGGACGGGGAGGAAACAACCGCGGAGGGCTCGCTTGCAGGAGCGCGGGCCGCCTCGGCCTTCAGGCGGAGCTTCTCCGCCTTCTTCGCTTTTTTGTCCAATTCTTTGCGGCGCTTCTCGAACTGATAATTTGGTTTTGCCATATGTCTGACAGAGCATGACAGCACGAAGCCCGGTGCGCGAGAGGAGAATTTGCGCCAGCCCGCCCCGGGTTCTCTCCCAGGTTGTCCCGGAACAAAAAACATCGAAATCCGGGGATTGCGCACGGATTTGAATTGTGGGGATCCTGGAAAAATTCCCTATAGCATCCATGGGAAAGCATTCGGCATTTTTGTCCAATCTCCTCCGTTCTCTCCTTGGGGAAATCGCATGGGAGCCGCCGGGACGGATGCCCGCGGGAAGGTGGCGCTCAAAAAACCGAATGGAAACTACGGCTACGAGTCGGTCGAGGACCTCCAGGAAGTGGACCGATCCCCGGTGATAATTCCTGCTGATGGGCTGATTTTCACAGAGTCAAAGACCCCCGGCAAAGCCGGGGGTCTTTGACTCTGCGGTTAACCCTTCTGCGGTTTTTAGGTTCAAGGATTTCTTTCGAGATCACTTTGGCGCGGGATGCCGGGGGTGCCCAGCGGGATGACCCATGGGGAAGGGCCTTTCAAAAATAGCCAACGGACATTCAGTGGCGGGAAAGCGGGTTCCCAGCCGGGTTCCTGTTTTAGCGCCATTTGAAGAGTTGCCCACTGCCTGTGGTAGTCGAGACCATGGCTCCAGAGGTGCCCCTCATATCCGCAAAGCACGGGACGCCCGAGCAGCATGACCGGATGATTGTAATCCGGCTCCACGGCAATGCGGTCTTCGAACGGAACAGCCTCGATCACTTTCGCTGCCTTGGCGAGTTCCGCGCGTGAGGTCAGTTTGTAGCCGTGACGTCCGTCGATCCCCCCCACCAACGAGACAGCTCCCGAGAAAAAGAGCAGGAAGCATGTGAGCCCGCGCAGAGGAGCGCGCCATTTCGAGATCATTTCCCAAAGGAAGGGAGCGCACGCCAACCAGGCCCAGAGAAAGAGTTTGGTATTGTCCCATTCCCACGGGGCGAAGCCGACAAAGCAGCAGATCAGAAAAACAAAGAGTCCGGTTCCGGCGAAACAGATGGCGTCCCTGCGCCGGGTCTTGATGAGCTTCCCTGCGAGCAGGAGGAGCAGGGGAAGGGAGATCCCGAAGTTCCAGATCCAGAAAAACCAACCGTCTTTCCCCTGCATCCAGCCCGGCAACCAGCGCAGCCCGGAAGAAGCGGAAAAAGAACCGGTGACAAAGAACAGCGCCACCGTCGCCGGGAAAAAGGCCCAGGCAACGAAAATCGCCAGAAATCTCCGTTGGCCGGGATTCACCAAAAACGCGCACGCAAGGATCAGGCTGAGGAACACGAAAGCATGGGCGTTGAAAAGGGGCATCGCGGCATAGAGCGGCAAGGGAACCCAGCGCGGGACCCCCGACCCTCCGCCGAAGAGATCCTCCCTCCAGGCATTCAGCAGGAAGAGCCCGCAGGGCAGGGCGTAGAGAAGGCCCCGCTGGGTGACGAACATCGTGAGAAAAAAGTTTTTCCAGGCCAGCTCCGCTTGAAAATCCGAGATCTGGCCCGTTTTGAAGACAAGGAATCCGGCCAAGCCGCCGTTGAACAACAAAGCGGCAACGGCAAATGCTCCGCCCCATCGCCAAAGCGCCCAGCCGGAGAGTCCCGTGCCCAGAAGACCAATCCATACGAGACCCTTTTCCACAGGAACCCCGGCACAAAGCAGAAGGGAATTGAACAGATCGACGCCCAGCGGATAAGTCAGTTGCACCCCGGCAAGGATCGGACTGGCGGGCCAGAAATCCACCCCTCCGGCGAGGTAACGGATCAAGTGAATGTGCAGGGAAATATCCCCGAGGTTGTTGGGCGACAGCACGCGCCATTCGTCCCCGACAGGATAGAGCAGCCACAGGAACGCCCGTAGCGAAGCCAGCGCGAAGACTGTGAGGAGCAGGACATCCCATGCGTTTGGCATTTTGGGATTCCGGTCGCGGATGCCCCGCCACGCCAAAACCGCCGCCGCAAGTCCGATGGCGAATGCCACCCACGCCAACGGCCCTGAAAGCCCTCCGCACCCGAACGCGAGGGCCACGGCGGAGCTCACACATGTGGCCACGAAGATCAGGACAGCGCCGGCGGTTCTCATTTCAAAACTCCGCTTCCGGGCCCGCAAGGGTCGCGATATGGTATTCGTACCCCTGCTCGCAGAGAAACAGTTGGCGGTTCATGGCGAAGTCCTGCTCGACCGAGTCGTGGGAGACGATCGAGTAGAAGTGAGCCTGGTTTTCGCCGGGTTTCGGGCGCAGGATCCTTCCGAGTCGCTGGGCCTCCTCCTGTCGCGAGCCGAACATTCCGGAAACCTGGATGGCGACCGAGGCGTCGGGCAGGTCGATCGAGAAATTGGCGACTTTGGAGACAACGAGCGCGCGGAGCTTTCCACCGCGGAAGTCATCGAACAGGGCATCCCGGCGCGCCTGCGGGGTCGAGCCCTTGATGATCGGAATGCCGAGTTCTTCGGCGAGCCCGCTGATCTGTCCGATATACATCCCGATGATCAGCGCCGGCTCGCCGGAGTGGCGGTCGAGGAGCCGCCGCACGATGCGCAGCTTTTCCGGGTTCTCCGAGGCGATCCGGAATTTGTCCCGTGCCGGGGCGACGGCATAGTCCATGCGTCGGGCGGATGTCATCGGGAGCCGGATCTCGGTGCAGGTGGCTTGGGCGATCCACCCCTGCTTCTCCATTTCCTTCCAGGGAACGTCGTATTTTTTCGGGCCGATGAGCGCGAAGACATCGTCTTCCTTGTTGTCCTCGCGAACGAGGGTGGCGGTGAGTCCGAGCCGGCGCCTCGCCTGGAGCGAGGCGGTGATCTGGAAGACCGGAGCCGGAAGGAGGTGGACCTCGTCATAGACGATGAGCCCCCAGTTTCTCCGGTCAAAAATGGCGAAGTGGGTGAACGGGGCATCCGCTCCCGCGCGGTGGGTGAGGATCTGGTAGGTGGCGATCGTGACCGGGCGCACCTCCTTGCTGCTGCCGCCATATTCGCCGATGGCGTCTTCCGGCAGGTCCGTCTTGTCGAGGAGTTCGCGTTTCCACTGGCGCGAGGCGCTCACGCCGGTCGCGAGGATGAGCGTGTTGGTTTTCAGCGATGCCATGCACGCGGCGGCGACGATCGTTTTCCCGGCCCCGCATGGCAGCACGACGACCCCGGAGCCTCCCCGCTCCCCACCGAGAAAGGCGCCCGCCGCATCATTCTGATAATGCCTCAAAGAAAACGGCACCCCGCCGCAAGTCGTTTCCCGGAGCGCCACCGGCAGCGCGTCCCCGGTCGTGTAACCCGCAAGATCCTCGACCGGGTAGCCGAGCTTGATCAACGCCTGCTTGAGCCGGCCCCGATCGGCGGGCGCAATGGCGAACGATATGTCCCCGGCCCGCTGGCCGAGGAGCCCCCCGAGGGATTTTTGGTGCGCGATCTCCTCGGCCAGCGCGGGATCACGGGCGGTGAGCGCAAGACTGTCCTCCGCACGCGTGAGCCGCAGCGCGCCATAGCGTCCGGCGAAGTCCCGGATGCTCGCCCCCACATGTTCGGGCAGCGGATACTTCGTGAACCTCTCCAGCGCGCCGAGGATGACGCCCGCGCTTTCCCCGATCGCGCAGGCATTCCAGATCGAAAGCGGGGTGAGCCGGTAGGTGTGGACGTGCTCGGGCGATTTGACCAACTCCGCAAAGCGGGCGAGCGCGTCCCGCGCGTCTTCATAGAGCGGGTTGTCCACCTCCAGTAGGACCGTGTGGTCGCCTTGGACGATCAGAGGGTTTTGTGACGGGGACATGCGCCTTCTTATACCGCGGAGGGAGGGGTTGTCCGCGAAAATGATCCAAAAAATTATCTCCCCGCCCCTGCGAATCTGCGTTCACATGGCCTGCATGAAGGATCATCTTTTTTCACTGAATGCCGATCCGCTGGAGGGGATTTTACGGAAATCCGGCTCCTGTCGGCGCGCCCAGAAAGCCGTGATTTTCGATTGGGAGGATCCCGCCCGGGCAGCGCTTCTGGCGAGCAGTTCGGAAACTTCCCGCCTCTGCCACCACGCGGGCGAAAACCGGATCGCCGTCCCCGCCGCAAAGCCCGCGGCTTTCACCCGGGCCGCCCGCCGAATGGGATACATCCTGCCGTCCGGCTCCTGATCGCAAAAGCAAACCTGCAAGAAAACAGCGCGTTTTCATCGCAACTGCGTAAAAATACTTCAGGGCCGGACTTGTCACCGCGCACCGATTGCCATACTTGGTATGGCATGAAGATGACGATGCACATTGACGAGGAATTGCTCGCCCGGGTGATTGCCGCGCACGGTTTTGCGAGCAAGACCGAGGCGGTTGAGATGGCGTTGAGGGAGATGGACAGGAAGACCAGGCTCAAGGAGTATTTCAAGAACGGGCTCGGGTGGACGAAGGAAGAAATGAAAAACGCCTTCGATCCCGATTACGATGTCATGGCGCTCCGCGTCGCAGAGAGCCCCCAAAAATATGGCAAGCGTCGCGCTCGTTGACAGCAACGTCTTCATCGCGCTGGCGCGGCGCGGCGAGGATGCCCCCCGGTGGCTCGGCAGCCGGTTTGAGGACATCTACACCTGCGGCATGGTGCGGTTGGAGGTTTTGCGCGGGATAAAGAATCCGCGCCGGCGAGACGATATGGCCGCGTTTTTCAACGTGCTCTGCCCCGTGCAAACCGACAACAAGCTCTGGGAGCAGGCGGCGGAGCTTGGCTGGGAACTCGACCGCTGCGGCCATACGATCCCCGGACCGGATATTCTCATCGCGGCGTGTGCCATTCGCGCTGGAGTGCCCGTGCTGACAGCCGACAAGCACTTTGAAAATATCCCCGGCCTGTTCGTGATCCCGTTCCCGGTGCCCTGATCAGCGGGATTTTCTGTAGAATCCGGCTTTTTCAAGCCGGTTTTTATCCGGGCCTCTCAGAGGCCGGATGACCTCGAGGCAGGAGCCGCCGAGGATTTTCGTGGCATGCGGCGCGAGCGCGTGGATATGGAGGGCGGCCTCGGGAGAATCGCAGCGCAGGACCTCCATGGAATGGATGGAATACGTCTGTCGCGCTGCCGCCCACGCAGACAACTCGGCCGAGACATTTTTCGGGAGTTCGTGTCCGGCCGTTTTGCGGAGGGTTTCGCCGATCTGCTCCACCTCGAGGCCGCGGTGCAGGGCGGATTGCACGGAGGCTTTTGTCAGGCGGAACACCGCGCCCGTTCCGGCGCCCGTCCGCTCGCTGAACGCCCCGAGATCGACTTCTGCCCGAAGGTTGGGGCCGAGGAAAACGATTTCAAAATTCGGCTGGACGACGACCCGGCCGGCGGCGGGTTCCCTGGGGAGGTCGAGCGATCGCGTCGCGCCGAGATAGTAGCGCCCGATGCCGGTCAGGGCGATGGTGGTCGTCTCCGCGGTTTTCCCCAACCGGACCGCCCCGAGCGGGACGAGGCGGGTTTCCAGAAATGTCCGAAGCTCGCCCAGCACTTCCGGACCGAGTGTCGCGGTCTCCCGCTTTTTCCAATCCCATCCTCCGTAGGTGCCGGGAACCGCAAGAAAGAGAAAGCCGTCGCGTCCCACGGCGCTGAAGAGCGGATTGTGGTGCTCGGAGGCGAACTCGAGAAACTCCCGCAGCGGCACGGGGCCGCCATCCCCCGGCAGTTGCAGGAAGGCCTTCGAGAGGCCGGCCTCCAGGGGGATGATGTCGGATTCGAGCCGGGAGGTCCGGAATTTTCCGCAGGCCTGGGCGAAGTTCCAATTCGAGTTGTGCCAGCCTTTTTTCCATCGCCTGGCCATCAGCTTGTCGAGAACGACGCGGCAACGTTCCCGCGCGTCGAGCTTGAGCCAGCGGGTTCCCTCGGCTGTTGCGGCCAGGCTTCCACGGTTTTCGAAAGTGAAAAACCCGAACGAAAAAGCCGCGCCCACGGCCACCTGGACCCGCGGGGTTGTCTGATAGAGCCCGTCGCAGACCCATGCGGGCACCGGAGCCAGCGCGCGGGTGAGGTCCTTCGCTTTCGCGGCATAAAGCTCGAGCATTTTTCCCTGCTTCACGGGCAGGGGCTCCGCGGCAGCGGCAAGAACCACCGCCGACAAATCATCGAGAAAGAACGGATGGCCGAAGGATTCCCGGGGCTCCTTGCAACCGGCGGGCGGGGCGCTCCTTCTGCCTGGGGTGTCGAGTTTCTGGCGGACCGGCGGCCAGAGGCCGGCGACGAGATCGCCGGAAGCCGCGTCATAAGCGAGGACGATCAGGACATGGTTTGTGAGCGAGCGGAGCGCCTTGGCCAGGATTCCCCCCCGATGGAAATCCACCAGTTCTTCCGCCAGTTCGCGGAGCGGGACCGGGGGCTTCGATCCGGCGACGCGGGAGAGCAGCCGCTTCGCGCATTCGGTCACCTGTTGCCCGGTGAAGAGCTTGAGGATGTCGCCGGCGCGATCCGCCTGGCTCCAGAATTTCTCCCAGGCCGCGCCGGACTCACCGGGGGGGATTTTCAGAAACTCGCGCAGGCGCCTGGGGGATCCGAAGCGGGAAGGATCAATGTCCAGCTCGCGGGGCTCCCAACTGTATCTGTTGTAATACCCCCTGTGAAATTCGCGCCCGGCCGCCTCGCCAAAGATGTGCAGCCCCAAAAAATCCGCATGCTTTTTTGCGTCGAACGGCGCGGAAAAAACCGATCCGGCGGAATGATAAACCTGCATGAGCCGGCAGACGATGAGCCATCCGGATGCGGCGACGCCCGCCGGCTTGAATTTCAATACTTCCGGGCGCTGCTCGACTTTTTCCTTTTGAAAGGAGGGGCGGATACGGTCATCCGTGTGGGCGATCAGGGGCATGGCCAAGATGGCGGTCTTGTCTTTTTCCGGCAGACTTCTCCACCGGTCGCCGCAGTCGATCCACTGGCTCCAGTATTCTTCGGTGACGGGGGAGGGGGAGTTCTTCATTGGTTTTTGGGCTGAAAATCAGGTTCGCTATCGAAATAGGTTTTGAAAACCGGTGCGGCGAAGTAGGCGGTGCATTCCTCCTGGGCGCTCCGGAGGTGGAAGTTGCGCTTGAAGTAGGCCTGGTTGAGATGCTTTTCGACCTCGGCCTCGCGCGTTTTCTCAACGGCGATGAATCCGGCATTCCAATCCGACGGGCGCTGGTCCTTGTTGTAATACCCCACCCGGGTGAAGTCTCCGAGCAACCAGGGGAGGGGATAATAGCTGTCGAGAAGGATCAGCCCGCCCATGTGGTAATTCACGGGATCTTTTGCCGCGAGCGAAAGCAGAGGGCCGGTGAAATGGGTGATTTCCGGATAAGTCTGGACGTAGACATAAGGTTCCTTGTCATCGGCAAACTTCTCGAAGTTCAGCCGCCAACAAAGAACCAGCGAACCCGCAAACAGCGGAGCCATCACGAGCCAGGGCAGAAATCTTTTTTGCCAGAGTTCCGCCCACTCGCCGAGCAGGGTGCCCAGGACGAGATAAAACGGCCAGAGGATGGAAATGATGCACCACGGGGTTTTGTAGGGGATGATCGAATAAGCGAGGAGCACACCTCCTGCCATGATCGCCGCATAGCGGAGGCGGGCGTCCGAAGGCGCGATATAGCGCAGACAGGCCGCCAACCCGGCCAGGGCCGGCCATTCGTAGTGGGCCATGAGGAAGACCCAATAGCAGTTCACCGGCCCGATCTGATACGTCGTTTTTTCATGGCCGGCCGCCTGGACTCCGGTTTGAAACCACGCGGCGAATGTTTGGTAGAGACCCTTCAACGAGGAGAAATCGAGAAAATTTCCCGAGTAGAAAAAGACGATGAGGAGGATCGAAAGTCCGGCGGCCAGGATCCCGTCGTCTCTCGTCCAGAGTTGTTTCGCCACCGGCCATGCGGGGCGGGATGGCAGGAGGCGCTGCCAGCCCCGGAGAACAAGCCCGGCAAGCAGAAAACATCCCACATGGAGAAGATAGGTTTCTTTTGTCAGGACCAGTCCGGTGACAGAAAAGACCGCCGTGAAAAAATACCTGCGCCCGCCGGATTTCCAAAGGCCCAGGATTCCCCACAACAACAGAATCGAGAAAAGCGCCTGCCAGGATTCATGGATGGAATATCGACCGTAAAAGACATAGGCCGGCGAGACCGCCATCGCGAGGGCCGAGATCCTGGCTGTCCGGCTCCCGAAGAATTCCCGGAACCGCAGGGTCGCCCACACGCAGAGGATGCTTGCGATGATCGCCGGCAATCGGAGGGCCCAAAGGTGGCGTCCAAAAAGAGCCTGCGACAAGAAGACCGCGTAAAAATGCAGCGGCCCGTGATAGTTGGTGGGGTCGTAGTGGTAGTATCCGTTCGCCGTCATCTGATCGGCGAACCAGCCATTCACTCCCTCGTCAAAATGGGGCGGCTTGACCTCGATCAGCCAAAGGCGCAGGAAAATCGCAATGCAGAAAATCGTGATTTCAGGCAAAGGGAGCTTGGACAGGCGGGCAGGCACTCGCTTGGGATAATCCGGAGACCCATGCCGATCAAGCCCTGCGATGGAGGGGATCATTTCGCAAATACTATACTCCCCGGCATGATAAATTCGGATTCTGGAAATCGGCTCTTCCCAGAATGTCCTGAGATTGCTTCGCGCCTTCGTGTCTTCGTGCGAGCCTCCTGTTTCCCGAAAACGCTATGCGGTGGAGTATCCCCGCGGCGACCCACGGACAGGGAGTGCCAGCCCATTCGGACCAGCGTCACGGGATGCGCCCTACTTGAGCGACTTGTTCCACTCGGCGATCCTGGCCTTCTGGGCCTCGAAGAGCGCGTCAGGAGAATCGAGGATCTCGATCTTCACGATTTTGTCGCCCTGCACGATTGCATTGACAACATCCTGCCCTTTGGTGACTTCCCCGAAGACAGTGTGCTTTCCGTCAAGGTGCGGGGTCGGCAGGTGGGTGATGAAAAATTGGCTGCCATTTGTTCCGGGGCCGGCGTTGGCCATGGAGAAAATGCCGGCCTTGTCGTGCTTGAGACCGGTTTTGACCTCGTCTTCGAACTTGTAGCCAGGTCCGCCCATCCCTGTGCCGGTCGGATCGCCGCCCTGGATCATGAAATTCGGGATCACACGGTGAAACGTGATGCCGTCATAATAGCCGCGTTTCGCGAGGTTGAGGTAGTTGGCAACGGTGACGGGAGCCTTCGGGGCGAACAGCGTGCCTTCGATGTCGCCCTTGTTTGTTTTTACAATGATGCGGATGTCGTCCATGGAGCGTGCGTTGGTCGCGGAGAATACGGCAAATGTCAAACTCAGAAGTAAAAGGGTGGTTTTCATCGGCGGAAAATGTGGCACCATTCCGGTCATGGCGCAATCCACAGTTCAAACCGGAGGAAGCATTTCGACCGCAGAGGGAGAACTTCGGCCGGATAGAGGCATCCCTGCTGGCCGATTCTCTTCTTCCTCCGTGCTCTCCGTGTGCTCCGTGGCTGGTCCTGGGCGGAACCGGGTTCAAATCGGTGTCGTGCAAAATGCCTGCACGGCGGACACCGCCGCCAACACCGCCGCCGCGGAGCGCGGCCTTCGCGAGGCGGCATCCCGCGGCGCGAACATCGTCTGCTTTCAGGAACTTTTTCGGTCGCTCTATTTCTGCCAGGTCGAGGATCATAAATATTTTGACCTTGCGGAGGAGATTCCGGGCGCGGGGACCACGCGGCTCGAAGCCCTCGCGCGGGAGCTGGGCGTGGTCATCATCGCCTCCCTCTTCGAGCGCCGCGCGCCCGGGCTTTACCACAACACGGCGGCCATCATCGATGCCGATGGAAAACTTCTCGGGAAATACCGCAAGATGCACATCCCGGATGATCCGCTCTTTCACGAAAAATTTTATTTCACGCCCGGCGACCTCGGGTTCCGGGCCTGGCAGACAAAATTCGGAAAGCTCGGCGTGTGCGTCTGCTGGGACCAGTGGTATCCGGAAGCCGCCCGGCTGACCGCGCTTCAAGGCGCGCAGCTCCTTTTCTACCCGACCGCCATCGGCTGGCATCCGAAGGAAAAAGCCAAATACGGCACCCGCCAGCATTCGTCCTGGGAAACCGTCCAGCGCGGGCACGCGATCGCGAACGGATGCTATGTCGTTGTCCCGAACCGGGTCGGCCATGAAGCGCCGGATGGCGGCGAAGGCATCGAATTCTGGGGCCAAAGCTTCGTGTGCGATCCCGCCGGGCAGATCCTTGCCAAGGCATCGGCCGACCGCGAGGAAGTCCTCGTCGTCGAAGCCGACCTCGATGCCGTGGACGCCCAGCGCACGCACTGGCCGTTCCTGCGCGACCGGCGCATCGATGCCTACGGCGACATCACCAGGCGGTTCATCGACTGAAGTGATATCGATCCACGATCTCCGCGACCTCGACGACGCGCCGGATGCCGACGCGGTTGTCGTGGTCGATGTGCTGCGGGCATTCAGCACGGCGGCTGTCGCGCTCGCCCGCGGCGCCATCGAAATTTACCCCGTGCTCGATGTGGCGGAGGCGTTCGAACGCCGCGCCCGCGAGCCGGACCTCATCCTCATGGGAGAAACCGACTGCCGGCCCATACCGGGATTCGATCTGGGGAATTCTCCGCTCGATGCCGCAGCATTTTCATTTGCCGGACGCCGCGCCGTCCAGCGCACGACTGCCGGAACCCGCGGACTGGTGACTTGCTCGACCTCTCCTTTGCTGTGGGCCGCGAGCTTTTTCGTCGCCCCGGCAACCGTCGCCGCCCTCGAGGCTTCCGGCGCCGAACACATCGCTTTCGTTATCACCGGCACCGTCCATTACGGCAGCGCGGACGAGGATCTCGCCTGCGCGGAATGGATGGCCGAACTCCTGCGGGGCCGCCGGCCGCCGGTCGAGCCGTTTCTCCGGCGCGTCTGCGAGTCCACCGCCGCCGCGATGTTCCTTGATCCCGCGAGCCCGCTCCACGCGCCCGAGGATGTGGCTTTCTGCGCCCGGGCGGGCATTTTCGATTTCTCGTTGAAAGCAGAATCCGGGGAAGAATCCCTCGTGCTCCAGGCCTGCAAAACCTGAGACAACGCGAACGCCGCAAAAATTACGCGACGAAATCCGGGACCTCCTGTTGCGGCATTTGGAAGCAGGTCAACCTGGCTCTCTCGGCAAGATGCCTCTTTCCCAACCCCGGCGCCGCAACTCGGGAAATGATTTTTGGCCGTCCGTGTTGTCGAACTTGCCCGCGGTGCGGCCCGGTGGTAACATGCAACCATGAAACCGACGCTCTTGCTTTTCATGGCCTGCGCGGGCCTGGCAATGGCCCAGGATTTCGTGGCCCCCGCCGGAAGACAGCGCACGATTGTGCGGGAGATCGAACCGACCAAGCCCACGATCGAGGGGATCGTGAAGGAAATCTTCACGAAGAAGCCGTGGCAGGCGGTGAATCCGCTGGCGCCCAGGACGTACGGTTCGGGAGAAAAATTCGTGTCGAGGGATTTCGGTCCGGGCACCCCGCATCATTCGGAAACACTCACCGTCGTCGGCGTTGAATGGTAACCGCCGAGCGGTGGCGCTCTTCTGCGCGACGTTCCTGCGTCCGGAGATGCTCCACATCCACCGGCAGATCTCCGGGTTGAGAAACTTCTCCCCGGTTGTCATCACGCAAAAGCGGGAAGGCGATTGGCCGGCGGAGCGGGTGGAAGTTGTCCCGCGACCGGCCTTCCGCTTTGTGGGCCGCGGGGTCGGGCGCTGGCTGGGGAAGCCGTGGCAGATCACCGGCGCGGAAGCGGAAAAGATGCGCGGCATCCTGCGGCGCACGGAGGCCTCGCTGCTCCATATCTTTTTTGGAAACGTGGCGGTCCACATGCTCCCGCTGATCCGGCAATCCCCTCCGGTTGTGATTTCCTTCCACGGTTCCGACGTGACCGGGCAGATTGCCACGCCGGCCTTCGAGAGGGCCCGCCTTGAAATGTTCCGCCGCGCCCGGCTCGTGCCGTGCCGCTCGAGGCGACTCGCGGAAAAAGTCGGGGCGCTCGGATGCGATGCCTCGAAGCTCCGGATCATGAGGACCGTCTTGCCGGCGGTGAAATTCGTCCCCCATTCTCCCCCCGCGGACGGCGGATGGCATATCGTGCAGGCGTCCAGGCTGATTCCCAAAAAGGGTCTCGCCACCGCGTTGCGGGGATTCGCGGCCTTTTTGAAAACCCATCCCCTGGCAAAATTCACGGTCGCCGGCGAGGGGCCGCTGGAAGGCGAACTGCGCGGGATGGCCGGGGCGCTTGGCATTTCCGGCAACGTGGAATTCCGGGGGTTCCTGTCCCAGGATGCGCTCGCCGAACTCCGCGAAGGCGCGCATATTTTCCTGCATCCCAGCGAGACGGTCGCCGGCGACGTCGAGGGCATCCCGAACTCGCTTCTCGAGGCCATGGCGTCCGGCCTTCCCTCCGTGTCCACCGACCACGGCGGCATCCCGGAGGTCATTCAACACGGAATCACCGGGCTTCTCTGCAAGGAGGGCGACAGCCGGGGGCTCTCGGAGGCCCTGCTGCGCCTCGCGGAGGACCCCGCCCTCTATGCGCGCCTTTCGACCGCGGGATCGGAGTTTGTGAGCGGCGAATTCTCCGCCGTGAAACAAATCGCCAATATTGAAAACCTCTACCGCGAGGCCATTGGCGCGGGATGAGGGCTTTCTGGCTGACGATCCTGGGCGCGGCGCTGGGGACCATCATGGCCACATCCGCTGCCTGGATCTTCCTGCTCAACCCGGTCCGGCAGGCGGTGCAGACCGGGAATGAAATCCGGGCACGGTTCGTGGAGTTTCTGAACCTGACCCCGCGGATCACGGCGGACAACGCGGTCCTCTTCGCGCAGGATACGCCGACATTGGAATTGGTGACCGTCCGGCGCCCGGCGCTGGTCCGCCACCGTTTCGAGGAGTCATGGCTTCGCAGCACGAAGACCTTTGAAATCGAGGCCCCCTTCACCGCGCGGGCGGGGTTCCATCTTCGCGATGCCATCACGGTCAATATCCCGCGAGGGGGAAGGGCAGCCGAAGTCCGCCTCCCCGGCGCCAAGATCCTCTCGATCGAAATGGGGGACATCCGGATTCTGCGCGATGAGGACGGGCTTTGGAACAGGCTGACCGCCCGCGACCGCGAAAAAGCGATGAGGACGCTCGCGAAGACCGCAAAGGCGGAATTCCTCCAGACGGACATTTTGAAAACCGCCACGGAGGAAGCCGAGCGGCAAATCCGCGAAATCGCCCGGTCGGCCGGATGCGGGGTCGTGTTTCTCACAGAAGACCCGTCGGGCGCGGATCGGGAGCCGGGTTATTTGACGGAGATCAAAAACCGTTGATTGCATCGGCGGTCGTTTTGTGCCTAGGCTTCCCGACTTTCTTCCCCTATGGCCAAAAACATCGAATCCACCGGCATCGAGTCCCACCTGATCGAGAAGCGCGTTTTCAAACCCTCGAAGGAATTTTCTCGAAAGGCGCTGATTTCCAATCCCGCCACTTACAAAAAACTGCACGCGGAATCGATCCGGTCTCCGGAAAAGTTCTGGGCGAAAGAAGCGTCCGATTTGGTTTGGAACAAGAAGTGGACCCGCGTGCTGGACTGGAAGGCGCCGGTTGCCAAGTGGTTTGTCGGCGGACACCTGAACGCCAGCGAGAACTGCCTGGACCGGCATCTCGACGGGCCGCGCCGCAACAAGGCCGCGATCATCTGGGAGGGAGAGCCGGGCGAGCGCCGCACGCTCACCTACCATCAGTTGCACCGCGAGGTCTGTATTTTTGCAAACATCCTCAAACGCAATGGCGTCGAGTCGGGCGACCGCGTTTTGATTTACATGCCGCTGATCCCGGAGACGGCGGTCGCCATGCTGGCTTGCGCGCGCATCGGGGCGGTTCACTGCGTGGTTTTCGGCGGGTTCAGCAGCGAGAGCATCAGGGATCGGATCGCCGACAGCGGAGCGACCATCGTCGTCACCGCCGACGGCGGCTACCGCCGCGGACAGATCGTGTCGCTCAAGCAAAATGTGGACCACGCGCTCGAAGGAACGAAGCGGATCCGGCGCGTGATCGTTTTCCGGCGGACGCACCTGGACATCCACATCCAGGAAGGCCGCGACGTGTGGTGGCACCGCGAGGCCGAGTACGTGGACGCGAAGTGCCCGCCGCATCCGGTGGATAGCGAGCATCCGCTTTTCATCCTCTACACGAGCGGTTCCACCGGAAAACCGAAGGGCATCCTCCACACGACCGGCGGCTACCTCACGGGGACCGCTTCGACGACCAAATATATTTTCGACCTCCGCGAGAACGACGTTTACTGGTGTACCGCCGATGTCGGATGGATCACCGGGCACAGTTACCTCGTTTACGGGCCCCTCGCGAACGGGGCCACATGCGTCATGTACGAGGGAGCCCCGAATTGGCCGGAACCGGATCGCTTTTGGAAGATCATCGAGGAGTTTGGAGTTACCATCCTCTACACCGCCCCGACAGCGATCCGGGCCTTCATGAAGTGGGGGGATGACTGGCCCAAAAAGCACGATCTCTCCTCGCTCCGCCTCTTGGGAACGGTCGGGGAACCGATCAATCCCGAGGCATGGATGTGGTTCTACAAGCACATCGGCCACGAACGCTGCCCGATTGTGGATACCTGGTGGCAGACCGAGACCGGCGCGATTTTGATTTCCCCCCTGCCCGGGGTCACCCCCCTCAAACCGGGCACGGCGACGCTCCCGTTTTTCGGGATCGATGCCGCGATCGTGGATGACAACGGCAAGGAAGTCGGCCCCTACGAGGGCGGCAAGCTGGTTATCCGCAAGCCGTGGCCATCCATGCTCCGGAGCATTTACGGAAACAAGCCGCTCTACCGGAAACAATACTGGAGCGAACTCAAGGGATGCTACTTCACCGGCGATGGAGCCCGCAGGGACAAGGACGGATATTTCTGGATCGTCGGACGCATTGACGATGTCCTGAATGTCGCCGGTCACCGCCTGGGCACGGCCGAGGTGGAAAGCGCCCTGGTTTCGCACCGCGATGTGGCCGAGGCGGCTGTCGTCGGCCGGCCGGATGAAATCAAAGGACAGGCTGTCGTGGCCTTTGTCACGCTTCGCTCCGGTCACATGGCCAGCAAGGAACTCGCCGAAACGCTGCGCCGGCATGTCGCCCATTCCATCGGGGCCATCGCCAAACCGGACGACATCCGCTTCACCGAGGCGCTCCCGAAGACCAGAAGCGGAAAAATCATGCGCCGTCTCCTCAAACAGGTCGCAGCAGGCGCCGCGATCACCGGAGACACCACCACGCTCGAGGATTTCAGCGTCCTCACCAAGTTGCGTTCCGCCGAGGAGTGAAGCTCCGCACAGGGCTGGTCCCTGCGAGAAAATCACGGTCTTTGGGATGAAAATCCGGCGCCGCACGGGAGAGAGGTCCATGCCCCTCTGGGCTGGCACCCCGAGAAGGGAAATGGATGCCATGCCGTTCCAAGGCGATATCCCGCCCTACACCTCCACCCACGTCCGCGTTGTAAAACTTCAGCCGGTTCATGTCCTCGAAGTCGAAAACCAGCGTGCCCTTGCTTCCATTGATCTCGAGCGTGACGTGATTCTTGCGGCCGTGTGCGAACCGCGTGGCTTCGAGGTTGGCAATCGCCCCATTTTTGAAACACCCGATCCATGAGACCGCATCATCCACGGTCACTTTTCCTGTTCGATTCGATCCCTTGGCACCGAGCCCCCCCTTCGTCTCCGCAAGCAATGGCCGTTGCTTGATGAACGTCTCCATCAGCCCGCACACTTCCCTGACTTCGCCGACAAGATAGCGCCCGAGATCGATGATGTGCGCGCCGATGTCTCCATGTGTGCCGGACCCCGCGATTTCCGACTGAAGACGCCAAACCAGCGGAAAGGCGGGATCCGCAATCCAGTCCTGCGCATAGCGCGCGCGAAAATGGTAAATCCGGTCGCCGAGGTCGCCGCGCTCGATCATTTGTTTGGCCAGGGCAATCGCCGGGATGCGCCGGTAATTGTGGCAAACCATGTTCACAACCCGGGCGTTTTTCACCGCTGCGAGCATCTCCTCGCATTGGGAAACATTCATCGCGAGCGGCTTCTCACAGAGAATCGCCTTCCCCTGTTTGGCCGCCCCGATGGCAATCTCGTGATGGCTGTCATTCGGGGTGCAAATATCCACGACATCGATCTCCGGATCCGAGACCACTTCCCGCCAATCTGTCGAAATTCGATCCCATCCGAGCCGCGCCGCCGCCGCTTTCACCCCCGCCGGAGACCGCCCGCAAAGGGTCCGAAGCTCGATCTCCGCCGGAAGATCAAAAAACCGGCCCGCCTGTCGCCAGGCATTCGAGTGGGCTTTGCCCATGAAATTGTAACCGATCAGGCCCACCCGGAGAGAGCGCTTTTTCATGAATGCCCGATCATGAACATTCTCCCTCATTGGGCACGGCCCGGCGGCTGGCAGTTATCCTGGGCATGGCGCTGTGGCTGGTTCCTCTTTCGGGGGCGGCGGTGGAGAGAGGCGCTGCTCGCACGATCGGAAATGTTGCGCCTGAGATTGAGTTGATCACCGGAAATACGACAACCATCAAATTTTCCAGCCTGCGCGGAAAATGGGTGATCCTCCAATGCGGAGGGGCCTGGCACAGGAAGTCTCAGGCAACCGGACAGGTCTTCGCGCGACCCCGCGTTCCGGAAGGTGTCTCTCGATCCCTCTCCGGACGAAGCCTCGCTCGAAAAAATGATGTTTCTCTACATCAACCGCGAGTATGCGCAAGGCGAGACGGCCGCGGAAAAGATCCTGGAAAGCGACCCCGGCAACGAGGTGGCACTGCAATACCTGCATTTCTGCGCTTCGTGGACGAAAGGATATCCCGGCGCCGGCAAACTTCTGGCCGATCACCTCAAGGCGATTCAGCTCTCCGACCGGATGCGGATCTACCAGGCGCTTTACCGCTTTATCGAAGCGGACACCGCCGAGTCCCGCGGCCAGATCAGAAGGCTGGCGGGGCAATATCCTCCCAGTGGAACGGTTGAGTATCCAGAACGCCGTAATGAGAAGGATATAGGCGTGGACGAGGAGGAGATGCCACGGCAGTGGAACCCGCAGGGCCAGCCGCACGAGGATACCCCCCCGTCGAGCCGAGCTCACGCAAGGCCCGCCAAAAGCAGCCCGCGTCGGCTCTTGCCCCCAAAGGCATCTGCTGGCCAAGCAAACCGCAGAGGAATGGGATGCGTTTCGACAGAACTTTCCACGCCCGCCGGATGCAGCCCTCCTCGATCTCGGTGGCGGGTTGAGGCCTCGCGCCTCCGCCCGCCAAACCGAAACGCCCGTCCATAAGCGACTCGAAGCGGCTCGCCGCCATGGTGCGGCAGGGGAACATGTCCGCCGGGATCACGCTCCACGTATGCCCGCACTGCGCGCGATCCTTCTCCACTTTCCGCGCGGGTCCCGATCACGCTCTCCCCGCGATGATCTCGAAATCGGACTCCCCCGATTCCCCGCTTTTATTGCGCCGCGTAACACCATTTCCTCCCGGTCAACGAGCTTCATGGCCGCCGGCCCCCACGCCAGCAACGCCACCCACCTCCCGTGATGATGCACCACCTGCACGGGCGTGCGCCCCACTTCGCGCCCCGCGCCAAGATAATGCTCCTTCCCCAATA
>JBAYWC010000002.1:0-72558 GCA_041674265.1 Terrimicrobiaceae bacterium
CTCCGGTGGGAATGCGCGGCGATCCAACCCCGGAGCCATCGCACTTTCCCCTCATCCACTTCACGTCCTTGAACCACAATCGGCCATTGCGCGGCCTCTCTTTGCTCTCAATTGAAAGTGTAGTCCGCTTTTCGGCGCGCTCCGCGATGATGAATTCCAGGAAGAGCATGCCGTGCAGGCGGCGATGGACATGCGGACGGCGCTCGCGGGTCTGAAAGCCGGTTGGGCGGCCTCCGAGGATGCCGCCGAACGGAATATTTCCCTGCTGGAGATCGGCATCGGCATCAACGCCGGACTCGCGATCGTCGGGAACATCGGCTCCAGGCAGCGGATGGAATTCACCGCGATCTGGGATGCGGTCAATCTCGCCTCCCGGCTCGAGCAGGCCACGCGGGACTATCCGGAAGTGGATATCCTCGTGAGCGAATACACCTGCGTCGCCGCGCGCAGCCGGTTTCCGTTCGAACCGGTTGCGGAGATCGCGGTCAAAGGCAAAAGCGAGAGCGCGCGGACTTACACGATCAACGGGGAGCGTTGATCCTCAGCGCGCCCTTGATCGTTTTTCCTTGGGCGAAAGAAAACTCTGCAGCCTGCGCGGAGGTGTCAGTAGCTGTGTTTGGTGAGGCTGGTCTTGCCGCGGAAGACCCAGTAGATGCTGGCGGTGTAGGCCAGAACGAGCGGGACACCGATGAGGGCGATGACGAGCATGATTCCCAGGGTTTTGGGGGTCGATGCCGCGTTGAAAATGGTGAGGCTGTTTGCCGGGTCCGGGCTCGAGAGGACCATGTTCGGAAAATACGTGAGCCCGAACGTCGCCATCATGAGCCCCATCGCCGCACAAGAGGAGAGAAAGGCATGGAAGTTTCGCCCTTTGTGGATCTCGCGCGGGATGTTCAACACGATGAGCACATTCAATACGACCACCGCAAAAACATACGGCCGGGCGCGCACGGTATCCAAAACCCAGGGCACCTCGACGAGCGTGTAGAGATTGAAAAGAAAATAGGAGGCGAGGAAAAACCCGATGAGCCGCGGAATCCAGCCGCTGACGATGCGGTTCAGGCCCCCTCCGGTTTTCATGGCCAGGTAGATCGCCCCATGCATTGCGAACAGCAGGACCGTCGTCACTCCCATCAGCAGCGAATAAGGATTCAGAAGCCCCAGGAATGAGCCGGCGAACTCATGTTCCGCATCCAGCGGAACGCCGCGCACGATATTCCCCATCGCCACACCGATCAGGAGGGAAGACACCAGGCTGCCGGCACTGAACGCCACATCCCAGAATTGCCTCCACCACGCCCACTCTTCCTTGCTGCGGAATTCAATCGCCACCGCCCGGAAGATCAGCGAGCAAAGCAGAAGCATGAAAGGCAGGTAAAATCCCGAAAATACCGTGGCGTAGGCCTCCGGAAACGCGGCAAACAAGGCGCCACCGCCGGTAACCAGCCAGACCTCGTTGCCGTCCCAGACCGGACCGATCGAGTTCAGAAACAGGCGACGGTGCTCGTCTTTCCGGACGAAAAGCTGAAGCACCCCCACCCCCAGATCGAAACCGTCGAGCATCGCATACCCGGTGAAGAGGACACCGACGAGGACATACCAGACGATGTTGAGATCGGGGAGGTTCATGCGCGGGGAATCGTGCGGACCAGGGCCTTCCAGCTCTCCGGCATTTCCTCGCTCTCCTCCTCATCGTCCGGCCCGTGCTGGATCTTCCGGGTGAGAAGGAAAACAAACATGACAAAGAGGAGCGCGTAAACGAGGCCGAAAAGGATGAGGGAGGCGACGATCTGGTTGGCGGTGACGACCTTGGACAGCGACTCGGAGGTCTTGAGCATCCGATCCACAATCCAGGGCTGGCGCCCCATCTCGGCCGTGAACCATCCCGCCTGGTTGGCGATCTGAGGCCCGAGAACAGAAAACACCAACGCCCCAAGAAGCCAGCGCGTGAGCGGACGCGACAGGTCGAAAAGCCAGCCCCTCCACCAGAAAAAGCAGGCGACCAGCGACAAAACCAACATCGCGACCCCCACGATGATCATGGCGTGGTAGAATTGGAACACAGCCGGGACATTCGGCCAATAGGACTTCCGAAGACCGGCAAGGTCGCCCGCCGCCGCATCCGGGTGCCGGGATTTCAAAAACGCATCGGACGGCAGATCGCGAAGCCCGACGACCGGCTTCGCAAAAGATCCCCAGGCCAAAAAACTCAACAGACCGGGAACTTTCGGCCCCACCACTTTCTCCTCCCCGGCATCGACATAGCCGAAGAGCGTCATGGGAGTCGAGGGCGTCGTCGCATAGACCCCCTCCAGGGCGGCGAGTTTGACCGGCTGGTTCCGCACCACTCCCTTGGCCGTGAAGTCCGCGCTGATCATCTGCAGAACGCACGCCACCGTCGCAAAGGCCAGACCGATTTTCAGCGAGGCCCTGGAAAATTCCAAATGCCGGTTCCGCAGAAGATAATAGGCGCTGATGCTCGCGACGAGAAATGCCCCCGCCAGCCATGCCCCGAGGACGACATGGGTCAGCCGGTCGATCGTCGAGGGATTGAAGACCATCGCCCAAAAGTCGTCGACCACCGCCCGGACGCTGGTGAGATCCGCGGACGTGACCGCATGGTCCGGTGGAAGAATCACCGTCTTGCCATCGACCAGGCTTTCCAAATGGTACCCCGCGGGCGTCTGCATCCACGAGTTGGCCACCACGATCCACACCGCGCTGAAATGCGCGCCGAACGCCACCATGCATGTCGCAAAGAAGTGCATCCGCGGGCCGACCTTGTTCCAGCCAAACAACAGAAGCGCCAAAAAACCCGACTCCAAAAAGAACGCGAAGATCCCCTCCGCAGCGAGGGCGCTCCCGAAAATATCCCCGACAAAACGCGAGTAGGTCGCCCAATTCGTGCCGAACTCAAACTCCATCACAATCCCGGTCGCCACCCCGATCGCAAACGTCAGCGCGAAGATCCGCGTCCAAAACCTCGCCATATTGTGAAAAAGCGGGTTCCCGGTCTTGAGCCAAAACCCCTCCATCATCACCAGGGCGATCCCCAGCCCGATGCTCAGCGGCGGGTAGATGTAGTGAAACGCGGCCGTAAAAGCAAACTGGATGCGCGCCAGGATTTCAACAGTCATTCCGCATAAGATGCTCTAATATCATCCGAAATTGTCAAGCCCCAAACATTCGGCTTTGTCCCGCTCCCAAAAAAATTGAAGCGCCCCTTGACACGCGGGCCATTAGCTGGACCAATACGCGCTTTCACGCACATGATTTCGGCACCATCCACCACGCGCCCGGGCCCGCATCCCATCGTCCTCTGGCTCTTTTCTTCGATTGGCAAGAAAACCATTGTCGCCCTCACCGGCATCGGGCTGGTTTTGTTTGTCACGGGGCACATGCTCGGCAATTTCACGCTTTATCTGGGGCCGGACTGGATCAATTCCTACGCGAAGCACCTCCAGGATCTTGGCCCGCTGCTCTGGGTCATCCGCATCGGCCTGCTCGGCATCGTCGGTCTCCATATTTTGTTTACCATGCTCCTCTGGAAGGAGAATCAGGCGGCGCGCCCGAAAAAATACATCGCCTCCGATCCGGTCCAGACAACCGTTTTCGCGCGGACGATGCGCCTCAGCGGGCTGTGTGTCCTGGCGTTCATCGTTTTCCACCTGGCGCATTTCACCCTCTGCATCGTGGACCCTGCCTTCAAGGGGTGGCACGCCACGCTCGACGGCCATGAAGTCCACGACGTTTACAGGATGGTGGTTGCCGGGTTCAGCAATGTTCCGGTGAGCCTCATTTACATCGGCGGCCTGTTCCTCCTGATGATGCACCTGAGCCACGGCATCGGCAGCCTGTTCCAGACGCTCGGCCTGACGAACCGCAAGACGCGGCCGCTCATCGAGATCGCCACCCGGGCCTTCGCCTGGCTTCTCTTCCTCGGCTACATCTCCATCCCCATTTCTGTCCTTACCGGAATTGTCAAATGACACTCGACGCCAAAATCCCCGCTGGTCCGCTTGACAAAAAGTGGACGTCCTTCAAGAACACCGCCAAGCTGGTCAATCCGGCCAACAAGAGGAAGTTCGACATCCTCATCGTCGGCTCCGGCCTCGCCGGGGCGGCCTCCGCCGCGACCCTCGCCGAGCAGGGCTACCGCGTGAAGTGTTTCTGCTACCAGGACAGCCCGCGCCGCGCCCACTCGATCGCGGCGCAGGGCGGCATCAACGCGGCAAAGAACTACCAGAACGACGGGGACAGCGTTTACCGGCTTTTCTACGACACGATCAAGGGCGGCGACTTCCGCGCCCGTGAAGCCAATGTCCACCGGCTGGCCGAGGTGAGCAACCAGATCATCGACCAGTGCGTCGCCCAGGGGGTTCCGTTTGCCCGCGAATACGGCGGCCTGCTCGACAACCGTTCGTTCGGCGGGGCGCAGGTCTCGCGGACATTCTATGCGCGCGGGCAGACCGGCCAGCAGCTCCTGCTCGGCGCCTACTCGGCATTGAGCCACCAGATTGCCCTCGGAAACGTCGAGATGTTTTCCAAATCCGAAATGATGGACCTCGTGGTTGTGGACGGACATGCCAAAGGCATCGTCGTCCGCGACATGACCACCGGAGAAATCACCTCCCATGCCGGCGATGCCGTCCTGCTCTGCACGGGCGGATACGGGAACGTGTTCTACCTCTCCACGAATGCCCGCGGATGCAATGTCACCGCGACCTACCGGGCCTACAAGCGGGGCGCGCTTTTTGCGAACCCCTGCTACACGCAGATCCACCCGACCTGCATTCCCGTGAGCGGCGAATACCAGTCGAAGCTCACCCTCATGAGCGAGTCGCTCCGCAACGACGGGCGCGTCTGGGTTCCGAAGCGGAAGGAAGACTGCGCCAAGGAGCCGAAGGATATTCCGGAGGACGCCCGCGATTACTACCTCGAGCGGAAATACCCGAGCTACGGCAACCTCGCCCCCCGCGACATTTCCTCGCGGTCGGCCAAGGAAGTCTGTGACGACGGGCGCGGGGTCGGGCCCGGCGGGCTCGGCGTCTATCTCGATTTTGCCGATGCGATCAAACGCCTCGGGAAGCAGGTCATCGAGGAACGCTACGGCAACCTCTTCGAGATGTACCACAACATCACCGGCGAAGATGCCTACGAGCGCCCGATGCGCATTTATCCCGCCGTCCACTACACGATGGGAGGGCTCTGGGTGGACTACAACCTCATGAGCAATGTCCCCGGTCTCCATGTGCTGGGCGAGGCCAACTTCTCCGACCACGGGGCCAACCGCCTCGGCGCAAGCGCCCTCATGCAGGGCCTCGCCGATGGATACTTCGTCATCCCGAACACGCTGGGCACCTACATGGCCTCGCAGTTCGGAAAGAAAGTCGATGCGGACGCGCCCGCCTTCAGGGAGGCCGTGGACTCGGTCAAGGCCCGCGTCCAAAAACTCATCAGCATCCATGGCACCCGCAGCGTGGACAGTTTCCACCGCGAACTCGGAAAGCTTCTCTGGGACAAATGCGGCATGGCCCGCGACAAGAAGGGCCTCGAGGAAGCGCTGCGGAAAATCCCGGAGCTCCGCGAGGAATTCTGGAGCAATTTGAAAATCCTCGGCTCGGCCGACGGCATCAACATGGAACTCGAACGCGCCGGGCGCGTCGCGGATTTCCTCGAATTCGGCGAGCTGATGTGCCTCGACGCCCTCAACCGCAACGAATCCTGCGGCGGCCACTTCCGCACCGAGTATCAGACCCCCGAGGGCGAAGCCCTGCGCAACGACGAGGATTACGCGTTCGTCTCCGCCTGGAAATACGAGGGCGAAGGCACCGCTCCCACCCTGGTCAAGGAACCCCTCGTCTATGAGGAGGTCAAGCTGGCAACACGAAGCTACAAGTAGCCGAAACTCTCATCTCTCAACTACTATGAAATTCTATTTGGAAGTGTGGCGTCAAAAGGGTCCGGAATCCGGCGGCAAGCTCGAACAGTACGAGGCGAATGACATCCCCGCCGAAGCCTCGTTCCTCGAGATGCTGGACATCGTCAACGAGGACCTGACAAAGAAAAACATCGAGCCGATCCAATTCGACTCCGACTGCCGCGAGGGAATTTGCGGCAACTGCTCGCTCACCATCAACGGTGTCCCCCACGGACCGGGCCGGGGCACCACCTGCCAGCTCTACATGCGGAAATTCCGCGACGGCCAGATCATCACCATCGAACCGTTCCGCGCGGACTCGTTTCCGGTGGAGCGCGACCTCGTCGTCAACCGCGAGGCCTACGACCGGATCATGCAGGCCGGCGGATTCATCAGCGAGCGCGCGGGTTCCGCGCCGGATGCCAATTCCGTCCCGATCCCGAAAGTCGTCGCCGACCAGGCCATGGACGCCGCCGCCTGCATCGGGTGCGGCGCCTGCGCGGCCGCCTGCCCGAACGGCTCCGCCATGCTCTTCGTCAGCGCCAAAATCACCCATCTCGGGCTCCTTCCCCAGGGAAAACCGGAGAACGACCGCCGCGTCCTGAAAATGGTCCGCCAGATGGACAAGGAAGGATTCGGCAATTGCTCGAACTACTACGCGTGCGAGGCCGTTTGCCCGGCGGGGATTCCCGCCTCGTTCATCGCCCGCATGAACCGGGAATATTCCTTCGCCTCGATCAAGGAATCGGTCGGGATTTCCGTCTGACGACACCCGCCGGTTCACGTCCGGGACGGGCAAAAGCCGGCCCGCAATCAGGCCGGCTTTTTTGTGCTTTGAATCGAAAGTTCGCGCAGTTGTTTGAAGTCCACCCCGGACGGTGAACCGGTCATCAATTCGACACCGCGGTTGTTTTTCGGAAAGGCGATGACGTCGCGGATGCTTTCGGCATTGGCGATCAACATGACTAGGCGGTCCAGCCCCAGCGCGATGCCGCCGTGGGGCGGGGCGCCGAACTGGAAGGCCCTCAGCATGTGCCCGAACATCGTCTTCTGCGTTTCCTCGTCCACGCCGAGAACGGAAAACATCTTCGCCTGGAGGTCCGGCTCGTGGATTCGCAGGCTTCCGCCGCCGATTTCCACGCCGTTCAAAACCACATCGTAGGCGACGGCGCGGACCTTGCCGTATTCGCCGGCTTCGAGCAGCGCGGCATCCCCGGCTTGCGGGCGCGTGAACGGATGATGCACCGCATTCCATTTCTGCTCCTCTTCGCTCCAGGCGAGGAGCGGGAAGTCCACCACCCAAAGGAAATCCCATTGGGACGGATCTTTGGCGAGTCCCAGGATCTCCGCCACGCGCAGCCGCACGCGCCCGAGCGTCTCGCAGGCGGTTTCCCATTTGTCCGCGCCGAAAAGAATCAGGTCGCCCTCCCCGATGGCGAGGCGCTCCGCGAGGGCGGCTTTTTCGGCGTCGGAGAAGAATTTGACGATCGGGGATTTCCACTCGCCATTTTCGACCTTGATGAAGGCGAGGCCTTTTGCCCCGGCCTGTTTGGCCAATTCGGTGAGGGCCTCGATCTGCCCGGCGGTAATCTTCGCGAGGCCCTTGGCATTGATCGCCTTGACGACGCCACCGCCGCCGAGCACCCCGCGGAAGACTTTGAATTGGGAGTCCCGGAACACTTCGCCCAAGTCGGCGATTTCCATTTCGAACCGCGTGTCGGGCTTGTCGCTCCCAAACCGGTCCATCGCCTCGCGCCATGTCAGGCGGGGAAATGGGGCCGGGATCGTCACCCCGCGGGATTCACGAAACACGGCCACGAGCAGCTTCTCCACGAGGCCGAGGATGTCGTCCTGCGTGACGAACGACGCCTCGACATCGAGCTGGGTGAATTCCGGCTGGCGGTCGGCGCGAAGGGCCTCGTCGCGGAAACACCGCGCGATCTGAAAATACTTTTCCAAGCCGGCGACCATGAGCAGTTGCTTGTATTGCTGCGGGGCCTGCGGCAGCGCGTAGAAGGCTCCCGGCGTCAGTCGCGAGGGCACGAGAAAATCCCGCGCCCCCTCCGGCGTGCTCTTCGAGAGGATCGGAGTCTCGATTT
Organism: Terrimicrobiaceae bacterium; assembly: GCA_041674265.1. GTDB lineage: Bacteria > Verrucomicrobiota > Verrucomicrobiia > Chthoniobacterales > Terrimicrobiaceae > QYQL01. The sequence goes on from JBAYWC010000002.1 coordinate 8,020, forward strand.
CGAGAAACCCCCCGGCGTCCATGACGTCGCGGATCGTCTTGATCACGCGGTGGCGGAGCCGCATGTTTGCGTTCATCTCCGGCCGCCGGAGATCGAGATAGCGGTAAGTCAGCCGGAGATCTTCGTTGGCGATCCGCTCGTCAATCGGGAAGGGCAGGACGTCCGCCTTGTTCAGAATCTCCAGGTCCGTCGCGACGATTTCCACGGCGCCGGTCGCCAACTTCGGGTTTTCCGTTCCGGCCAGGCGCAAAGAAACTTTCCCGGTCACCCGGACGACATCCTCGCCGCGAAGCTCGTGCGATTGGGCCGCTGTCTTCGGGTTTTCCTCGGGCCGGAAAACAACCTGCGTGAGGCCCTCGCGGTCGCGCAGATCGATAAAAATCACGCCGCCGTGGTCGCGCCGCGAATCCACCCACCCGCTGAGGGTCACGGTGATCCCGGCATCTTCCGAGCGAAGGGCGTTGCAGTGGTGGGTGCGGTAGGTCATCATGGGAAAAGTTTTACGTTTAGCGGGAATTTCCCGTTTAACAAGACCTTGCGGAAAAGCGGGCAAGCATCCGGGCGCCTCTGTGAGAGTTGCAATCGGCGATGGACGGCCAGGGAGCGTGTGGGGCGCGGCGGCCCGATGCGAGAGCCTGGGCCCCAAGCATCCCCTGCTTGCCCGGGCAGCAGTTGCATGGTAAGAGAACGGCCTGTTTGGACAACGTCGAAAATATACGCCCGCTGGCCGCTCCCCGCTTCCCGGGGAGCCGCTTCTTGGAACCGGCAGGCGCCCTCTTCGGTGATCCGGCATTCCGCTACGGCTTGAAGTTCGGTTTGGCAGGAAGTCTCGCGGTTTTCCTCTCTTTGTGGGCGCGCTTGGACGAGCCCGGGTGGGCGCTCTTCACCGTTTTCGTGCTGATGGTGGCCCAATATGTGGGCGCGATTGCCGAGAAGTCTATTTTCCGTCTGATGGGAACGGTGGTGGGCGGCGTGGCCGGGTATCTGATCACCGGGGCCTTCGAGCAGGACCCGCTGATTTTTCTGGCGCTGATCGGCCTGATGGTGGGTGCCTGCACGGCGCTCTTCGGCCAGAGCCGGTATCCTTATGCGTTCCTGCTCTGCGGGATGACAGCGCTCGTGGTGGCGGGAAACGGGATGGGAAATCCGGACAATTCCTGGACATTCATGCTCTCGAGGATCGAAGAGATCCTGGTGGGGATCGTGGTCACCATGGTGGTGCAAAGCGTCCTTTGGCCGCGCTACGCGAGGGTGGAATTTCTCGCCCATCTGCGGGCCTCGTTTGGCGATCTGAGGGAGTGTTTGCTGGATGCCCCCGGAATCCGCGGGCAGGCGGAGGGGTTTTCCGGGGCGCGCCGGGCGAGGGATTTTCCGGGGAGAATTTCCGGGCTGCGGGCGCTCCTGGAGTTCGGTTCGAGAGAAAGCCTTCATTTCCGCAGGCGGTTGGAGACGTATTTCGAACTCACCGTTTGCCTCGGAAAAATCGCCGGCGCGATCGCGACGCTGCGCGAGCCGGTTCCGCCCGACTCGGCCTATCGGCGGCAGGCGGGGGAAGCGCTCGCCACTCTCCACGCCGCGCTGGCAGGGGCGCTGGAAGACTTGGCAGGCAAAACTTCTTCGCGCGCCTCCCGGGCGGCGAGGCGGACGGCCCTCTCGGAAGCGTTTGAGCAGCTGGATGGAAAATTCTACGAAATGAGAAACAACCAGGCGATCCGGAGCATCCCCGCGGACCAGGCGCTGGTCATGGGCCTGCACGTCTCCGGGCTGGATGACATCCGGGCCCGGATCGAAAAAGCCCACGAACTTCTGGATTCCCTGCCCGAGGATCCGATGCAGCGGGAATTCACCCCCATCCCCCTGGTTTCTCCCTGGCCGCCGCCTTTTTGGATCAGGGCCGGAATCAAGTCCGGGCTGGCTGTGATCGCCGCATTTCTCATCGACAATTGGCTGAGGCCGCCCGGCGGGCCGATGTTCATCCTGGGGACATGGGTTTTCACGGCCATGAACGCGGCGAGCCCGGGCGGCCAGGGGGACCGCCGCGCCTTTCACCTCATTCCCTTGAACGTATCGGCTCTGGCGGGCCTGAGCCTCGTGCTCCTCGCCGCCAGGCCGATGCTTTCGAGTTACGCGGCGATGAACACGCTGATCTTCGCCTGGCTTTTTGCCTGGGGTTACATGTCTTTCAAAACGCGTGGCATGACGATCCCGATGCAGCTCGGCATGCTTGTGATCGTGGGGATCCTCGGGCTCAACGGCCAGGAACCGATCAGCTTCCAGGCGATCGCGGGTTTCTTTTTCGGAATTGCGCTGGCGCTGGTGCTTTCGGCCTCGTTCCAGCGCCTGCTCTGGCCGTCGCTCCCGCAGTGGGAAATTCGCGACCGCTTCGCGGAGGCGACCGGCATTTGCCGCAAGATGCTGGCGCGGGAAGCCGTCCCGCTCTGGATGAAAACCCGGCTCGCCCTGATCCCCGGCGAGGTGGACGTGCGGCTGGATCACCTGGAACAACCGATCTGCCCGGAAGGGGAACCCGCCCTGCTCAGGTCCCTCATGCTTTCCATCGCGAGCCTGGGCGGCAACCTCTCCATCACGCTCGACCGATTTCCTCCCGCCGATGTTCCGGGGGATGCGCTCGAAGCCGGCAGAAAACAGATCCGACGCCTGGAGGCGCTCTTCGAAGCGCGGTTGGAGGCCGTCCAAACCGCGTTTCAGAAGGGGCAGACCCGGCAAATGGATGAAACCGAAATCCACGGCGCGATGGAAAACTGGAGGGGATGGGCTTTGGAGACCCGGAATTCCCTGCTGGAAGCCAACCGCCATCCGCTTTCGATTGCCCGGATCACGGGATTCGCCGAGCGCTACCATTTGATGGGAGAGGGCATTCTCGAGATCGACCGGCAGTTCGCCCGCTTGCGCCTGCCCCTCTACATGGGCGATTATTCGCTGTAACCCGGATAAATCACAGAGGGGTGGAGCCGAACTGTTCCAGCCAATGATCCTGCGGCCATGAGATCCCTGCACGTTTTCGATTCGCAAGATTTCCAGAGCGGTTCATAATCCACGGCATGAACGAAGAATTCCCCAAAGCCCATCTGGAGTCGCTGTGGTCACCGTGGCGGGTCGAGTATTTCCAGGCAGAGCACCGGACGGGCGGGGATTTTCTCACCGAGGCCGCGCGGACGGATGACGATGCCGCCCATTTGGTCGTCACGAGAAGGAAATCCGCTTTGCTGATCATGAACAAGTACCCCTACTCCGCAGGACATCTGATGGCTGTTCCCTATCGGAAGACTCATCGGATGGAAGATCTCACCGGGGGGGAGGTTCTCGAATTGTGGGAACTGGCAATCCACGCGCAGAAGTTGTTGGCGCAGGCGGTCAAGGCACAGGGGTTCAATATCGGCTGGAATCTTGGGAAAGCCGCCGGAGCGGGCGTCGAGGGCCACCTCCACATCCACATCGTCCCCCGCTGGATGGGCGACTCGAACTTCATCGCCGTGATCGGAAACACCCGCATCATCCCCGAGGGCCTGCAGCCGCTCTACGAGTGCCTGGTGAAAATTCAGGGCGAACTCCCATGACGTTCTCGTCTCGCGGGCGGATTCTGGCGGGAGGAAGCGGCATCGAGCAATTGATGGACGATCTCGGGCACGCGCTGGCCGCCTCGGGCGCTTCGCCCCACATGCTCGGAGGGGGAAACCCGGCCCACATCCCGGGCATGGAGGAAATCTGGCGCCGCCGCATGGAGGAGATCACCGGCGATCCGCCGCGCGCTCGCCATTTACGATCCGCCACGCGGAAACCCCGGCTGCATCCGCTGGCTGGCGGAACTCCTCCGGGAAGAATGCGGCTGGCTTCGGGCTTCCCGGCACGAGAACCGCCTTCGTGGTCGGGCCGCCGGAAATTGCCTCGGCGATTTCCTCGATGATGGCGGTCACCGGCCTCGCGAACGGGAACTTTGGCCAGGCGATCGCCGGGCCGCTCCTCGAGAGCCGGCAGGTCCTCGGCCTGGGCCGGGAAGTGATCAGGCCGTTCTATCTTCGAAAACGGAACGCGGCACTGGCAGACATCGCCGAGTTTTTTCCGGGCGACATACCCTACGCGCTGCACGAGAGCGAAGGGGCCATGTTCCTCTGGATCTGGGTCGAAAATTCCCGGCGTTCCTCCCGCGAACTCTACGAAAACCTCAAGAAACGCGGCGTCCTGGTGGTTCCCGGAGAGTACTTTTTCTTCGGCCTGCCTGAAGACGGTTGGAGACACCGCCACGAATGCCTGGGGGTTTCTTTCGCCATGCCGGACGAGGAAGTCCGCGCAGGGCTGCGGATCATCGCCGAGGAGATCGCCTGTGAACGCTAAAAATCCTCGAATCGGTTGACCCGGAACGGGCTCTTCCGTTCCGGCGGAGGTTTCAAGGAGGCCGGTTTGCCCGGAGATGTCTTGGCATTGCCACGCAGGACCGATTCGTCGGTCGGAGGGGAAACGACATTTCCCGTCCTGTAGGTATTGACAGCGATCATCGCGCTGCGGCCTCCGCCGGCAAGCTTCCGCCGGGAGGCGATGAATTCGCCGGGACGGTAATAATTTGTGAGATCCCGGCGGAACGCGGACCGGTTGATCCCGATATCCAGGTTTTTTCGGATTTCAAAATGCAGGTGCGCGACATACATGCCGCGGTTCGTTCCGATCGTCCCGACCTGTTGTCCGCGCGTCATTTGTTGGCCCTCCCGGACCACGATTTTATCCAGGTGGGCATACATCGAGTCCACCGTCTGCAACCGCCCATTTTCCATGAAGATGTGCCGGATCAAAACCACATTCCCCCACCCCATGCGGGCATCGCGGGCAAACGTGACATATCCGTTGGCGATCGCATAGACCGGCGCGCCCAAATCGCTGTTGCCGCCGTGAAGCCCATTCCAATCCTCCCCCGGATGGTAGGGGAGGAACCCGCGCGACTTGTAGTAGCCCTCGGCATCCGGCTTCCCAACCGGCTGGTCGAATCCGTCAGCGATCCGCGTCCGCACCTGATCCGGTTGCGGGGCAGCAACGAGACCCGACAGCAGGCAGAGAAGGGCGATCCAAAAAAACCATCTTCGCATGGACCGCTCAAATTACGATGCGGACGGGCAATGCGCAACAACTCCTCTGCCTTTGGCCTTGCTCTTCGAGGGCGGGCTTGGCACAGGGGATCGATGGCCGGACCGTCCGCTTGCGATTTTGACGCAAAATTTTCGCCCCAACGATCCGGGAATGGCCGGCGGGCACGAATTGCGCTTGAATGAAAAAACCAGTGCCGAAACGAATCCCAGTCCGGGCGAAAAAGCGGAAAAAATCCTCCCTGCGGAGACGCAGGCACCGGGTATCGGGTGCCCTGTTGAAAATCGGGCTGGTAACCCTGCTTCTTTGGGCCGTGGTGGGGCTCTTTTATTATGCCTGGGCGTTGGGCTTCGATCTGCGGACGATCCACGAGATGGACCAGCGGTCGGTCGTTTATGATTTCCAGGGAAACTTTTACAGCCGGCTGGCGGGCGAGAACCGCATCGTCGTTCCGTTCGACAAGGTCTCGAACGATTTTGTCAACGCGCTCATCAGCCGTGAGGACACCCGGTTCTACAGGCACCACGGGGTGGATCCGATCGGGGTCGCCCGCGCCGTGGTGCGGAACCTCGTTCTCGGCGGCTTCCGCGAGGGCGCCAGCACGATCACCCAGCAACTCGCCCGCAACAGCTTTCCCCTCGGAGGAAAAAACCTCCACCGCAAACTGATCGAGGCCGCGCTGGCCTTCCGGATCGAAACCGAGCTGACGAAGGAAGAGATCCTCGAAGCGTATATGAACCGGATCTATTTCGGCTCCGGCACCTATGGAATCGAGGCGGCCAGCCAGACCTACTTCGGCAAGCCGGCTTCGCGGCTGAATTTGCACCAGTCGGCCACGCTGGCCGGATTGATCCGGAGCCCGGGCCGGTTTTCGCCGCTCAACAATCCGAAAGGGTCCGTGCGCGAAAGAAACACGGTTCTGAAAAGAATGTCCGACATCGGTCTCATCACGGGCGCCCAACGGGACGAGGCCCAGGCCGAGGAACTTGTCACCGTTTCGAAAACGCGCATTTCCCTCGAGGACAACTGGGCGATGGATGCCATCCTCCGCGATCTCGACATGGTCCTCGATCCGGGCCAGATGGATGCGGGCGGGCTGAAAATTTATTCCACCATCGACGGGGGGCTCCAGAAATCCGCGGAAGAATCCGTCGCCAGGCGGCTCCGTGAAATCGAATCCCAGCCCGGCTACCCGCACCGGCCGGCGGGCGCCTTTGCGGGCAAAGCGTTGGATGCGGAAAAATCCGCCCCCTACCTGGAGGCGGCGGCCCTCGCGATGGACAACGAATCGGGCGGGATTCGCGCGATTGTGGGAGGCCGCGACTACGGGCGCAGCAAGTTCCACCGCGCGCTCTTCGGCCGCCGTCAGATCGGCTCGACGGTCAAGCCGTTTGTTTATGCCGAGGCGTTCGAGAAGGGGCTGAACCCCTCGGATCCGGTGGACGACGGCAGGCTTGGCCCCGGGGAAATTCCTTCCCGCTACGGGGCCTATGACCCCGCGAACTCCGATGGAACGTATTTGGGAATCCGCCCGGCAGGCGATGGGCTGGTGGATTCCCGGAACACGATGACCGTGCGCATCGGACTGCGCGCCGGAATCGACGACATCGCCGATCTCATCACGCGGGTGGGCCTCTGCAAAAAGCCGCCCCGCTACCCTTCCTTGTGCCTGGGGACCTTCGAAACGAATCTCAAGGACCTCACCGCGGCCTACACCGTCTTTGCGACCGGGGGCACGAAACTCCAACCTTATCTCATCGAGCGCGTGACCGATGCCGAGGGCCATCTGCTGTACAAGGCGACCGGCGGGCGTCTCCGGATTTTCTCCCCCCAGGCCGCCAAAATGACCACGGAACTGCTCGGGGAGGTTGTCGGGAGGGGAACCGCCTCGCGAGCCCATGATCTCGGGCTGCGCGGCGCCGCTGCGGGGAAGACAGGGACCACCGACAAGTTCGTCGATGCCTGGTTTCTCGGCTTCGATTCCCGGCTGACATGCGGGGTCTGGGTCGGATTCGATCAGCCCAAAACCATCCGCCCCGGCGGCTACGGCGCCACCCTCGCCCTCCCGATCTGGGTGGATATCATCCAGGCGGCGAAAAAATAAACGCGTTGATAATCTGATTTTAAGCTCACCGGTCCGATTTGGGGCCTTCTTTGAGCTTCACAAAAGTCACCCGCCCGGTTTTCAAATCCTGAAGGCCGCCGACGAGCGCGATCTGCCCGTTCTCCAGCATGGAACTCAGGATCTTGCTTTTCTTCAGGATGGCCCGCATCTGCACGATGACATTCTCCACGGTTGCCCGCTCGACAAGGATTTTATTGTCCGAGGAGCGTGCGCCACCTGTCTCCCGCTCCGCGACCGCCACGGCAGGCTCGATCTTTTTAAGCAATCCGGTCAGTTTGCCCAACTCCACCCTGTCCACGGCCCCTCTCACCGCGCCGCAGGAGTTGTGTCCAACGACGGCGATCAGCTTGGCCCCGGCCACCTTGCAGGAAAACTCAAGGCTGCCCACGATGTCGTCGTTCACCACATTGCCGGCCACGCGCGCGCAGAAAATGTCGCCGATGCCCTGATCAAAGACCTGCTCCGGCGCTGTGCGCGAGTCCAGGCAGCAGACGATTGCCGCATAGGGATATTGCCCAGCCGCCGTGACGCGGGCTTCCTCCAGCAGGTCGCGATGCGCCGGGCGTCCAGCCACGAAACGATGATTCCCCTCCTTGAGCCGCAGCAAGGCGTCTCTCGGGGTCATCGCGTCCTGGCTCGCCTTGGTCATCACCGCTGCGGCCGACGGAGCCTCGCCGTGGGAAGACGAGCTGGTGACGATGACCAGAGCCAGGCAGGCAAATGGGAGCGAAGTGATTTTCATGAGAGGTAATTTGTGAGGGAAGGCTTGCAAATGGATGAAAACAAGAGAGCCAACTTTTGTGTAAAAAAACAAGCGGATTGTTTATCCCGAATTCAGCGATTCCTCACGCAGGGTCACAGAGATCGCGGAGAAAAGCGGTTTTCGGGTTTATCACAACTGTTCTCGCGATACGGACTTGCGGTCCGACAAAAGCATTGCCGCAAAATGGAATGTTTTGCGGAGCGTTGTGTTATTGTAACAAATTTACAATAAAAGAGTTCTGGAGCATAGAAACCCCGTAACGGCCCCAGGCCCGTCCAGCAGTCTGTATTCGCCAAATGGTGCCCGCCGGAGGCGGAAAGCCTCCGGGGCGTCGTCAAACCAAGCCGGTTACGACTTGTAGCGCAACCGCTTCTTGTGGCGGTTTTCTTTCATGCGCTTGCGTCGCTTGTGCTTCGCGATCTTCGATTTTCTTTTCTTCTTTAATGAACCCATGGGATTGCGGGGATGCTAGTAGACAACTTTGTTGAGCGGATACTCGATGATCCCCTCTGCCCCGAGTGTTTTCAGTTTCGGAACGATCTCGCGGACGACTTTTTCTTCAATCACCGTCTCGATGGCGACCCATCCGGGTTGCGCCAGGGGCGAAACTGTAGGATTCCTCAATGCCGGAAGCGCCTCAAGCAAATTCTTCAGGCTTTTTTCGGGGAGGTTCATTTTCAGCCCGACGAGGTCCCTCGCCGCGAGCGCCCCGCGCAGAAGCAGGGCGAGGGTGTCGATCTTCTGGCGTTTCCAAGGATCCGCAAAAGCCTGGCTGGACGCGAAGAGCGCCGGATACGATTCCATGAGCGTGTCCACAATCCGGAGCTTGTTGGCCCGGAGCGAGGAACCGGTCTCGGTGATGTCCACGATCGCATCCACGAGGTCCGGAACCTTGACCTCGGTCGCGCCCCACGAGAACTCGACCTCGGCCTGGACTCCGGCGCGCTCAAAAAACCTCCGCGTGATTCCCACGGCCTCCGTGGCCACGCGCTTGCCTTCGAGGTCCTTCACCGTGCGGATCGGGGAATCCTCCGGGACGACGAGCACCCAGCGGGTCGGACTCGAACTCGCCTTGCTGTAGGCCAGGCTCACGACTTCCTCGATTTTGGATTCGTTCTCCTCGACCCAGTCGCGGCCGGTGATTCCGCAATCGAGATACCCATGCTCGATGTAGCGGCTGATTTCCTGGGCCCGGAGAAGCCGGACGCGCATCTCCGGGTCGTCCACGGCCGGGCGATACGAGCGGCTCGATCCCGCGATCGCGAAGCCGGCTTTGGCAAAAAGGGATATGGTGGGTTCCATCAAGCTTCCCGAGGGAAGCCCGACAGTGAGAATATTTTCTTCCATGCGAGCCGGGCAGTCTAAGCGGAAACCTTCGTTCTTGGCATGCAAATTCTCGCTTGGGGGTTTGCCTGCAGATGCTCTATCCTTGATTTTTTGCCAGCCTCCATTCCTGTGAACCCCGCCCCGACTCCCATGCCTCCGGCGCCGCCCGACAACCGCGGGCGCTTCCTCGCCGCCTGCCGGTGCAGGCCGGTGGATGGCACGCCGGTCTGGTTGATGCGCCAGGCCGGACGCGCGCTCCCGGAATATCGGGCGCTGAAAGAAAAGCACCCATTTATCGAACTCGTCCGGACCCCGGAGCTTGCCGCGGAAGTCACCCTGCAGCCGGTCCGTCGTTTCGGCTTCGATGTCGCGGTTTTGTTCAGTGACATCCTCGTCGTGCCGGAGGCGATGGGCCAGCCGTATCATTTCCGGGAAAATGGCGGCGGGATCGAAATGGAATTTGCCGTGCGGTCGGCGGAGGACATCCGGCGGCTGGATCACACGCATGCCCTGGAGCGGCTTCAATATGTCGCCGACGCGCTGGCATTGATCAAACCCGGGCTGGGCGGACGCACCGCTCTGCTGGGCTTTGCGGGATCGCCGTGGACGCTCGCCCGCTACATGATCGAAGGGGGGAGTTCGGGCGACTCCGACCGGGCGAAGGCGCTCTTTTATTCCGAACCGCGCCTGTTCGGGGAACTTATGGAAAAAATCACCGCCGTGGTGGCCGGTTTTTTACAAATGCAGGTCGCCGCCGGCGCGGAGGCGCTGCAGATTTTCGACAGCAACGGCGACATCCTCGCCGACAACGCCTTCGAGGCCGCCTCGGGGCGCTGGATTCGCGAGATCATCACGGCGCTGGAGGGAAAAGTGCCGGTGGTCCTTTTCTCCAGAGGGGCGCATGGCAGATTGGCCGATCTTGTCTCTACCGGAGCCAATGTGTTGAGCGTGGACTGGATGCAGCCGCTGGCCGGAATCCGCAGGCAGTTGCCGGACGGAGTCGGCGTGCAGGGCAACCTCGATCCTTTTCTGCTCACCACCACGCCGGAACTCGTCGCGCGCGAAACCACGCGCATCCTGCGCGACATGGCCGGGCTCACCGGCCATGTGTTCAACCTCGGCCACGGGGTGCCGCCGACGGCCAAACTCGAATGCATCCAGGCACTCGTGGACACCGTGAGGGATTTTAGAGAAGTAAGAAGGCTGAAGGAGGAAGGATGAAGTGGCAGCCTCCCGTGCATGGCTTGGCCCTCGTGGTTACAGGCCCCCGCTTCCTACTTCAGCCTTCAGCCTTCGACCTTTTCTTCCCATGAGCGCGCTGCACGTCGATCTCGATCTGGTCAAAAAATACAACGTCGCCGGGCCGCGTTACACGAGCTACCCGCCGGCAACGAAGTTCAGCGAAAGCGCCCCGCTGGACGAACTCGGCGCGCGCATCGAAACGAACAACATCTCCGCAAGCGATCTCTCGGTCTATTTTCACATCCCGTTTTGCGAGACCCTCTGCTGGTTCTGCGGCTGCACGACCGTCATTACTCTCAACCACGACAAGGGCGCGGACTACATCGATTATCTCGGACGCGAGGTCGCGAGGATGGCGCCCCGGTTGAATCCCGCGCGCAAGGTCGTCCAGCTCCACTTCGGCGGCGGGTCGCCGACGTTTTTGCGTCCGGATGAAATCCGGAGGCTCGGCGCGATCATCCACAAACATTTCACCTTTTCGCCGGGAATCGAAGCGAGCGTGGAGGTCGACCCGCGCCGGCTCACGCGCGACCATCTGGTCGCCCTGCGCGAGATCGGGTTCAACCGCGCTTCGATGGGCGTGCAGGATTTCAATCCGCAGGTGCAGGAAGCGATCCATCGGATCCAGCCCCCCGAAATGACCCGCCAGGCGATGGATTGGATGCGCGAACTCGGCTTCGGCTCGATCAACCTCGACCTCATCTACGGGCTGCCGCACCAGACGCCGGAGTCGTTCGGCGAAACGCTGGACACGGTTCTCGCCATGCAGCCGGACCGCCTCGCCATGTTCAGCTACGCGCACGTTCCCTGGATCAAACCGGCCCAGAAAATCCTCGAGGCGAAAATCCTGCCCTCGCCGGAGACCAAGTTGCAGGTCCTCAAGCTGGTCATCGAAAAACTGACCGCAGGGGGCCGCTACGTTTACATCGGCATGGACCATTTCGCGCGGCCCGGCGACGAACTCGCCGTCGCCCAGCGCAACAAGCAGCTCCAGCGGAATTTCCAGGGCTACAGCACGCGCTCCGGCTCGGACATCTACGCGTTCGGGATGTCTGCCATCTCGCAAATCCCGGATGCCTACTGGCAGAACGAAAAGGAACTGCCGAAATACCAGGGAGCCGTCGATGCCGGGCGGATGCCGTGGCACCGCGCCTATTTCGTGACCGAGGAGGACAAAATCCGGCGCGAAACCATCATGCGCGTGATGTGCGACCTGTCGCTCGACTTCGCCGCGATGTCGCAAAAGCTGGGCCTCGACTTCGAGGCCCACTTTGCCGCGGAACTCGCCGCGCTTGCGCCGTTCCAAAGCGACGGCCTGGTGGAACGCACCCCCGGCGGCTTCGCAATCACCGACAGCGGGCGCCTCTTCATCCGCAACATTGCGATGTGCTTCGACAACACGCTGGCACCCGCGGGCGAGCGGAGGCACTCGAAGACGGTCTGATGAAATCCGTCGCGATCATCGGCGCGGGCATCACGGGGCTGACCGCGGCATTTTATCTCAAACGCGCGGGCATCCCTGTCGTGATCTACGAGTCGGGCAGCCGGGTCGGCGGCGCGATCCGGTCTCTCCGGCAGGATGGCTATCTTGCGGAGTTCGGGCCGAACACGATTCTGGAAACCTCGCCGAAAATCACGCGCCTCCTCCGCGACGCGGGCCTGGAACCCCGCCGGCTCGATCCCGCCCCGGAGGCGGATGCGCGTTATGTGGTGAGGGACAAACGCCCGATTGCCATGCCCGGCTCGCCGCTCGGGTTTTTGACGACAAAACTCTTTTCCCTCCAGGCCAAGCTGGCTGTGCTGCGCGAGCCGTTCGTGCCGCCGCGCCGTGATGGCGTGGAGGAGAGCGTCGCCGAATTTGTCCTGCGACGGTTGGGCCGGGAATTTCTCGCCCATGCGATCGACGCGATGGTCGCCGGAGTTTACGCGGGCGACCCCGCTAGGCTGTCCCTCCAGCAGGCCTTCCCAAAACTCGCCGCGATCGAGGCCAAATATGGCTCGCTCATCAAGGGGCAGATCTTTGGTGCGCGTGAGCGCAGGAGACGCGGCGAGGTCGCCAAGGATCGTGCGCCAAAATTCTCCTTCGACGAGGGACTGCAAGTGCTGCCCGACACACTGCTCGCGCACCTCGGCGACGCGGTGCAACTCAACACCCTGGTCACGAAGGCAACCCGGCATTCCGACGGTTGGACGCTTGGCCTCCGGACGAATGACAGCGGATCGCGTTCTCATCACAGTGCGGTCATTTATGCGGGCACGGCATACGGCCTCGCGAAGTTGCAGGTCGAACTGATGGCTCCGGCCTCCGGTTCATCCATCGGAAATCCGCTCGACCTTTCGCCGTTTTCCGAAATCCGTCATCCGCCCGTGGCAAGCGTGGTGCTCGGTTTCCGGCGCGAAGACGTGACGCATCCCTGCCAGGGGTTCGGCGCATTGATTCCGAATGTCGAGGGGTTCAGGATTCTCGGCACGATCTTTTCTTCGTCGCTGTTTCCGAACCGTGCGCCGGCCGGACATCTCACCCTCACCAGCTACATCGGCGGCGAACGACATCCCGGGCTGGCTTCCCTGCCGCCGGACGAACTTTTCGACCTGACCCGGCGGGATTTGCGCGCGCTGTTCGGGGCGAATGGCAGCCCGACATTCCGGCATTGCGCGTTTTTTCCCAAGGCCATCCCGCAATACAATCTCGGCTACGGGCGCTTCCGGGAACTGATGGCCGAAATCGAAACAAAAGCGCCGGGCCTGTTTTTTGCCGGACATTACCGCGACGGGATTTCGTTGGGCGATTCCATCGTCTCGGGCTGCAACATCGCCCAACGGGTTGGGAAGTCCCTGACCATCGCATGATTTCTCCCCCCCACGAAATCCGGGCGACAGGAAGCCGGCAATCCTGTATATCGGGGAACAAACAGGAACAACCCATGCCCACAACACTCGAAACCATCACACGCGAAGCGCTGGAAGTGCCCCGCCAACAGCAAATCCGGCGCGCACATTATCTACTTTCGCCCGGCGACGAGCCGGTCGATCTGGAAGTCGAAGCTGCATGGGATACGGAGATCCGCGCCCGGCTGAAAGCCTGCGATGAAGGAAAGCTGGAGACCGTGCCCTTCGAGTAAGTAAAACGGGAGATAGAATCCCGTCTGCGCTAATGCAAACAACCTTTTCTTCCTCCACATCGGCCTTCGATTCTGGCATGACTCCCCGCTTTCTGATCTCAAAGTCGACATGACACCCAAACCTCCAGTTTTGCCTGAGCGCCCCAAGGATCGCTTCGAGGTTTATCGGCTTTTTGACGGGATCTCCAGTGAGGGAAAAGAGGGGATCGATCAGGGACGAACCCGCACTCCCTTGGTCAAATCTTTTCTCGTCGAGCATGTTTCCTCCACCAGGGGAAGGCAAACCCGCACTCCCCAAGAAATCTGGTCACGCTTGGGGGGAAGTCCGCACCCGATTGATTCAGACTTTTTTTCCATTCAAGGAACGGTGAGGGATGAATCTGGAACCCGGCAGACAACCGTTGGCTATTTGGAGCGCTACGACGAACGCTTCTTCGCCTACTACACCACGGAAGTTTCCCAGAGTGCCAAAAAGCGCGTGACAAAGTGGATCCAGAAATCTCCGGATCTCGATTCCTGCTGGTTCAACAGCGATCTTCTCCAGGTTCTTTGGAACCGGGATGTTTCACGGCGCGGGGACCAGCGATTCGGCAAGCTGACGTTCAAGCACGAGAGCATTTTTGAGATGCCCGTGAATGCCGAGGATTCGGAAGAGGAACCCGATGAGGACGCCCGGACAGAGGATTCCGATCTTGAGGAACAAGCCGGACCGGAGAGGAGGAAGGCCCGCTTTGACATGAGCGACCGCATCGGGCGCATCAAGCAGTCGCTGGGCAATCTCCAGGAGCAGTATCTTCCGCTTTACGCTCTTTATTCGCTCCGCTTTCCCTCACGACTCGGAAGGGGCAGCCACGACCTCTACCAGCATGGTCAGCTCACCAATCGCTCCGATAGCTTCGAGGACCATCGCGGCACGGCCCTCTATCTCCATCAAGTTTACAAAAATATCCTTGAGAGCACGGAGTCGAAAGCCTGGAGCGATTCGGAAACCTCATTGAATGCCGCTACGCGGCCTCACAAAGGCGTGCCGCTGATTGTCCGTTTCGCCGAACCCCTCACCGAGACCACTTTCAAGCAATGGATTTCGCGCGCCTTCCACAAGAAGAATGTTTTTCGGCTCTGGGGCGAACCCATCTGGATGGGGCCGACGAAGGTTCATGTCTATGGAGCAGACCGACACCTCTGGCAGCCGCTGAATCTTGAAATCACAGGGGAGGGAATGGTTGCCATCCTCCCGAAAGGAACGTGCGGAAATACCTTTCACCGGCTTGTCACCAACATCCAGCGGTATGTCTGCCCGAAAGTGGATGCCTGGGTGGGCAGCACTCCGCTCACGGACCTCATGTCACAGGCCACCGGCTCGGAAAATTAATGCGATGACACCTGCTGAACTGATCCGCGATCTTTCACTTGAAGTGTCCGCTCAACAGTTGCTCCGTGAAACCACGCAGGGAACCGTCATCTACCTCCCCCGGCAAAAGCAGCAAAGGATGGAGAAACTCGTCGTCGAGAATATTTTCAAACGCGTCCGGGAAGTTTGGAAGGACAAGCATCCCGACTTGATCCGACTTGAGGGGAGAACCATGACGATCAATTTTGAGTCCGACCTCCGCCGTGACGATTTCCTTGACTGGCTTGAGGACGGAGACAAAACGAAATTCTCCGACAAGGCTCCTCCTCCGGAAACCCCCGAGTTTCCCGGCATGTTCTCCCAATCATGAGTCTCGCTCGGAATTCTTTTTCATGCCCACTCTGAACTGGATCGGCAAGGAAGCCGTCGTCAACCATCACCACCAGGTCCCGTTTCGTTTGCTCAACGACGTGCCGGATCTTGCATGCGGCGAACCGGGCGCGGGAAACCTCATCGTCGAGGGCGACAACCTCGAAGCCCTCAAGGCCCTCCTGCCCTACTACGCCGGACAGGTGAAGTGCATCTACATCGACCCGCCTTACAACACGGGCAACGAAGGCTGGGTTTACAATGACAACGTCCGCAGCCCGATCATCGGGGAGTGGCTCGGAAAGACCGTCGGCAAGGAGGGCGAAACCCTCGACCGCCACGACCGATGGCTCTGCATGATGTATCCTCGCTTGGCCCTGCTGCGCGAGTTTCTGCGGGAGGATGGGATTTTGCTGATCACGATTGATGATGCTGAAGTGGAGAGTGCCATAGTTCTCGGAAATGAGATTTTCGGCCGCAATAATAACCGAGCGACAATTATTTGGCAGCATAGCGTTCAGCCCAAAGGCTATTCTGGGAAAATTTCAATTCACCACAACTACCTTCTGGCATTTGCAAAATCTGAAGCGTTCACCTTTCGGGATATTCCACGAAAAGAGGAACACAACGCGAACTACTCCAATCCTGACAATGACCCAAATGGTCCGTGGCGGTCTGGCGATGTGCGGAATGCACTTTATCGCCCAAACCTCATTTACGACTTAGTCACGCCATCTGGAAAAATCATCAAACCGCCGACAAAAGGCTGGCGCTGGAGCAAGGAGACGATGACCGAAAGAATTCGGACTGGTGAAATTGTTTTTCGGGCAGATGAAACAAGAATTGTTCGGAAGATTTATCTCAATAATCAAGAGGGTCGCGCCCCAGAGTCGATTTGGTTTGGTGAGGACGTTGGAACAACCCGCGATGCGAACCAAGAGCTTAAAGACATATTTACCCACTCCCCGTTTGATACCCCGAAGCCAACAAGCCTACTTGAACGCATCCTTCAAATTTGCACCAACCCCGGCGACCTGGTATTGGATTCCTTCGCCGGAAGCGGGACGACGGGCCATGCGGTATTGAAAATGAACGCCGTAGAAGCGGCGTCCCGCCGCTTGGAATTGGAGGGAAAGACGCAGGATGCGTCTTCTACGGGAAGCGGGACGACGGGGCACGCGGTATTGAAAGCGAACGCCGTAGAAGCGGCGTCCCGCCGCTTGGAAAACGAGGGCAAGACGCAGGATGCGTCTTCTACGGTGAACTATTTCGACCCGTCTGAATCGGTGGCTCATTTGACCGGGAATCTGCCGCACTGGCGGCAGGATGGGGCGACATATTTTGTGACATTCCGGACAGCGGACTCGATGCCGCAGGCCAAACTCAAGCAGTGGTTGGATGAGCGCAATGAGTGGATGGAGGAACATCCGGAACCCCACACATCCGCCGAACGCCAGGAATACACGAAGCTTTTCCCACAGAGGTTTCAGAAGTGGCTGGATGAGGGATACGGACCGTGCCACCTTGCAAGGCCCGACGTGAAGGCGATTGTCGAAAATGCGTTGAGTCATTTCGACGGGACCCGTTACCGGCTTGGGGAGTATGTCGTGATGCCGAACCACGTCCATGTGCTGGTGTCGCCGCTGGGCGAGCATGTGCTTTCGGACATCCTACAGGCTTTGAAATCTTTCACGGCAAAGGAAATCAACCGTCTCATCGGCGAGACGGGACATTTTTGGCAGAAGGAATCCTTCGATCACATCGTGCGCAGCCCGGAGCAGATGGAACGGATCAAGGAATACATCCGGGACAATCCAAAAGCAGTAGAAGCGGCGTCCCGCCGCTTTGGAGCAAAGACGCAAGATGCGTCTTCTACGACTCGGCGTTTCATTCTCGTTGAGATGGAGCCGGAGATTGCGCCGAAGATCACGGCGGAGCGGGTGCGGCGGGTGGCGGAGGGCTACAAGAACGCCAAGGGCGAGAAGGTTGCCGGGCTCGGCGGAGGGTTCCGCTATTGCCGTCTCGGCGAGCCGCTTTTCGATGCCGACCGGCAGATCCGTCCGTCCGTGACATTCGGCGAGTTGGCGCGGCATGTGTATTTCACCGAGACCGGCGAGCCGCTTCCGCGCGAGCGGGTGCCGAATACCCCGCTGCTCGGCGTGTGCCGTGGCGTGGCGATTTACCTGCTCTACAACGGCATCCTTGGCGACAAGAGCACGAATGGCGGCAACGTGCTGACCCGCGCCGTTCTGTCCAAGCTGCCGAAGTTCGACGGCCAGAAAGTGATCTATTGCGCGGGCTGCCTGCTCGGGACCGGGCGCCGGAATGCCGCGCGGATCGTGATCCGACAAACCCCCTACGAAATCCGCACGACATGAAAACTGGATACGTAGAAGCGGCGTCCCGCCGCTTGCAAAGCGACAAGATGCCGCTTCTACTTGATAAAACGAAAGGAAAACGCCATGGCAACAACACTTGAAGTGATCACGCACGAGGTGCTGGAACTACCCCGCTCCCAGCAAATCCGCCTTGCCCATTATCTTCTCTCGCTGGATGACGATCCGGTGGATCCGGAAATCGAAGCCGCGTGGGAGAATGAAATCTGCGCCCGCATGCAAGCGTATCGTGAGGGGCGGCTGGAAACTGTTCCATTTGAAGAGGTGAAACGGGACATCGCAGCCCGCTTGCGCGAATGCAAGTAACGTTCTCGCCTCAAGCCCGCGAAGAAATCGCGGAAGCTGCGCTCTACTACGAGGGACAGCAAAGTGGGCTGGGTTCGGAATACACGGAAGAGGTGTATGCGTTCGTGCAGATGGTGACCATCGCTCCGGAGCAGCCGAGACTCAGGCGTCGTGGTTATCGAAGAGTGAATCTGGATCGTTTTCCTTACTACATCGCCTATTCGATTGAAACCGGAGTCATCTTGATTTTGGCTATCGGCCATGCTGCCCGAAAGCCCGAATACTGGATAAAGCCATGATCCAACTGAAGGACTACCAACAGCGGGTGCTGGAAAGCCTGCGGGCTTTTCTGAAACGCACCGCGCAAACGCGACATCCGGCGGAAGCCTTCCACGAGGTCACAGAAAAAGTCTATGGCGAGCCGCTGACCTACATTCCGGCCACGGCGGCGGGCCTGCCATCGGACATGCCGTATGTGTGCCTGCGCGTCCCAACGGGCGGAGGCAAGACGCTTCTGGCCTGCCATGCAGTGGGCATCGCGCAGACCGAGCTTCTGCGGGCCGAACACAGCGTGGTTCTCTGGCTGGTGCCGAACAATACGATCCTTGAGCAGACCGCCGACGCATTGCGCGATGTCCAGCATCCCTACCGCCGGGCGCTGGAACTCGAATGCGCCGGACCGGTCGAGGTGCTGCGGATTGATGAGGCGCTCAACCTGACCCGCGCCCGTGTCGAAGGCGCGACTGTGGTTATCGTGGCGACGATGCAAAGCTTCCGTGTCGAGGACACGACCGGACGCAAGGTCTATGCGCCGAGCAGCCCGTTTCAGGATCATTTTCTCAACCTGGCCCCGCAGGACAGCGCGCGGCTTTTCGAGGGGCCGGACAAGAAGCCGATCCCGAGTCTGGTGAACATGCTGCGGCTTCGACGGCCGATCGTGATCGTGGACGAGGCGCACAACGCCCGCACCGACCTTTCCTTTGCCACGCTGGGAAATCTCCTGCCCTCGTGCATCATCGAATTCACCGCTACGCCCGCCACAACCAAGCAACCGTCGAATGTGCTGCACCGGGTATCCGCAGCCGAACTCAAAGCCGCCGACATGGTGAAGCTGCCGCTGCGGGTCATCGCACGGGATCCGAGCCAGCGGGAGCAACTGCTCAGCGAGGCGCTTTCCCTGCGGGCCGATCTGGAAAAACTCGCGGCCATCGAGGGCCAGCACACCGGCGAATATCTCCGGCCGATTCTGCTCATTCAGGCGGTTCGGGTGGATGACTGCAAGGACCTCAAAGCCCGGCTGGTCGCCGAGTTCGGCCTGAACGAGGCGGAGATCAAAATCTCCGTGGGCAGCTTGGATGAACTCGAAGCGATCAAGGACATCCGCGCGACGAACTGCCCGGTGCGGATCATCATCACCGTGCAGAAACTTCGCGAGGGCTGGGATTGTCCGTTCGCGTATGTGCTGTGCAGCCTGCGCGAGACGCGGAGCGCCACCGCCATCGAGCAGATTGTCGGCCGCATACTCCGGCTTCCCGGTGCCACGCCGAAACAACATCCGGATCTCAACTGCGCGTATGCTTTTTCCGTCTCCGATTCGATGCCGGAGGTTCTGAACGAGCTGCGGCAGGCATTGGAGAGCAACGGGTTCACTCCCGCCGAGGCCGAGCGCATCGTGCTGCCGGGCGGACAATCCACACTCGGGCTCGGGGTTCAGCCGCAGACGGTCACTGTCAATCCTGTCACGGAACTCGATGCCGCCGTGGCCCAGATCCAGAGCGGAGCACTCGCCGGAAAAGTGCGTATCAATGTGGAGAAAGGCGAGATCACGGTCATTGCCCCCCTGACTCCGGAAGAATCCGAAATGGCCGAAAGCGTGGTAAAAACGCCCGGGGCCAAAACCAAGATCCGGCAGGCCGTGCAAAAAGTGATCGAGGCCGAGAAGGCGATGGGCGGCACCGGCGCGGCCCGCGCCGCGAGCGGATACGAGCAGCAACTGGATTTCATCGTGCCGCTCCTCTGCGTGGACGAGGACGGCGAGTTGTTGGAATTTGAGAGCACGTTCCTCCTCGAACATCCGTGGAAACTGAGCGCGAAGGACGCCGCGCAGCCCGCGCACTACAATCCGCTTCAACGTCCGACCGGCGTGCTCGGGGTGATCGATGTCGGGGCCAAGGGCACGGTCGAGGGAGTGACCGTCGCCCGCGATGAGGCCGAGGATTTTATCGCCACGCTCCACCAGCAGACGCTCCAGCTCGGCGGTGACAGCCATTGGTCGCTCGAAGCCCTGGTGGCATGGATCGACGTCCGCATTCCGCACGAAGACATCCCCATGGGAGAATCCGCCGGGTTCCTGCGAAAAGTCGTTCGCGGCCTCATGGCACAACACGGATTGCAGGATGTGGACACCATCGCCCTGGACCGCTTCCGCCTGCGTGATGAGGTCGAGGATCTGATCCAGGCCCATCGCATCCACGAGAGGGAGGCTGCCTTCAAGAATTGGCTCCTTCCGGAATCCGCTCTGTCAGTGAGCGACGCGCGCGCGCTGAACTTCAAGACAAGCAGCTACGAACCGAGCTGGCTTTACGAGGGTGGACATCAGTTCAAGAAACACTACTTCGGTCCGGAGCCCGGCGAACTCCGCGAGAAGAAATCCGACGGCAAGCTGACGGAAGAGTTCCAATGCGCCTGCTACCTCGATGCGCTTCCCGCCGTGCTCTGGTGGGTGCGCAACCTGTCCCAGAAGAGCAGTTCATTCCGCCTTCAAACTTCCAAGCAGTGGTTCTTCCCCGATTTCATCTGCCAGCTTACCGATGGCCGGATTATGGCGGTGGAATACAAAGGAAAACACCTGTGGAATGATGCCGAAGAAAAGCGCGCAGTCGGGGCCGTATGGCAATCCCGGAGCAAGGGACAGTGCGTGTTTGTGATGCCAACAGATGGCGATTTTGGAGTCATCGGGAAAACCTGTCTTTCGGGAGCGAGGGAATGAGCTTCCAGCACAAACCGGGCGTTTTGTTGATGAATCTCGGATCGCCGGATTCGACCTCCGTGTCCGACGTGAGGGAATACCTGCGCGAGTTTCTCATGGACCCGCGCGTGCTCGACTCCCCGTGGCTTGTCCGCTGGTGCGTGGTCCATTTCGCGATCCTGCCGACCCGCCCCGCGCAATCGGCGGAGGCCTACGAAAAAATCTGGACGAAGGGCGGCTCGCCGCTCGTCGCCACAAGCCGCAACGTGCAGCGCGAGATGCAGCGCCGGTTCGGGGACGGCGCCGTCATCGAACTCGCGATGCGTTACCGGAACCCCGGGATCGGGTCCGCCATCCGGCATCTGCGCGAACAGGGAGTCACGGACCTTTTGGTGTTCCCGCTTTTTCCCCACTTTGCGATGTCGAGTTTTGAAACGGCGGTTGTCCGCGCGCGGGAAGTCGCCGCCCGGCTGGCGCCGGAGATGAAGCTGAAAATCGCGGAGCCGTATTACGACGACCCCGGCTACATCGCGGCGCTCGCCGCCAGCGCGGAGGATTTCCTCGATGCGGGCTACGATCATCTGCTGTTCAGTTTCCACGGTCTGCCCGAACGTCACCTCCGCAAGGCCAACCCGGGCCATTGCCTGGCCGCCCCCAACTGCTGCGAAACCCCCGGCCCCGCCCTCCACACCTGCTACCGCGCCCAATGCTTCGCCACCGTCCGCGCCTTTGTCGAAGCAACCGGCGTCCCCACAAACAAGCACTCGGTCTCCTTCCAGTCGCGGCTCGGACGCGATCCCTGGCTCAAGCCCTACACCGATTTCGAGTTCACCCGTCTTGCCGGAACCGGCGTCAAAAAACTTCTGGTCATCTGCCCGGCCTTCGTCTCCGACTGCCTCGAAACCGTCGAGGAAATCGCCATCCGCGGACGCGCAACCTTCCTCGAAGCCGGCGGAACCGAATTCGCCCTCACCCCGTGCATGAACGAGCATCCACGATGGCTCGAAGCGCTGGAAAAAATCCTCCGCGCGGAATTGCCGGCGAACCAGGACTAGGCCCTGCCCGACTCCAATGGGACAGGAATGTGGCGGAACACGGGCGTGTTTCGCAAACATGGTTTTCGCTCTTAGCCCGGAACACCCGCGAGAGGGCGCTTGTCGTGATATGGGCGAGTCGGATTGGTTTTTCTCCGTTCCTTCGCGCCTCCGCGGCTTGGCGGGAGATACTCTGGTTGATTCGATGGCGGGCAGGGTGCCCGCGCTCCGTTTACCCTGCGCCTCTGCGCGAGATCGCCTGTGTTTCGGACGCGTGACAACCGGCGCGGGATCTGCGAGAGAAGGCGGCATGCCGGACGATGCTGAATCACGACGGATGGCGGCGCGGGATGCGGGTCATGAACCTTGGGGGCTCTGGGGATCCTATCTGAGCGACCGGCAGTGGGGCACGGTGCGCGAAGATTATTCCGCCGACGGGGATGCATGGACATTTTTCCCGCATGAACATGCCCGATCTCGTGTTTACCGTTGGGGCGAGGATGGACTCTTGGGAATCAGCGATTCCGATGGCAGATTATGCTTTGCTCCTGCCTTTTGGAACGGCAAGGACCGGATGCTCAAGGAACGTCCGTTCGGGCTCTCGAACCCGCAGGGCAATCATGGCGAGGATCTCAAGGACTATTTTTATCACCTCGACAATACACCCGCGCACAGCTTCATGCGGGGGCTCTACAAATACCCGCAGGCCGCTTTTCCGTATGACCACCTGGTCGAAGAAAATGGCCGCCGCCCGCGCAGCGAACCGGAATACGAGCTTGTGGACACCGGAGTTTTCAACGACGGCCGCTATTTTGATATCTTCGTGGAATACGCGAAAGAGACCGCCGAGGACATCGGCATCCGGATCCGCGCCATCAACCGCGGGCCCGATCCCGCGCCGCTGACCGTTCTCCCGACACTCTGGTTCCGCAATACCTGGTCGTGGGGCCAGGCGGAGGCCACGAAGCCGGAGATGCATCTTGCCGCGCATGGGACTGCGGTCATCGCTCATCCGTGGGGGTTGCCCGAGTACCACCTCTATTGCGAGGCTGCCGGCGAATTCCTTTTCACGGATAATGAGACAAATGCCGGCCGGCTTTTCGGAGCCAAAAATCCCGCACCTTATTTGAAGGACGGTTTTCACGATTTTCTCATCGGCGGAAAAGCCGATGCGGTGAATCCTTCGCATTGCGGGACCAAGGCGGCGCCGGTTTATCGGCGGACGCTTGCAGCCGGCGAGGAATGGACGCTCCGCCTGCGTTTGTGCCGTCCGCCGAAGCCGGAGGCATTCGGCCAGGCCTTTGAGGAGTTGTTCCAGCGCAGGGAACGGGAGTGCGCGGAGTTTTACGAGCGCCGCTCTCCCGGCATGCCCGCGGAACTCGCGCTCGTCCATCGCAGCGCTCTGGCCGGCCTCCTCTGGTGCAAAAAGTTCTATTACTACCCGGTCATTCAATGGCTCCAGGGCGACCCCACCATGCCGCCCCCGCCGCCGGGGCGGTGGCACGGACGGAACAGTTTCTGGAAGGAGCTGCACGCGCACGATGTCATTTCGATGCCCGATTCGTGGGAGTATCCGTATTTCTGCGCGTGGGACCTGATGTTCCAGTCGGTCGCGTTCACGGTGGCCGATCCCGCCACCGCAAAGAAGCAGAGCATGCTTCTGCGCGGCGAGCGCTACACGTCCCCCAGCGCGCAACAGCCCGCCTACGAATGGGCGCTCTCGGATGCGAACCCCCCGATCGGAGGCTGGGCGAGCTGGCGGATTTATTCCATCGAGCGCGGGATGACCGGAAAAGGGGATGTCTTCTACCTCAAAAAGGCCTTCAACAAATTGCTGCTCGGGTATTCCTGGTGGGCGAACCGAGTGGACCAGACCGGCGACAATGTCTTCGAGGGCGGGTTCCTCGGCCTCGACAACATCGGGGTCTTCGACCGGAGATACCCTCTCCCCGATGGGAGCAAAATCGAGCAAAGCGACGGCACCGCGTGGATGGCGATGTTCTGCCTCAACATGCTCAACATCGCGATCGAACTGGCGAAAACCGAGCCGGAATACGAGGACATCGCCGACAAATTTCTCAACGACTTCATCTATCTTGCCGCCGCGGTCAACGCCGTGGGTTCGGGAGGCTTTGCGCTCTGGGACGATGACGACGGATTTTATTATGATGTGCTCAAGCGACCGGATGGTTCGAATGCCTATTTGAAGACCCGCTCGATCGCGGGCCTGACCCCCCTGTTTGCGGTGGAGAGCTTTGACTCGGCGACCGCACAGCAGTTTCCCCTCCTCTGCAAGCGGATCGAATGGTTTGCCAAGCACCGCCCGCACCTGCTCGAACAGCTTCATCATATCGGTCGGCAAGTGGATGGCAGGCTGCTCGTCTCGCTGGTTCCTCCGGAGCGCCTGCGCCGGCTCTGTGAACGGCTCTTCGACGAGGAGGAATTTCTCTCGCCTCATGGCATCCGCGCCCTCTCGCGCGTTTACAAAGACCAGCCCTACACGTTCACCGAGGGGGAGGAAACAGAGACCCTCTGCTACACCGCCGCAGACAGCCCGGTGGCGATGTTCGGCGGAAATTCCAACTGGCGCGGCCCGGTCTGGATGCCGATGAATTACCTCCTCATCGAAGCCCTCCAAAAATTCGCGTTTTATTTCGGCGATACGTTCGAAGTCGAATTTCCCAGCGGCAGCGGCATCGAGATGAACCTCTGGGACATCACCATCGAACTCGAACGCCGGCTCGTCGGAATCTTCGCGCGGGGCGCCGACGGACGCCGCCCGTTCAACGGCGGCGTGGACCTCTTCCAAAACGACCCCCACTGGCGCGACCTCCTCCTCTTCAACGAATACTTCAACGGGGACAACGGCGCCGGTGTTGGAGCCAGCCACCAGACCGGCTGGACCGCTCTCGTCGCCAAGATGGCCCGCCAAATTCACACGTTCGACAAATCGATTTAGCCCGGAAAAATCACAGGGAGGCCAGCCGGCCGCCGGCGAGTTTGAAGACCGTGTCGGAGGGTTTGTGTTCGGCCCAGTCGAGGAAGGTGGTGGTGATGATCGTCTGGCTTTGCGGGGGGAGCGAGGCGAGGAGCCTGTTGCGGCGGTCGGGGTCGAGTTCTCCGAAGATATCGTCGATGAGGAGGATGGGGGCGCGGTTCTGGACAGCTTCCAAATGGCGGGCCTGGGCCAGCTTCAAGGAAAGCGCGAGCCCGCGGTGCTGGCCCTCGGAGGCGAACCCGGCGGCCTCCCGGCCATTGATCGCGATGCCCAAATCGTCGCGGTGCGGGCCGACGACCGTCTGCCGGAGGCGCGTCTCTTCCTGCCGCGAGCCGGCCAGCGTTGCCGCAAACGGACTCCCGCCGCCCGCCCGGTAGGAAATCTTCACGGAATCCGATCCGCCGCTGATTTCCAGGCAGGCGGTGCGCGCAATGGGAGCCAGCTCTTCGCAAAGCCGCGCGCGGGCGGCAAAGAGGAACTCCGCGGCTTCCACCAGCGGCGGATCAAAGGCCTCGATCTCGCGGCGGGGGCGGTTGTCTTTGAGCAACGCATTTCGCGAACGCAGCGCCTTTTCATAGGAGCGGAGGGATTTTCTGTAGCCCGGCACACATTGCATCCCAGCAAAGTCCAGATATCGGCGCCGGACCGATCCGCCTCCGCGCACGAGATCGAGATCGGTATTCGCGAACCAGGCCACCCTTCCCACGTCGAGGTAGTCATCGGTATGGGTCTGCGGCTTCGAATCCAGAAGCAATTCCCGTCCCTCGTGCGAATAGTGGAAGACCAGGTGGATTCCGGAAAAGTGGGCATTAAGGGAAAACCGCGGACGGCCGAACCGGATGGCCTCGGCGGTTGTGATGGTGCGCGGCGATTGCAGGCGCAGCAACAGGCAGACCGCCTCCAGGATCGAAGTTTTTCCCTGCGCGTTTGCGCCCATCACGAACGTGCGTCCCGGTTCCAAGGAAATCTCCAGCAAGTCGAAGCAGCGAAAATCCTGCAATCTCAAATCGGTGAGCACCCGCACATCATGCCCGACGCGGACACGAGGTCAAACCCGGGGAATCAAAAGGCGGTCAGCCGATCGCGGAATCCTTTCGCTCCGCCGCATCGGGATTCCACCAACGGCCGATGGCCGAGGATCGCGAAGACGTTGGATGTATAGATGATGAACGTATCTTCGGCGATGGCGAATATGGCCGGGATCGAATCCACCGCAAAGAGGAGATCGCTCGCTTCGATGCAGAGAAGGGCGGCGAAAAGCGGGTGGCGGCGAGGCGCCCGGATTCGCGGGCGAAGAATTTCCGCCCATGGTAATCCTTGGTGGCCGGCGCCCGTTTCCGCAACAGCCTGAGGGCGATGTTTTTTCCCGGATCCATCGGCTCGTGCCTGCCGAAAACCATCCGGAATCGGGGCGGCTATTTTTTTTCGGCGGGCTTCTTTTTCTTGGAAGGCCGGACGATCACATAGGAACCTTTGGCTCCGGGAACCGCCCCGCTGACGACAATGACACCCTCTTCGCCGCGCACCTGGAGGATGCGGAGGTTTTGAAGGGTGACGCGCCCATCGCCCATATGGCCGGGCATGCCCATGTTTTTCCAGACGCGGCCCGGTGTCGAGCGGTTGCCGATGGCGCCGTTCCGGCGGTGCATCGTCGAACCGTGGGTCATGGGCTGGCCTTGGAAGTTGTGCTTTTTGATCGTGCCCTGAAAGCCCTTGCCCTTCGACTGGCCGATGACATCCACGAATTGGCCGGTTTCGAAGACCGTGACCGCGACGTCCGCGGATTCCGGAGCGGTTTCGCCCTCGGCAAGACGGAATTCGCGGATGAACCGCTTGGGCGTCGAGGAGGTTTTTCCAAAGTGCCCGGTTTGCGCCTTCGTCACGCGCTGGGGTTTCTGGTCGTCAAATCCGACCTGGACCGCCGCGTAGCCGTCCTTGTCGGCGTTTTTGGTTTGAAGAATGCGATTGCCTCCGGCCGCGATGACGGTGGCGGGAGTGCTGCGGCCCTTGTCGTCGTAGACGCGGGTCATTCCGAGTTTTTTTCCGAGAAGTCCAATGCTCATGGCTGTCAGATTTTGATGGTGATGTCGACCCCGGCCGGAAGGTTCAGTTTGCGGAGCTCGTCAACGGTCTTGGCCGTGGGTTCCACGATGTCGAGAAGCCGTTTGTGGGTGCGGATTTCGAATTGCTCCATCGACTTTTTGTCGACGTGGGGCGAGCGGTTGACGGTGAATTTTTCGATGCGTGTCGGGAGGGGGATCGGTCCGGTCACTTTGGACCCCGTGCGCTTCGCGGTTTCCACAATCTCATGCGCGGAGGCATCGAGAATGCGGTAGTCGAATCCTTTGAGCCGGATCCGGATTTTTTGGGCTGATGGTGCTGACATAAGAAAGAACAGTGAATGTTTGTGTGAAATCCCGACATCGAACGGGATGGAGAGAGTAGGGATGCGCGCCGCGGTGGCAAGGGAATTTTTCGAAAAATGTTGGCGGCGGACGGCCTCTGATTCTTTTCCATGACAGATCGTCGCGCGCGCCAGGGGGCCGATCAAATTTCTTTTCCTGGCGGCTTGGCGGCGTCATGCTGTGCCGGTGAGCATTCTTCTGACCCGCGCACAGATGATCGATGCCGAACGGACGGCATTTGCAGCGGGGGTCGATCCTTCCGCGCTCATGGAGTCCGCGGGAAGGCAGATGGCGGGTTTCGTCCGCCAGAACCATCCGTGTCCCGGTCTCTGCAGGGTCTTTGCGGGCAAAGGGCACAATGGGGGCGATGCGCTCGTTGCGGCCCGCCACCTGGCCGCCGCGGGCTGGGGCGTGGAAACCGTTCTTCCCGAGTCCCCGTTGGCATCCCTCACGGAATCGCAGCTCAGGCGACTGGATGGAACCGGCTCGCAGGGAGAGGGGAGACCGCTGGTTGTCCTCGACGGGCTGCTGGGGATCGGGGCGAAGGGAAATCCGCGGGCTCGCACCGCATCGGGGATTCGTGAGATCAACCGCCTGCGGAAGAATTTCGGGGCCTGGGTGTTGGCGGCCGATCTGCCAAGCGGTCTCGATGCGGATACCGGCATGCCGGGAGAGCCCTGTGTGCAGGCGGATGCCACGATGGCGATGGGGTTTGCCAAGGCCGGTCTTCTTGCCGATCAGGCGGTGAATTTTGTGGGGCGTCTTGCCATCGCGCCTCTCGAAGGACTCGCTGTGCCGGATTCCGCGAGGGACGCCCCGCAGGTGATCGTGCCAGAGAGGCTTCGCCCGCACCTGCCGCCGCGTGTCTTCGATACCCACAAGGGAATGGCCGGACGGGTGGCCATTGTGGCGGGCTCCGCAGGCTTCTCCGGTGCCGCGCGCCTGTGTTCCGCGGCGGCTGTCGCCGGTGGCGCCGGTCTCATCACGCTCTTTGCCAAGAAGGATGTCTATCCGCTCCTTGCCGCGGCGGTCGTTCCCGAGGTGATGGTCCGGCAGGTGGAGTCTTATCGGGAAGTGCTCCGGGACCGATGGGATGCGATCGCCATCGGGCCCGGACTCTCGACCCGTTGTTCCGGGGAGATTCTTTCGATCGTCCAAGGGGCGCCCCCTCCATGTGTCGTCGATGCCGACGCCCTGAATGCCGTGTCGGAATCACCCGGGGTCCTGGGCGACTGCGCCGGCCCGAGACTCCTCACCCCACACCCCGGCGAAATGGAAAGGCTCTCGCCTTGCCGGGGGCGGACCCGGCTTCAATGGATGCAGGAGTTTGTCCATCGATACCCGGTGACCCTGCTCCTGAAAGGCGCGCGCACGATCATCGGCCGGGCAAACCGGCCCGCCTCCTACAACACGACGGGAAATCCGGGCATGGGGAGCGGCGGGATGGGCGATGCGCTCACCGGGATCACGGCCTCTCTCCTGGCGCAGGGGCTCGATCCGTATGATGCCGCGATGGTTGGAGCGTGGGTCTGCGGCCGATCGGCGGAAATCGCGCTCGCCTCGGGCGGAGAATCCCAGGAATCCCTCCGCGCAAGCCATGTGGTCCGGCATGCCGGACGGGCATTCCAAGGGTTGCGTGGCGGAGATCTCTGACTTCCTCCCGGCAGGCGGACGGAAATATCGCGCTCCCGTTGAGGGCGCGTCCGATGAAAAAATCAGCCTTGTTTGCCGGTGGGAAAGCGATATTGTCCCATCCCCACGCCAGGGTAGCTCAGCGGTAGAGCAGGGGACTCATAAGCCCTTGGTCGGGAGTTCGATTCTCCCCTCTGGCACCAACAACTATTTATGGCCAATACCAAATCTGCAGCAAAGAGCGCCCGCCAAAGCGTGCGCCGACGCGAAATCAACGCCGGTGTGATCACCGGGCTCAAGACCGAACAGAAAAAGTTCCGCGCAGCCATCGCCGGGGGGGCGGACGCCGCGCGCGCGGAGTTCGTCAAGCTGACGTCCGCCCTCGACAAAGCCGCCAAGCGCGGGATCATCCACAGCAATGTGGCCGATCGCAGGAAGGGCCGCTTGAACAAGGCGCTCGCCAAAGCGAAAGCCTGAAGCTCAGGAATCCGAGATGATCGATGCCAGGCGTTTGACCGCCGGGTAGGCGAGCATTTCCCCCCAGGCGCATTTGACCGGCTCGATGCGGGCCGGGGGAAGGATCGCGAGCCATGCGGCGGCAGAGTCCGGCGGGAAGTCCGAGGGGATGATGATCCGGGGACTGAGGTCGCAGGGCACGAAGCGGTATCGCCGCCATGCCTCCTCATGGGTTTTTGCGGGTTCTCCAATGGAGGGGAATGGTTCCAGTCGGTCTTCCGGGTTCCAGCGTTTGAAGACATTTTTCATCGAAGACAGCCATCCGGAGGGTTTTTCGGTTTGGGGAGGCGGTGTGCCGATGAGGACGAGGCCGGGGATGCGGCGCTTGGCGGCCGCGAGCTGGCGGGCCATCTCCAGGGCGGCAATCCCGCCATAGCCGAACCCGCACAAGCCAAACGACAGGGACGGATCTTCCTCCGCGAGCGCGTCGATCCATGCCGCTGCGGCGCTCTCGACAGTCGTGTGGCAGGCTTCCGGATCGCAGGCTCCGCGGGCGGTCAGCCCGAGGATGCGGCGACCGTTTCCCAGCGCGGAAACGAAATCGCGGTAAGTCCCGGTGACTCCCGAGGCCGTGGGCACGAGCACCAGTGGCGGGGAGGTTCCCTCTTTTTGAAGGACGCTGACCGGAGTCCAGGGGATCGCCGGGCGCGGCTGTTCGCTGGGAATGGCTTGGGGAGCCTTGTGCGTGGCGGGCGGTTCCGGTCTGGGGAGTGCGGACTCGTCGATCCAGCCGCCGCGGGTCAGCGGCCATTCCGCAACGGAGAGCGCGCCATCCACGGGGCCGGACGAGAGGGCCCAGGTTTGCCCGCCCGTCAGACAGTCCACGACGCCGGGAAGCGAGCGGAGCCGGAGGGATGCCGGTGACAAGTCGGGAAACCGGCTGGCCGGGCCTTCCAGTTGGAAGACCCCCTTTCCATTGCGCCATGCCCGCAATCCGGTCTCGACGCCCTTTCGACCACGGGGTTGGGAAATTTTTTTCCAGCCGGGGAACTTCATCCACAGCGAGCCCGAAAATCCCGGCGGAACATCCAATCCGTCCTCGTCGCAAATCGAGGCTTCCACATCCGGAGTGGGCTTTCCGACCATGAGCAGGGGACCCTCCGCGGCGGCATCGCCCGCAAGTCCCAGCCCGCAGAGTCCGGCGGGGCTGAAAAAGGAAATCGTCCCCACGCTTTCGCCCGTGCAGCGATTCCAAATATCCAGCGCGGATGTCGAAGCCGTCCCGCATTCAACGGCAATGATCCGGGGAGGAATCGGAACTTGATCCCCTCCCCGGGACCAGCGCGCGGCCTGGTTGTTCCACTCCGGAGCCGTGAGGCGGAGGTGCGTGACATTGCAGGAGACCGGATCCAGCACATCGTCGTCCGCCACCCGGACGGTCCCGCCGGCCAGGATCGGCAACAGCCACTCATCAAAGAAGGCGCCGCCGCCCGGCGCGGAGTGTGCCAGGAAGGAATCGGAGGGGCCGAAATCGAGGATCCGCGCGCCCTCGATGGCCGCGGTCACGAGCAATTCGTGGGTGAGGGCGCGGATTGGGGGCGGCGCGCCGTCGGCATGCCCCGGAAGGATGGCCGCGGGGGATTCCGGAGTGATTTCCGGGCTCGGGATTTCGCTCGTTTCCAAATGGTCCCATTCCTGATCCAGGACAATCCGTTTTCGCGTGGAGGCGTCGAGAAGTGGAGCACTGGCGGCATCGCACATGACAACACCCGCATCGTGGGAGGTGAGCATGGACTCGATCCATTCCGGGGGGGCGGCCGGATCCAGGGCCAGGCAGGAATTTCCGGCCTTCCAGGAGCCGATGAGGGCGATGGCAATCCATGATGACGGGGAGAGAAACAGGGCCACATGCCATCCTCCGGCGAGCGAGGCCTGCGCGAGATGGGCGGCGAGGCGGTCGGACAGGGAGTCCAGCTCGGCATACGTGAGCTCGTAGTCCCCATCGCGGACCGCCACATTTTTCGGGGATTTTTCCACCGCGATCCGGAATGCCGCGAGTATGTTCTTCGGGCGCTCCAGGCCCTCGGGCCCGCGCGACCACTCCTTCAGGATTCGCGTTTCCTGGGGAAGGAGCAGCGGGATCTGGCCGACCGGCTTGCTTTCCAGCGAATCCAGCGATCCCATCAACCCGACCAGACGCGCGAGAAGATCGCGGCCGAGAGATTCGCTGCCAACCGGCCCATGAATTTGCAGGGAGAGTTGCGTTCCGTCGCGCACTTCGAGAAGCAGAAGATCCGGGCGGGATCGTTGGAGCCTCGCATCAAAATTGATCCATCGGGGCAGGGCCGTTTGGATGAGATCCCGGACTTCGGGGCCGCGCCATGCGAACCCCACCCCAAGGCTGTCGATTGTCAGGGTGGTTGGGGACGCCGTCAGGGCCGAGGCCGGCGAAATCCACGCATTGTCCGAGATGGCATCGCAGGCTTGTTGGGCATCCCGGAGCCAATCTTTCGCATCCCAGCGATGCGCCACGGGCAGCCAGTTCTCAAAAAAGCCGGCTTCGCCGGGACTGCGGCGCGCATCGAAAAGCCCGAGCGTCACATTTCCCGTGGCTCCCAGACGGCGCAGCAGGAGTGCCCACAGGGAGTGGAAAACCACACCCGGATCCAAAGACTTCGCCTTGCAGGAGCCCAGGAACGCGCGGGATTCATCCCGTCCGACGGATAGCGCCGCGCTGATGGAATCAGGGGCCTGCGGTCTGGGGCGCAGGAGCAGCGGCGCATCGGCAAGCTTCAGGATCTCCGTCCATGCCGCGGTGGTGGCCAGCGGGGCCGGCGTTTCCGCGGGCATGGCCGGCGGACGCTCGAGAGCCACCAGCCAGTCGAGGAGCACCCTGGCAATGGAGGGCTCGTCGACGAGATACGAGGGCACGGTGAGCAGATAATGCGACGCTCCCTCCGGCAGGAGGATTTCCGCGATCCTGACCAACGCATCGGGATCGAACGGTCCGGCGAGGTCGGATTTTTGGAACTCCGCCCATTTGTCCGGAATCTCCCCGAGCGCCAGTGCCTTCCAGTCGAGTTCCCGCCAGGTGGTTTTTGCTGCCGGGGAATCCTGAAGCGTGACGTCCCCGACGGTGGAACGGGAGAACCGGGACCGGAGGACGGGATGAGTCGCGCAAACCACCTCCCATGCCGCGCGCAACGCTCCGGAATCCATCCGCTCGCCGAAACTGATCGAGACTTGGGTGTGGTGGTTCCCTGTGCCGGTTCGCTCGCGGAGGAACGCTGCCGCCTGCATGGGGTTGGCTGCACGCTCGTTCATGTCATTCCCTAGAGTCCCAAGTCGGTAACAGCTCCCAGGGAGGCTGTCGAGACATGGGAAGCATATTTGGCAAGAACGCCGCGGCGATAGCGGGGCTTCGGTTTTTTCCAAGCCGCCAGCCGCGCCGCGATCTCGCTGGCGGGGAGATCGAGGGAAAGTTTGCGTGCGGGCGCGTCGATGGTGACCGTGTCTCCTTCGCGGACGATGGCGAGAGGCCCCCCTTCGAAGGCTTCCGGAGTGATGTGGCCGACGACAAATCCATGCGTGCCTCCGGAGAATCGCCCATCGGTGATAAGCGCGACATCCTTGCCGAGACCGCGTCCCATCACGGCGCTCGTGGGCGAGAGCATTTCGCGCATGCCCGGGCCGCCGCGGGGTCCCTCGTAGCGGACCACAATCACGTCGCCCTTCCGGATTTTTCCGTCGAGGATCGCGGCGAGCGCCTTTTCCTCGGATTCGAACACGCGGGCCTTGCCGCGGAACCTTTCGCCTTCCTTGCCCGAGATTTTCGCGACCGCGCCTTCGGGGGCGAGGTTGCCGCGAAGGATCACGAGGTGGCTTTCCTTTTTGATCGGGTTCTTGAGCGGGGCGATGATCTGCTGGTTTTTGGGATAGGGTTTGAAGGCGGCGAGATTCTGTTTGAGGGTTTTTCCCGTGACGGTGAGGCACCCGCCGTGCAGGAGCCCCGCCCCCAGAAGATCTTTCATCATGGGAACGATGCCGCCGATCTCCACCAACTGGGACATGAGGAAGCGCCCGCTGGGTTTCAGATCCGCGAGCACCGGAACATTTTTCCCAACGCGGGTGAAATCATCGATCGTGAGCCTCACTCCCGCGGAATGCGCGATGGCGAGGAGGTGGAGAACGGAATTCGTCGAGCCGCCGAGCGCGATCGTCACGGCGATGGCGTTCTCGAACGCCTCCCTCGAAAAGATATCCGACGGCCGGATGCCTTTTTTCAAAAGGTTGATGACCGCGGCGCCGGCATCGCGGCAATCCCGGGTCTTGTGTCCGGAGATCGCGGCCTGCGCGGAGCTGTTTGGGAGGCTGAATCCCAGGGCTTCGATGGCGGAGGCCATGGTGTTTGCGGTATACATGCCGCCGCACGACCCCGGACCGGGGATCGCGCAGGATTCGACATCGTGGAGTTCCTTGCTCGATATCTTGTTCGCCGCCCGCTGGCCGACCGCCTCGAACACCGAGACGACATCCAGGTTTTTTCCGGCGAGGCAGCCGGGGAGGATCGTTCCTCCATAGACGAACACAGCCGCCCGGTTCATGCGGGCGATGGCGATCAGGCAACCGGGCATGTTTTTGTCGCAACCGCCGATCGCGACAAAGCCGTCGAACCCCTGGCATCCGACGACGGTTTCAATCGAATCGGCGATCACTTCCCTCGACACGAGCGAATACTTCATCCCCTCGGTTCCCATGGAAATCCCGTCCGAGATGGTGATCGTGTTGAAAATCGTGGCCTTGCCGCCCGCCGAGTCGATCCCCAGAGCCGATTCGCGGGCGAGCTGATCGATATGCATGTTGCAAGGGGTGACCATGCTCCATGTCGAGGCCACGCCGATCTGCGGCTTCGCAAAGTCGCTTTCCTTGTAACCCGCCGGATAAAGCATCGCCCGGCTCGGCGCCCGGCTCAGGCCATCAAGAACGATGGCGGAATGCGGGCGAAGCTTGGCGGAGGACTTGGAACTCATAAGCCCGGCACTCTAACAGAGCCCGCCCCGTGTCCATCAAGGGCAAAAGGAAACTGAGCAGGAGATCAAACCGCAAACGGACGGATAGGCAAGGGGGCGGCTGTGCGCAAATGGCGTGGTCCTGGGGGGTGGTCGAGCATAATCTGGCAGGCCAACTCCTCAAGCTCCAGGCGCAACGCGAATCAACTGAGACCGAAACGAAGGGGCGTGCCGCCCATGCCTCCCGGCGCCTGCATGATTTGTTTGATCATGATTTGTTTGATCATCGGAAGTCGATGCTCTTCACTGATGGCGCGCCATGATTATCGTTCTTCGCCCACATACCCCCAAAGCCGCCATCGATGAGGTCATTGCCGAGGTCGCAAAACTCGGCTACGAGCCGGCTCCGATTTTCGGGGCCACGCAGACGGTCATCGCGGCCATCGGCGACGAGCGGACCCACCAGAATCTCGAGTCGCTCACCGCCCTGCCGCAGGTCGAGAGTGTCCTGCGTGTCCAGAAGCGCTACAAGCTCGCGAGCCGCGAATCCCACCCCGCCGATACCGTGGTCGATGTGGACGGCGTGAAAATCGGCGGCGGACATTTCGCTCTCATGGCGGGGCCGTGCTCGGTCGAGAGCGAGGAGCAACTGCTTTCCACGGCATGGGCCGTCAAGGCGGCCGGAGCGACGATTCTTCGGGGGGGGGCCTACAAGCCCCGCACCTCGCCCTACGAGTTTCAGGGACTCGGAAAAGAAGGGCTCCGCCTCCTGGAACTCGCCCGCAAGGAAACCGGCTTGAAAATCATCACCGAGGTCCTCAGCGAGCGCGATGTCGAGCATGTCGCCGCCTCGGCGGACATTCTCCAGATCGGCGCCCGCAACGCGCAGAATTTTCAGCTCTTGATCGAGTGCGCGAAATCCGGCAAGGCCATCCTTCTCAAGCGCGGGATGAGCGAGAAAATCGAAGAATGGCTGTTGGCGGCCGAATATATCCTGGCTCATGGAAATCCCAATGTCCTGCTCTGCGAGCGCGGCATCCGGACGTTCGAGACCTACACCCGGAACACCCTCGATCTCGCGGCGGTCGCCGTCGCCAAAAAAGAATCCCACCTGCCCGTGATCGTGGACCCCAGCCAGGGCTGCGGGCGCTCCGACCTCGTCCTCGCGCTCTGCTGCGGCGCGGTGGCGCTCAAGGCGGACGGCTTGCTCGTCGAAGTCCACCCGAATCCCGCCGAAGCCATGAGCGACGGCCAGCAGCAGGTCGATTTCTCCTCCTTCCAAGAACTCACCGAAATGATCAAACCGTTCCTCGCGGCCGCCGGACGGGCCGGTTGAGGCCGCAAAAGGAATTTTGACAGGATTGCAGGATTTTCAGGAGGAACAGGATTGGATATTAAAAAAGCAGCGCGGATGACAAATTCCGATGACGACTGGAGATTGCCGCCTGCGCAAAAAAGTTTCTGCCGGGCAAACGTTCTTTCCTGTCAATCCTGAAAATCCTGCAATCCTGTCAAAAAGCCATGACCAAGCTGCCCACCATCATCTACACGAAGACCGACGAAGCGCCCGCTCTCGCCACCTGTTCCCTGCTGCCGATCATCCAGGCATTCACGAAGCACGCGGGGATTTCGGTGGAAGCACGCGACATCTCGCTCGCCGGACGCATCATCGCCAATTTTCCCGAATTCCTCTCCGATGACCAAAAGATCGGCGACGCTCTCGCCGAACTCGGCGCCCTCACGCTCCAACCCGAGGCGAACATCATCAAGCTCCCGAATATCAGCGCCTCCGTCCCGCAGCTCAAGGCCGCGGTCGCCGAGCTTCAGAAAAAAGGCTACAAGCTCCCCGGCTATCCCGAGGCCCCGGAGACCAACGCCGGGCAGGAAATCAAGGCCCGCTACGGCAAGGTCATGGGCAGCGCGGTGAATCCCGTCCTCCGCGAGGGGAATTCCGACCGCCGCGCGCCGAAGGCGGTGAAGGAATACGCCCGCAAGCACCCGCACCCGATGGGCGCCTGGTCGCCCGACTCGAAAACGGCGGTCGGCACGATGGGTGGGAACGACTTTTTCTCGAATGAAAAATCCGTGACCGTCCCCGAAGCCACGGGCGTCCGGATCGAATTCGTGGCCGCCGATGGCGCGACCACCGTCCTCAGGGACAAAATCCCGCTCAAGGCCGGAGAGATCCTCGACGGCACATTCCTGAGCAAGAAGGCGCTTGTCGCATTCATCGAAAAGGAAATCGCCAGGGCCAAAACCGAGGGCGTCCTTTTCTCCGTCCACCTGAAAGCCACGATGATGAAGGTCTCCGATCCGATCATCTTCGGCCATGTCGTGAAGGTTTTCTTCAAGGACCTCATCGCCAAGCACGCCACCGTCATCCGGTCACTCGGCGTGGACTTCAACAACGGGTTCGGGGATTTTCTCGCCAAGATCCAGACGCTCCCCGCCGGCAAGCGGGCCGAAATCGAATCCGATCTGAAAGCGACCCTCGCGGAGCGCCCGGCCCTCGCCATGGTGAATTCCGACAAGGGCATCACCAACCTCCACGTTCCGAGCGACGTGATCGTGGATGCCTCGATGCCCGCGATGATTCGCGCCTCCGGACGGATGTGGAATGCCGCCGGCAAGGCGCAGGATACCCTCGCCGTCATCCCCGACAGCAGCTACGCCGGGGTTTACCAGGCGACGATCGATTTTTGCAAAAAGAACGGCGCGCTCGATCCCCGCACGATCGGCTCGGTCTCCAACGTCGGACTCATGGCACAAGCCGCCGAAGAATACGGCTCCCACAACAAAACATTCGAAATTCCGGCGGACGGAACCGTCCGCGTGATTGCAAAGGCGGAAGGCGGAAGGATGAAGGATGAAGTTTTAATGGAGCACTCCGTGGAGAAAGGGGACATCTGGCGCGCCTGCCAGGCCAAGGATGCGCCCATCCGCGATTGGGTGAAGCTGGCCGTCGCCCGCGCCCGCGCCACGGATACACCCGCTGTCTTCTGGCTCGACGAACGCCGCGCCCACGACGCGCAGATCATCGCCAAAGTCAAAACCTGCCTCGCCGACCACGACACGTCCGGCCTCGATCTCCACATCCTCCCGCCCGCCGAAGCCTGCCAGTTCAGCCTCGCCCGCATGGTGGAAGGCAAAGACACGATCTCCGTCACCGGCAACGTCCTGCGCGATTATTTGACCGACCTCTTCCCGATTCTCGAGCTCGGCACCAGCGCCAAGATGCTCTCCATTGTCCCGCTCATGAACGGCGGCGGGCTCTTCGAAACCGGCGCCGGCGGCTCCGCCCCGAAACACGTGCAGCAATTCGTCGCGGAAAACTACCTGCGCTGGGACTCGCTCGGCGAATTCTTCGCCCTCGCCCCATCGCTCGAACACATCAGCGAAACATTCAAGCTTCCCAAGGCCAAAATCCTCGCCGACACCCTCGACGCCGCCACCGGAAAATTCCTCGAAAACGACCGCTCCCCCGGACGCAAACTCGGCACCACCGACAACCGCGGCAGCCACTTCTATCTCGCCCTCTACTGGGCCCAGGCCCTCGCCGCTCAGGACAAAGACGCCGAATTGAAAAAGAGATTCACCCCGATCGCCGGCCAACTCACCGCAAACGAACGAACGATCGCAAACGAGCTTCTCGCCGTCCAAGGCAAACCGGTGGACATCGGCGGATATTACCGGCCGGACGACAACCTGGCATCCGCCGCCATGCGCCCAAGCCCGACCTTCAACGCGATCCTGGCCGGGCTGTAAACCCGCCCCCCCCCTGGCTGCGCGAGGAAACGGCCAAGGCCGGGGAGCTCCTTGCCCTGAAGTTTTCCAAGCCGGGTTTCTATCGCAACAGACGAATGGTTCCAATGTGCGAAGCGGATCGCTCAGATACCGGCTGAGGAAAAAGCCTCCAATTCCGAGAACCAGACAAAGAACAATGCCGGGCGAGATCCAGCGCGCGACATGGCTCTTGCGCCGCTTTTGCAAAACAGGGCTCTCCGCATCTGAAAATGGGGAGATGATCGGATTCCCTCCGGGGTCGCTTGGTTGGTTGTCCTGCATCGGAGCGTATGCTGAAGGGATTTCTGGGCCACTTCGCGCTCAAAGGAACATCACAAGCGACAACCGGCAGCGGACGAATCGGGGCTTTTCCTTTCTCCTGCCGCCAGAAACTTCCGCATGTCTGCAGGCAACCCGCAGGACCACGTCAGTGGGGCTCCGTTCCATTCCAGCGCCAGTTCCGCCGAGTGGAGGGCATGGCGCGGGAGCAGGAGGCGTTCCGCGAGCGCGGGGGTCCAGCCGGCGCGGATGAATTCCAGATAGCAGTCGGGCGATGGTCCATAGATCTTGTCGCCGACGACCGGATGGCCGCGATGGGAGAGATGAACCCGGATCTGGTGGGTCCTGCCGGTGAGCGGTTCGGCGGAGATCAAGGCGAACCGGCCGTCGTGTCGCCCGATGCGCGACAGGACGCGGAAGCGGGTCCGCGCCGCGGCTCCAGACGGATGCACGGCGCGCTGGAGGTGGATTTTCGACTCGCCGACCTCGCCGAGACGGAGGATCGGGGCCTCGACCTCGAACTGGTCTTCCGGCCAGCCGGAGACGATGGCCAGATAGGATTTCTTGATTTTTCCCTCCTGCATGGCCATTGCGGCGGTCCGGGCCGCGCGGGAGGATTTGGCCACGAGGACGACCCCGCTGGTTTCGCGGTCGAGGCGGTTGATGAGCGAGACCTGGCCGCCGTTCGCGAGCTCGTAGCCCAGGAGATCCCGGAGCCCGTCCCACAGCGTCCGTGGTCCGCCCGGCTTGGTGGGATGCACCAGCAGTCCGGCCGGCTTGTTCACGCCAAGGAGATCCGGGGTCTCCCCGAGGATCTCGAAGTCTTCTTGAACGGGATTCATCACATCGCGGCAATGGTGGCGCGTCCAATATGATCCCTTTGCGGAGTGCCCTGCGAACGTATTCTTCGGCGGCCCGAGCGGGGGAGGGGCGGACTGCTCCTCTCGGGAAAACCCGGCGCACGCCTGAATCCGGCGAATGCCGCGAATTCCTGTCTCCAAACGGGAGGGACGCCCGTTCCCCTTGGGCTCCGCACCTTTCGGAGAGGCTCCTCCTTTCCGAGGGGCGCCAAAATGGTATTTGACTCCCTTTCATTCAAATGATAATTGATTCTCATATATGGACCGCCGCGCCGGTTGCCGGCGGACGTGCGGCGATCCGTTTCCGACCGCAACCGAAAACACACCCATGAAACCAAAACCGCCCACCGGTCGCGCCGCGGCCATCGCCGCCGTCTCGTTGCTCTTCGTTTGCGCCGCGAACGCCAAGGCCCTGGAAATCCTCACGTCGTTCTATCCGATGTATGTGAGCGCCCTGAACGTGGTGGGCGACACGCCCGGCGTGGGCGTGGCCTGCCTGACCCCGCCCATCGTGGGCTGCCTGCACGACTACCAGCTCACGCCGGGAGACATGAAAAAGATCGCCGGGGCGGACCTCTTTGTCGCCAACGGCGCCGGCATGGAATCGTTCATCGACAAGGCGCTGAAGCAATCCCCCTCGCTCAAGCTGGTGGATGCCAGCAAGGGCATCAAACTCGCCGGGGACAACCCTCACATCTGGGTCGGGATTTCCGGCGCCATCGAGCAGGTGAAAAACATCGCCCGCGGGCTGGCGGCGGCCGATCCCGTCCACGCGGAACAATACCGGAAAAACGCGGCGGCCTACGTGGCGAAGCTGAAAACCCTGCGAACCGAAATGCACGCGGCATTGGACGGATTGAAAAACCGCGGCATCGTCACCTTCCACGAGGCGTTTCCCTACTTTGCCAGCGAGTTCGGCTTGCACATCGCCGGGGTGATCGAGCGCGAGCCCGGCTCCGAACCCAACGCGAAGGAACTGGCCGACACGGTGGAGACCGTCAAGAAGCTGAAGGTCCGCGCCCTTTTCGCCGAGCCCCAATATCCCGCCAAGAGCGCCAAGGTCATCGAGCGCGAGACCGGAGTGCCCGTCAGCATCCTCGACCCCGCCGTCTCGGGCCCGAGAGATCCCGCCGCGGCCCGCGACTCCTACCTCGTGACCATGAGGAAAAATCTCGACGTCCTGCGGAAAGCCCTGTCTGAATGACGGATTGAAGATGGTAATTTTTCCTTCCTGCGCGGAAAATCTGCGGATGGCAAAGAAGGGTATCCGCAGATCACAGATTTACGCGGATTTCCAGAAGGGAACCTGAGGGGAATGCAGACTTCTTCCGATCACCATACGGGAATTGCCCCCCACCAGTGCGGCCGGTGCTGCACGAACATCGACAAGATCAGCGTCACGCTGGACCGCCATCCGGTCATTGAAGACATTTCCCTGCACCTTCATTGCGGGGAACTGACCACGGTCGTCGGGCCGAACGGGGCGGGAAAATCCACCCTGCTGCGCGCCCTGCTCGGCGAAGTGCCCCACACGGGAAGCATCCACTTTCTGCCCGTCTTCGGGCCGGGGCGCGAGGATGCCCCGTCCATCGGCTATGTTCCGCAGAGCCTGGATTTCGACCGCTTTTCCCCCTGCAGCGTCTGCGATCTCTTCGCCGCATCCGCCTCGCGATTTCCGGTTCCCCTCGGATGCCGGGGAGGAGTCCGGCAGACCGCCCTTTCCGCATTGGAGGCGGTGGAGGCCGGCGGGCTCCTGGACCGCAAGCTGGGAAAACTCTCCGGCGGGGAACTCCAGCGTGTCCTGCTGGCCCTGTCCCTGACGCCGGTGCCGAATCTCCTGCTCCTCGACGAGCCGGTGTCCGGGATCGATCTCCCGGGACGCGAGCTTTTTTACCGCACGGTCTCCGGCCTCCGGCGCCGGTTCGACCTCTCGATCCTGATGGTCTCGCACGATCTGGCGGGCATCGCGTCCGTGTCCGACCGCATCGTCTTTCTCGACCGCCGCGTGGTTTGTGTCGGCTCCCCCGGGGAGGTCCTGGCCAACCGGGACTTCCGGCACGCCTTCGGGCTCGATCTGGAGGATTTGTCATGAGCTTCCTGATCGATCTTCTGGCCAGCCTTCCGTTCGAGTGGGCGCGGTATGGGTTCATGCGCAACGCGCTGGTCGCGGTGGCCCTCGTCTCCCCGCTCTTTGGCGTGATGGGAACCCTGGTCGTGAACAACCGGATGGCATTTTTTTCCGATGCCATCGGCCATGCGTCCCTGACCGGCCTCGGGCTGGGGATTCTTCTCGGGCTGGCCGACCCCTTGTTGGCGCTTGTCGCCTTCGCGATGCTTCTTGGCATCGGCATCCTCGCCCTCCATCGGTTCACGCGCTCCGCCATGGACACCATCATTTCCCTCTGCATGTCGTTCAGCGTCGCGCTCGGGGTGGTGCTGCTTTCCCGCGGGGGAAATTTCAACCGCTACAGCCACTACCTCATCGGGGATTTGCTGAGCATCACGCCGCGGGAAATCGGCTGGCTTTGCCTGACGGCGTTCCTCGTCGGCGGCGGGCTCCTGCTTTGTTACAACCGCATTCTTCTCGTCGGCCTGAATGAATCCCTCGCCCGCAGCCGGGGGGTGAACACCTGGTGGACACAGATGTTTTTCGTGTCCTCGATCGTGATGGTTGTCACCATGAACCTCAGTTGGGTCGGCCTCCTGATCATCAATTCGCTGCTGATTCTTCCGGCCGCCGCGGCCCGCAATATCGCGGGGAACACCCGCCAATACGTCCTGTTCGCCATGACCACAGCCCTCGCTTCGGGGATCTGCGGGCTCCTGATTTCCTATTACGCCGACACGGCGAGCGGGGCCACGATCGTCCTCGTCGCGATGGGTTTCTATTTTCTCACGCTCGCGGCCAAGGCCCTGCGGCAGTGAGGAGATGTGAAAGAACTCACGCCTCCCCGCTTTCCTCCTCGTCGTCGTCGCTGACGACCGGGGCGATGGCCTGGAGATTTTCGCCCTCGCGCAGGTCGATGAGCTTCACGCCCTGGGCATTGCGGCCGGTTTCCCGGATTTCCTGAATCCGGGTGCGGACCATTTTGCCCTTGTTCGTGATGAGCATGAGCTCGTCCGCATCGCGGACCGTGAGGGCACCGGCGACGCCGCCGGTTTTCTCGTTGGTCTTCATCGTGATGATCCCCTTGCCGCCGCGGGACTGGACGCGGTATTCCTCGAAGCTGGTGCGCTTGCCGAGACCGTTCTCGCCGGCGACGAGGAGCTGGGCGTCTTTGTTCACCACGGCTGCGGCGACGATGTAATCGCCTTTTCCGGGGCGGATGCCCCAGACGCCGACCGTGTCGCGGCCCTGGTCGCGCATTTCTTCCTCGTGGAAGCGGATGCTCTGGCCTTCATGGGTGATGAGCACGATTTCGTCCTGCCCGCTCGTCATCTTGCAGTCGATCAGGCGGTCGCCCTCTTCGATCTTGATCGCGATGATCCCGCCCTTGCGGATATTCTTGAAGTCGTTGAGATTGGATTTTTTGACGATGCCGCTGCGGGTGGCGAAGACGACGTGGAGTTTTTCGTTCCAGGTGTCCTCGTCCGTCTTCTGGCCTTGGACGCGGATGGTGGACGCGATTTTCTCATCGTTGCGGAGTTCGAGCAGATTGGCGATCGAGCGGCCCTTGCTGGCCCGCGATCCCTCCGG
Source organism: Terrimicrobiaceae bacterium (assembly GCA_041674265.1). Lineage (GTDB taxonomy): Bacteria > Verrucomicrobiota > Verrucomicrobiia > Chthoniobacterales > Terrimicrobiaceae > QYQL01. Next base: position 51,214 of record JBAYWC010000002.1, read on the forward strand.
AATTTCAAAAACCCGTTCCACGTAGCAACGTCCGGTCTCGGTGAAGAACATGAGGTAGTCGTGGGTGGTCGCGGTGAAAAGATATTCGACGAAATCGCTGTCCTCCTCGTTCTCGGATTCGCGGGCGGTCATGCCGATGACTCCCTTGCCGCCGCGCTTCTGGGCGCGGAACGCGCTGACCAGCGTGCGCTTGATGAACCCGTTGTGGGTGAGTGTGACGATGACTCCGTCGTTGGCGATCAGGTCTTCGATGGCGATCTCGCCCTCCGCGGGGACGATCTGGGTGCGGCGGGGAGTCGCGAATTTCACCTGCAACGCGCGGAGCTCGTCCTTGATGATCGCGAGAACGCGTTTTTCCTTCGCGAGGATGTCGAGGAGGTCCTTGATGGTGGCGACCAGAGCGTCGTATTCGTTCTTGATGCTGTCGCGTTCGAGGCCGGTGAGCTGGTAGAGCCGGAGATCGAGAATGTGACCGACCTGCTTCTCGGAGAATTTGTAGTGGCCGTCCGCGATGCGGGCCTCGTTGCGGATGAGGATGCCGAGCTTCTCGACGGCTTTCTGCGTCCAGGAGAGCGCGAGAAGCTTTCCCTTCGCGTCATCGCGGTCCCGGGAGTCGCGGATGATTTTGATGAAGTCGTCGATGTTGGCGAGGGCGATGAGATAGCCCTCCAGTTTCTCGGCCTCGACCTCGGCCTCGTTGAGGAGGAACCGGGTCCGGCGGAGGATGACCTCCCGGCGGTGCTCGATGTAGCAATTGATCGCTTCTTTCAGCGAGAGGAGCTTGGGTTTGCCGCGGTCGATCGCCAGCATGTTGACGCTGAACGAGGATTCCAGCGCGGTGTGCTTGAAAAGGTTGTTGATGATGACCTTCGGGTTTCCGTCGCGCTTGAGCTCGATGACCACCCGCGTGTCTTCAGCGCTTTCGTCGCGCACATCGCTGATGCCCGTGAGGATCTTCTCGTTCACGAGGTCGGCGATCCGCTTCACCAGATCCGAGCGGTTCACATTGTAGGGGATCTCGGTGACGATGATGCTCTCGCGTCCGCCCTTGCCCTCCTCGACCGCCACGCGCCCGCGCACCCGCACCTGCCCGCGGCCGGTTTCGAAATACTGGCGGATCCCCGAGGAACCCTGGATGACGCAGCCGGTCGGGAAATCCGGACCGACGATGTGGGCCATCAGGCCGTCCGTCGTGATATCCGGGTCGTCGATCTGCGCGCAGATTCCGTCGATGCACTCGCCGAGATTGTGGGGCGCGATATTCGTCGCCATGCCGACGGCGATGCCTGTGCCGCCATTGACGAGAAGGTTCGGGAATGCGGCGGGAAAAACCGTGGGCTCGGATTCCGTCTCGTCGTAGTTCGGGATGAAATCGACGGTCCCCTTGTCCATGTCCGTCATGAGCACCGCGCCGAGATGATCGAGACGGGCCTCGGTATATCGCATCGACGCGGGAGGATCCCCTTCGACCGATCCAAAGTTACCCTGTCCGTTGATAAGCATTTCCCGCATCGCCCAGGGCTGGGCCATGTGGACGAGGGTTGGGTAAATCGCCTGGTCGCCGTGCGGGTGGTATTTGCCCATCGTCTCTCCGACGATCCTCGCGCACTTGAGGTGCTTGCGGGTCGGCTGCACCCCGAGTTCGTTCATGGCGAAAAGAATCCGGCGCTGGGAGGGCTTCAACCCGTCGCGGGCATCCGGCAGGGCGCGGGAGATGATGACCGACATCGAATAGTCGAGAAACGACTTCGACATCTCGTCGGCCACGTTCACCAACTCCACTTTTTCATTTTGCGTATACATAGGAAATCAGGCTGGGGAGAGGGTTTCGGGAAAGATCGGCATCTTCAGCAACTCCGCGGCTTCGCGCATCCGGCGGTCGGTCGTGCAGAGCGGAAAATCCTGGCTGAGGTCGCAGGCGGAGAGATGGATGGCGTCCAGCGTGCGCAGGGCGACCACGGGGTGGGTTGCCGAGAGAATCCTGTTGGCATTCCGCAAAGTCCGGGTCTCCAGCAACTCCAGTTCGATAACCTCCTCATCCGTCCAATTCTGGAAAAGTTGCCAGGCTTGCAGCCGCTGGCCCGGGGAGATCCTCCCGGCGCGTTCCTTCGAGAGAAGCGCGGCGGCGACCTCGGAGAAAGCCAGTTCCGAAGAGCTGATCTGGCGGCCCGTCACCGCGTTCTGAAAAACGGGGCTGTCCGGCTCCGCGACCAGAAGTTTGATAAGAATGCAGGTGTCCAGATACATAATCTACCAACCCCGTCCGTCGCGGTCTGCCCGGATGATCTCTTCCGCAGTTGGACCGCCGGCCCATGCCGGCATCGTGGCAAGGTGCTCGAGGGATCCCGGAAAAACCTTCCGCACTTTTTGAACCTTCATGGGGGAGAGTCTGGCTTTTGGCTTTCCACCGCTGGTAATAACGATTTCGCGCCCTTTTTCGACCAGCCCGAGAAGCGCGGAAAGATGGGCCTTTGCCGCACGGACGCTGATTGTTTCTCCCAAGCCGGGAAGAACGGCAACCTCACGCAGAACCGGCGATGGAATCAGCGGCTCGCCGTCTGTGATTCGGGATCTCGGGATTTCTTTCATGCCGAAATGTAGTCACATGTAGTCACTTTTGTCAAGCGATCAAACATCGAGCCTCGCATTGAGAGCGTTGTCCTCGATGAACTGGCGCCGGGGTTCGACGACATCGCCCATGAGGATCGTGAACATGCGGTCGGCTTCGATGGCGTTGTCTTCGTTGAGGTCCACCTTGAGCATCTTGCGCTTTTCGGGATTCATCGTGGTTTCGAAAAGCTGTTTCGGGTTCATTTCGCCAAGACCCTTGAACCGCTGGATCGAAAGGCCCCGTTTGCCGATATCGAGAACCTTGGTGAGGATCTCGGGGATGGCGAAAAGCGGGTGCGTGACAGCCTTGTCGCCCTCGCCCTCGACGAGTTCGAAGATCGGTTCGTCGCTGTCGGCGTAGTGTTCGATTTTCAGGCCCTTGCGGGCGAGTTCGTCGATGAGTTTTTGAGCGGAGATGGACTCGTGGAGCTCGATGAGCTTGGCGCGGCGGCGGATTGATGTATCCGGTTTTTTCGCTTTCACCACCGTCTCCGCAGGGAGGGAATCGCCATCGGCGGAATCGGTCGTCGGATCGTCATCGTAAAGGCCGAGATCACGATTGCCTTCATGGAATTCGCGGACTTCGGTTTCTCCGGGGAAGTAAGTCGCCCATTCGGTGTTTCCCTCGCGCACCTTGACCATGAAGGTCGGGAGCCTGCCCGTCTTCGGGTCGCGTTCGCCGAGGTAGGATTCGAAATCTCCTCCGTGGCGGCGGATGGCATCGCTGAATTTCGCGAACCGCTCGAGGAGTTCGAGGATCTCCTTGAGTTGGGTCGAGGAGAAAACCTTCCCATCCGCGAGGTTCTTCACCTTGACTTCGTCGGCCCCGATGCCGATGAGGATCTTGTTGAGCTGCGCGTCGTCATCCACGTATTCCTCGCGCTTCTTGCGCTTGATGAGATAAAGCGGCGGCTGGGCGATGTAGATCTTGCCCTGCTTCACCAGCTCGGGCATCTGCCGGCAGAAGAAGGTGAGCAGGAGCGTGCGGATGTGCGAGCCGTCCACATCGGCATCGGTCATGATGATGATGCGCCCGTAGCGCAGCTTCCCGATGTTGAACGTGCCTTCCTGGTCCTTCTCGCCTGCCGCCATTCCGATTCCGGTTCCGATGGCGGTGATGAGCGTCTGGACTTCGGTGTTTTGCAGCACCTTGTCGAGGCGGGCCTTCTCGACATTGATGATCTTGCCTTTGATCGGCAGGATGGCCTGGAAGCGCCGGTCGCGGCCCTGTTTTGCGGAGCCGCCCGCGGAGTCGCCCTCGACGACATAGAGTTCGGTCAGGGCCGGGTCGCGCTCGGAACAATCCGCCAGCTTGCCGGGCAGTCCGCCGCCGGTGAGCGCGCCCTTGCGCACGGTCTCGCGGGCCTTGCGCGCGGCTTCGCGGGCGCGGGCCGCCATGAGGCACTTTTCGATGATGCGTTTTCCGACGTTCGGATTCTGGTCGAAATGCAGCATCAACCCCTCGTAGCTGATCGAGCCGACAATCCCGTCCACCTCGGGCGAGATCAGCTTCACCTTTGTCTGGGACTCGAAGCGCGGGTCGGGATGTTTGACGCTGACCACGGCGGCGAGGCCCTCGAGCACATCGTTGCCGGTGATCGGGACGTCCTTTTCCTTCAGCAGCGAATTGTTCTTCGCGTACTGGTTGATCGCCCGCGTGAGCGAGCCGCGGAAGCCGCTGCTGTGCGCGCCGCCATCGGGGTTGGGAACGGCATTCGTGTAGCACAGGAGCTGCTCGTTGTAGGTATCCGTGTAGTGCAGCCCGATCTCGACCATCACCTTGTCGCGCACGCCCTTGATCATGATCGGCTTCGGATGCACGACCGTCTTGTTTTCGACCAGCCGTCCGACAAACTCCTCGACGCCCCTCGGATGCACGATCTGGACCGGCTTCGCGGCTTCCTGTCGCTCGTCGAGAAAGGTGAAGGAAAGCGGGGCGTTGATATACGCGAGGTCGTTCAGGCGGGTGATGATGCGCTCGGCCTTGAACTCGGTGGTCTCCAGAAAAATCTCGGCATCCGGCATGAACGTGATGAGCGTGCCGGTGTGCTTCTTGGATTTCACTTCCGCGATCACATGAAGGCTTTGCTTCGTCACGCCGCGCTCGAACGACATCGCGTGAATTTTCCCGTCGCGAGTGACCTCGACCTTGAACCATTCCGACACCGCGTTCACGCACTTCGCGCCGACGCCGTGGGTGCCGCCGGAATACTCGTAGTTGCCCTGCCCGTATTTGCCGCCCGAGTGCAGCCGCGTGAGCACCAGTTCGACGCCCGGAATGCCTTCCTCCTTGTTGATATCCACCGGAATGCCGCGGCCGTTGTCGCGGATGGAAATCGAGCCGTCCGAGTGGATCGTCACGTCGATGTGATCGCAGTGCCCCGCAAGAAATTCATCGACCGAGTTATCCAGAACCTCGCTCACGCAATGATGCAGCGCCCGCTCGTCGGTGCCGCCGATATACATGCCCGGCTTCTTGCGCACCGCTTCGAGCCCTTTGAGCGAACTCAGGTCATCGGCGGTGTAATCGCTCGCCTTGAAATCGGGCGTCGATTTGGCGGTTTTGGGAGAGGCGGTTTTGTCTACGGGTTTTTCAGGAATTGGTTCGTCTGGCATCTGATTCAGAGGTGGTTTTCCGGGCTGCTTCCCGTGTTTTTCGAGGCTATCAAAACACCTGGGGGTGGCAACAATATTTCGAAATTATCTGGCTTTTTCCACAGGATATTGGGATGGAGAAAAACTCCGTCCACAATATGTTGGGTCTACCCGCATTTTTCTCCCGTTCTCTCAAGGTTTTCGCGGCATGGGTTTTCCCCGTGCTGGTTGCCGGATTGGGCCTGGCGGCATTCGCGTGGAATGCCGAGGCGGTTTTTTTTGGAGGAAACGTCTATTTTACCGACGGGGACTGTTACGCGCGAATGACCCGCGCACGACTCGTGCAGGAACATCCGCTTGCGCCAATCCGGCAGCATGATTTTGAAAATTATCCGGCGGGCACGCGTCCCCATACCACGGCTCCTCTCGACTATCTCATCGCCGGTCTTGCCGCGGTGCTCGGGCCCTTTTCCCATGCGGCGCTTTCGTTGGCCGGCGCCTGGATTTCTCCAATCCTCGGTGTGGCGATGCTGGGGGTCTTGGCGCTTTGGGAACGGAAGACGCCATTCGGCGGCGCGACGATCCTTCTGCTCGCTGTTTCCCCGATCGTCTCGCATGGATTCCTCCTCGGTCGCCCGGATCACCAGTCGCTGCTGATGCTGTCAATCGCCATTGCCCTGGCAGCCGAGGTCGACATGTGGACGAACGAAATCCGGGGAGTGCCGGGCAGAAAGCATGCCGCGACACCGGCCTCCTGCTTTCCATCGCGCAGGACAGGATGGATTTCAGCGCTTGCCTGGGGACTTGCGCTTTGGGTTTCGCTTTTCGAGCCGCTCATTCTTTTGACGCTTGTCGTGTTGCTCCGCCTTTTTGCGCGGCGTTTCAGGTTTTCCCGGATGCCGGCTGCCATCTTTCTCGCCGTTCTCGTTCTGGGATTTCTGGTGGATGGGTTTCATGTGGCGGCCTTCGATGCGCATTTCGCCAACTGGTCGCTCAACATCGGGGAATTGCGCCACGGGTCATTTCCGGTTCTATTCCGTTGGGCGGGATGGCTGGCCGTCGTGGCTCCCTTCGGCTTGCTGGCCGGCTATTTCAGGAAAAAAGAGCCCGTTTATCTGCTTCTTTGCGCCTTGACCCTGATCTTGGGGGGGCTGGCCATTTGGCATCTGCGGTGGGGGTATTTCTTCGTCATCGCCTTTGCCCTCAGCCTGCCGTGGTTGCTTCCATTGGCCCGGTGGAAAATTGCCGGGTGGGCAATTTTTCTTCTTTCGCTCTGGCCGGTTGCCGCCGATTGGGAAAAGACGCTGTATCCGGATGAGGCCACTTTCCGGGCACGGGCCGAATCCGTCGTGGATGCGGTGGCTCTCCGTGATGCCGCGATCCAGATCAAAGGGCTTCCCGAGCGCGGGGTCCTCGCTCCTTGGTGGTTCAGCCCTGCCATTGTCTGGTGGTCCGGCCAACCTTGCGTCGCCGGAACCTCCCACCAGAGCCTCCCCGGGATTGTTGATGTCTCGGAATTTTTCCTTTCGGAGGGCGACGGGCAGGAGATCCTTGCCAGGCGGAAGGCCGGTTACATCTTTGTCTATGAGCCCGACCGGGTGATCTCCAATGCCGCTCAAATTCTCGGGCGGGCCGCCCCTTCCAACCCGCTTGGCCGGCGCCTCTATGGACATCCAAAGACGGCGGACTACGAGTTGCTCTACGCAAACCGGTTTTTCAAGGTCTTTGAAAATCCTCAGAAATAAAACGGGATCCCCCGCTCGTGGAAGGCGGCTTTCTGGCCGCCGAGATATTTGTCCCCCAACCGCTCGAATCCGCCGGACGCGCGATAAGATTTGAGGAAGTCGTTGATCTGGGCGCGAAGCTCGTCGTTGTCCAGCCTCAGGCCTATTGCCCAATTTTCATTCTTTACCGGAGTGAGCAATGCGCGCGTGGTTCCGGCTTGTTCCTTCGCATTTTTCCAGACGCTCATCTGGTCGTAGAGGAAGGCATCGGCTTTTCCCTGCACGACCTCGAGGACCGCGGCGGCCTCCTTCTCCAACGCGATGATTTGGGCGTTTTTCAAATTGGCCCGGGCCCAGACTTCGCCCGTCGTGCCCTGGCGGACCGCCAGCGACTTTCCGGGTCGATCGATGTCGGCAATACCCCGGATCGCGGAATCCTTTGCGACAAGCAGCGCAAGTCCTATGGTCAGGTAGGGGTCGGAGAAGGAAATGGAAGTCCGGCGTTCCGGGGTATCGGTCATCGAGGAAATAACGCAGTCGATCTTTCCGGTTTTCAGCGAAGGGATCAGGCCGGTGAACGGGATGTTTTCAATCCGGACGGGCCTGCCGAGATGTCCGCCAAGCGCCCGCGCCAGATCCACGCTCACGCCGGCGGGCTTGCCCGAGGCATCGATGGTTTCGAAGGGCGGGTACGAGAGATCCATGCCCACGACGAGTTCGTTGGAGTTTCGTTTCTTTGTGCAGGCGCTGATGGCGCACGCCGCGAGAACGATGAAGAGAAGGCGTGCCGCTGCGTGGAAGACATTCCGTGGCATCCCGCGCATGTCCTGCCGGATTGTTGCGCATGGGCAAGATGCCCATGCCACAGGAGTTGGCCGGTGGTTCACTCCGGAAAAAAAGGCTCGGCAATACCGTTTCATCCGGGGATTCTTGGAAGGTCATCCATTTTTGTGCGAGCAATAATCTCGTGAAATCCCCGGATGGTCTGGCATTGTGGCCGGGTGAAAATTCGCTTTTCAGTTCTTTGTCTCTTCCTGGTCACGGCACTGGTCCGGGCGGACAGCGAAGCGGAGGAGATCCTCAAAGCCGCGCGCACGAATCCGCTCGGCCAACCGGTGGTCCTGAGCGCGCAACTCCGCGCCAATGGAACGAAGGTCCCGTTCCAAATCGCCGTCCGGGATGGAAAGATCTCCTATATTTTCGAGAGTCCCTCCCAGGAAATCCTTCTCGGGTTGGGCGAAGAGGAGTCAACGCTGGAAGAACGCAAAGGCGGCAAAACCCAGCCTGTCGCTCCCGCGCGGTTTGACGATCCCGTCCGCGGCGGGCTCCTCACCTACGAAGACCTGGCCATGCGGTTCCTTTACTGGAAAAATCCGAACCTTCTGGGCGAGGAAAAAATCGGCCCGAGCACCGCGTATAAAATTGAAATCCCGGCCCCTCCATCCGCCACGGAATACGGGGTCATGCGCGTCTGGGTGGACAAAAATACGGGCGCGCTCACGAAAATCGAGGGCTATGACCGGAAGGGACGGCTTTCAAAAAAATTCACCGTGGTCTCGGTCCAGAAGATCGATGGGCAATATATGTTGAAATCCATGAGCGTGGAACGCATCGATCCACAAACCCGCAAGGTTGCCCTTCGAACGTATCTCGAGATTCTCGGAAAAGCCGGGCCTGGACTTTAGCCGTTACCGTCAATTGCCGAAGGACGCGTGAGGCTCTCCCGGGCCATCTTCCTCCGGGTGGTCCAAAGCCTGATGGCCAGCCACACCGCCAGCACGAGGGTGACAAACAACCAGAAGAAAAATGCGCGGGGAACCGCGCGGGAGGTTTCGGCGGGAAGCTCCGAAATTGGGAGCAACGAAGCCGTCGCATAGAACGGCATACTCAACGGAGAAATCCCCACCAGCCAGGCGGCGGCGGGAATCATCCGGTTGCTGACCACGCCGAGCACGGCTCCCGCCATCACGGGTACGATCCCACCGAGGATGCCGGCAAGGAGGGCCACGCGGCCACCTTTGGCCTCAAGCAGCGTCTGATAACCGGCACCGCCTGCCAGCAGGACCGCAACAAAACAGACGAACAGTCCCGCGGGCGCATGGTGTCCGGGAAACCATCGGGATTCGACGAGAGCCTGTGTGAAAAGGAACCAGCCCGCCGCGCCCGCGAGAACCATTACGAGCAAAAACCAGAATCCCGTGGCCTCATCTCCCAGTGGCGGCAGCGAGGACCGGCCCTGCTTGCGGGCCCGACGCCATCCCTTGATCTGGTGATCGACGGAAGGCGTAATGAGGCTCGCCAGAACGATCATCAGCACAAATGTGACCAGCCCGTATGTTCCGGTCATGAAGACGGCTTCGACCGGTTGTGGTGTCCAGTTGGCGATCTGCTTCACCATGCCCGAAAATCCCTGCGACGGGAAAAGCCTGCCGGGTTCAATCAGGGGGAGCGCGTTGCCGAGGAGCAGAATCTGGATCCAAATGAAAAAGCCGGACGCCCAGGCTTTCAGGTCGCCCGGAACCGGTGCAAGATCGGGCATGTATCCGAGGATCCGTCTCGCCCCCTCGTGATCATCGAGCACGTCCACACCCTCCAGAATCACCTCGCCGTACGTCGGCTCGATCAGAGTGGTCAGGACCCGGAATGTGCTGGTTTTTCCCGCTCCGTTCGGTCCGACCAACCCGAAGATCTCCCCGGGAGGAACAGTGAGGGTGAGATCATCGACCGCAAGAAAATTTCCATAGTCCACACGGAGGCTGCGGATGTCGATTGCCGGCGCACCGGGGCTGATCGGGGATCCCGTTTCCATGCGGTCAGTGGAATGCGCCCTCGTCGAAGAATTCCCAACCCTCCGGGAGCGTCAGCCCCATGGTTTCGAGATCCTTCGCTGCCTCCGTGCGCCGGCGCTGTTGTTCGGCTTCAAATGCCCTGCGCTGGTCGGGCCGCAGGATCGTGAGGAGGTTGGCTCGGCGGTTGGCTGCCGGGGCCGCGGCAATTTCGCCGGTCACACCATGGATTTGCATGGAAGGGTCGTAATCGCGCGAGCTGCGGGCGATAATGTCGAAGACTTGGTCCCGCTGTCTTTCATCGAGACCCACGATCGCGTCGAGTCGCTGAACCCGCTGGTCCGCCTCCTGCTGGACTGCCTGTGCGCGCTCGTCCATCCTTTCGGCCTGGAAGGCGGCCAGTTTTTCGCCGCGGAGCTGGCGGGCCATGAATTGGTCCAACCCGTCGTAAGGGCGGACGTCTCTCGCCGCCTGGACCAGATCCTCGAGGCGGGTGTTGTCGCTTGCGACCAGATCGTTCCAACGTTTGCCCTCCTCATTGCCTTTCGTTTCAAACCAAGATTTCAGCTCGTCCTGTTGGCGTGGCGTTAGGAGATACTTCCGGGCCAGTTCTCCGGTTTTTGATTCGATCATATCCTGTTGTTGCCTCACGCGCATCCGGTCAAAAAGGGGAGCCAAGTCACGGAGCAGGGGCTGGCTTGCCCGGAAGATATCGTCGGGGCTCACAGGCCGGCCGGCGCGGATGTCCTCGCCGATGCGGCGAGCCCCATCGGCAAGAGTGCGCCGGGTTCTCTGGCGGCCATCGGGATTCTCCGCTTCCATCTTGGCTATCCGGTTTACGGCCTGCTTCAACTCCACCTCGAGCTTCGTGGCTCGTTCTTCGGAAGATCCCTCGGGGCCAGGAAGGCTTTGAAGAAACATTGTTGCCCCGATCCCCCCGATGGCCAGTCCGGCCAGCAACGGAATCAGAAGGTTAAGGGACGGGGGCAGGGGCATGCGACGGAGAATAGGGTGCGCCGGGCGGACGACAAAAGACTTTTGATCAGAAGATCCGCAGGCCGCTTGGTCGGAGTCTCTTCAACGGACGTCCAGCGGGCGATAGACAACGATCCCGTAATGGCCGCCCGAGCGTTTGAGATACGACGAGATCCGCCCATCGAGTATCACCTTGCGTCCGGCGCTCCGGCGGGATGTCGCGTGCATGAAATGAACGCCATCCCCCTTGCGCACGGCAATCCCCACGTGGGAGGTGTATCCGCTCTTGTCGCGCGATGTGATCGCGACGATGTCCCCGGTCTGGATGAGTCGCTCCGCCGCAGCCACGCGGTCCCGGGGGATATGATAAACCGGCAGGGAGGAAACCTGACCCTGAATCCTGGCCATCGCCGGAAGCATCCCGGGGTTGTTGCGGAGATACCTGTAGCTTCTCCAGGCCGAGGTCATCTCGGTGATATTCCGGCTCAGCCGGACCCCGCCCATCCGGCTGGTTGGATTGACCGAGATTCCCCGGGCGCCATTATTGGCAAAGACCTCCTCGAGAAAATGCATCCTGGAGAGGTAGCTGCCCGTGCAATGTCCGTCCCGGTATCGTTCCAACTCGATCAAACCAAGGAGATCCTCCGGACGGTAGTCCGATTCCTTGACTCTCAGCATCCGGGCGAAAGCCAGCGAGATCTCGTAAAATGTCCAGCAATCCAGGCCGTTGAAGTTGACCGACGGAGATTCAATCCGGTCGTCGATCTCGAGCGTGTAGTTGACATAGGGAGTTCCCACCAATGCCGCGCCAACCCTCGCCGTCCGCTCGCCGATCGGCAGTGAGCGCCAGTTCTCCCGCACCGCCCGGGCAACGAGCCGGTCAAATTTGTCCTTTCCCTTGAAGACCGTCGCGAAGGGCAGCCGGGGTTGATATTCAGGAACCAACACGGCTGCAATGCCAGGAGCGGAAAAGGCAGCGAACAGGATACCGGCCATGACGGCGGCAAGCGATTTATTTGGCATGCCAGACACTCGGTGTCCGCCCGAATAAATCAAATCCCAAATGCGCTGAAGCTGGCGCAGCGTTCCTCCCTGTCAACCCTGTCTAAAAACCCGTTTTCAGGCTTAAGAATGCCCGCGCTCGTGTTTTTCGGCAAAGGGAACGGTTATTGGCGGCTACCAGCCCCGGTTTTCGATGGCATCGAGATGGAGGCTGAGCGGGTCTGTCCGCTTCGGGGCTTCAGGCGGGCTGGTGACTTCCAGAAAGTTTTCGCTCAGGGTGTCGAGCTGGGTGGCCTCGAACCAATTCAGATAGTCGTCCACCTGGCCTGTGCGCTGGAGGAGCAGGTCCAGGATTTTTCCGTTTTCCTCGATTTGCCTGTCCACATTTTTTTTGGGTTTGGAGGCGAGTTGGGTGGTGATCTTGCGGTATTCTTCGATCACGGGCCTGAGCAGGGGATGGGCGCGAAATTCCAGGGCCATGAATTCCGCGGATTTCTGCCGCATCAGATAAGGGCCTCCCTCGCTTTTGGCCAGTGGGGGAAAGGCCGCCGCCCCCGTCGCCTTTCCCAGTTCCGGCTTCTTCGGATCTTTCGGGCTGGAAACGTCCAGCAGTTCCTTCAAAGCGCGCATGGTCTCGCCGACCGAACAGGGATCCACGTTTTTTGAGGCCGAGTTGCGGGCGATGGAGAGAGTCCAGAGTTTTCCGAGGCGGGACGGGACGTTCTCCAAAGACGGATAGGCGGCCAGGAGGGTCTTGAGACTGGCGTCATTTTCGGCAAGCGAGTCGAGAAAAGTTCCCAGACCTTTCGGGCCCTCGGGGAGTTGCTGCAAGGTCTTGAGCAAAGCGAGGGCCTGCGTGCGGTAGAGCGTCAGGGAGGTCGCATCCATCAACCCGGGCTTGGCTTTGAGAAAGTCCTCGATCCTGGGAGGATGGTCGCTCTTGAGCAATGTGGCATAGATGCCTTCAGGGCTTCCGTTTGCCTTGATCCGCTTTTCCTCGACGAGACCTTCGAGCAGCCAGGGCGGCGGGGAGTGGAATGCCTTGCCTGCTTTTGGCGGGAGGTTCCTGTAAATCCAATCGAGGCCAAGCGCGCGATAGATCTCCCTTTCCAATGTCTGGCCGCGAAGGACAGAAGCATCATAGATGTCTGTCTGGACCTTCATCGCTCCCCCGTCGCCTTCAAAAACGCCGGTGAGCACATTCGCGTTGCCCCGCGGTTTTTCGGTGCCAATCAGGTCCCGGATGATGATCGGGGGGGGCGCCCCCCCCTTGCCGCCGATTTTTTGCAGCCACTGGGTCCGGGCTTCATCGGCCCGTTGCGCGAGATTTGTGCGCCGCGCGGCGTCTTTCGAATAAATCACAAACTGGCCGGAGGCGCTGGTCGTCTTTCCGGGCAACGTGTTCTCACGGGCGTCCAGGGGAGCCGCGAATGCCGCCAGAAGGCAGAGGCCCGTCAGGGCTGTGTTGGTTTTCCAGTGCCCGGCCATTGGAGAGTGGCGTCATTCGGAGTGATGGTCACTGATTTTGCCGTTTTGAGAAGTTCCAGGGGTTGGGCCAGACCGGTGATGGTCGGTCCGAACAGCCGGAGAAAAACCGGCGTCAGCGCCGGATGGATCGGCAGGCGCCCGATCGCTCCACCGGTCGGCGTGACCTCCAACCCGGATCCGGCGACCCCCGGCTCAAGCTCCAGGCCGAAGTAGAGGTGGGTGTCGAGAAACTTTTGATCGATATAGAGCGCAAAGCTTCCGCTGCGGAGCCTGACAAAAGCCCTTTGGAACCGGGCGCTTATTGCCGACAGGCCGGCATCGCCAGGTTTCATTTGGATGGTGGTCTCGAGAAACTGGTTGATCGCCTTGCCGTTGACTGTCCAACTGACGGGCTTGGTGGACCCCACCAAATCCCTCAGCGTCGTAAAAGTTTCTTGCGCGGCGGCCGTGTCGATCCCGACGACATCCGGGATGTCGTCCGGGGGCCGGACCATCTGAATCACACAAGCCAGCGTGGCCGAGACAACGGCCATCCAGAAAAGACTGGAAACCAGGAAACCGGTCGCTCCGCGCTCATGAGCCACAGCCGGTTTCTTTGGTTTTCTTGCCGGAATCCGGGGCAATGGGGGAGCGGCGATGCCGGTGGCCGGCAGGCTGGGAACAGATCCGGGTTGGACCGCGGGCCCGGTCGGATCCGACGGGCCCGGTTCGGGCAATCTGGTGCCGCAATTGCCGCAGAAAACGCGTGTGTCGTCGTTGTTTACCCCGCAATGTTGACAGGTGCGCATACTTCAATCCTTGGAAGGTTTGGTTTCCTTTTTCGGCTTGGCCTCCGGTTTTGTCTCCGCCTTTTTCGTTTCGGATTTGGAAGGCTCGTCTTTCTTCGCGGCCTGCTTGTAGCCCTCGCTGCGGTAGTCGGTGATGTAAAAACCGCTGCCTTTGAAAATCAGTCCCGCACCGGTTCCCAAGAGCCGGCGGACCTTGCCTTTGCCCCACTTCTTCATTTGACACCTGGCTTGCGGGCAGGTTTTCAGGGCGTCATCTTTCATGGACTGAAACGTCTCAAACGTCTTCCGGCACTTTTCGCATTCGTATTCGTATGTAGGCATGCTGAGCCAGCAGGTTCTAGCAGTTCTCCAACAGGCCCGCAAGGATCAGGGTGAAAACGAAACGCGCGCGTTCGAATTCACTGAAAAGTCTCGCGTCAAGCGCCCTCTTCGGGTAAATTACCCAATTCGGTGAAAACGATCCCCATTGCGTTCTTCTTGTCGGTTTCCCTTCCCGTGTCCGGGTTTTCCCAGACGCAGGAAGTCAAACTCGTCGACCGGATCATGCACCCGAACATGGAGCTTGGGAACCCGTTGCAAAGCAAATCCTTCTCGGGGACAAGCTCGGTGCCGATCAAAAGCTCATCGAAGGCCGGCAAGGGATTTTATGGTCTCAAGGATGCCGAGACAAAAGCTTTTCCCTTCACGCGGTCCTTTTTGGGAGTGAAAAACCCATGGTTTGGCGGCAAGGTCTTTGCGACGAAGAAAACGGCCCCGTTGTCGAAATACGATGCGAAGAAAGCGGGAACCGACAAAACGACAGACGTTGTCGCTTACTACGGGGCCACGAAAAGCGCCGATTATTTCGGCTCGCCGGTTGTGCCCCTGTCGACATTCGTCCCCCGACCCGCGGCCGGTGGGGCCGTGAGCCGGATTTCGGACAAGATCAACCAGAAGATGACGATTGACGAAGTGCGGGAGTTGCTGAACAAACCCCGTTGAGTTTTCCGATGTCAACGCTTTCCGCTCTCATCAGGGGTTGTGCAAAAATCCACAGCGAAGCCGAGCTGGAAGCCAAACTCTCCCTCGGACGTCCGCTGAGAATCAAGCTCGGGGTGGATCCGACCGCTCCCGATATCCACCTGGGGCACGGGGTCGTGCTCTCGAAACTCCGGGATTTTCAGGATGCGGGCCACGATGCGATTCTCATCATCGGCGATTTCACCGCCATGATCGGAGATCCGAGCGGACGTTCGGCCACGCGACCGCAGCTCAGCCACGATCAGGTCCTCGCGAATGCGAAGAGCTATCAGGAACAGGCTTTCAAAATCCTGAACCGCGACCGCGCACGGATTGTTTTCAACGGCGAGTGGTTCGAGGCGATGAGCTTCGAGGAAGTGATCAAACTCAACAGCCGCGTGACCCTCCAGCAGATGCTGGTCCGGGAAGATTTCCGCGAGCGCCTCGACAAAGGCCAGCCGATCCGCGCCCACGAAATCCAATATCCGATCATGCAGGGATGGGATTCCGTCATGGTCGGGGCGGATGTCGAGCTGGGCGGAACCGACCAGCTTTTCAATATCATGGTCGGCCGCGACCTCCAGCGCGAGGAAGGCCAACCCCAGCAGGTCGCCATGACGATGCCGATCCTCGAGGGGCTCGACGGACGCCAGAAAATGAGCAAGAGCCTCGGAAATTACGTCGCCCTCAACGAGCAGCCGTCCGACATGTTCGGCAAACTCATGAGCATCAGCGACGATCTGATGGCGCGCTACTACGACATCCTCCTCCGGGAAACGATCCCGGCAGGCACGCATCCGATGGATGCCAAAAAGACCCTGGCCCACCGGATCACCGCCCGCTTCCATGACCAGGCCGCTGCGGCCCATGCCCTCGGGGAGTTCAACAAGCGGTTCAGCGCCCGCGACCTCGACTCCGCCGAGCTTCCGAGTTTTGTGCCGGGAGCCGCGCGCGACTTCGTGACCTTGGTCGTCGAAGCCTGCGCCCAATGCTTCCAGATTTCCCGTTCAAGATCCGATGCGCGTCGCCTGATCGAGGGCGGAAGCGTCCAGTGGCGCGGCGAGAAAGTGACCGGCGCAAAGGCAACCCTCCCACCGGGAGAGGCCGGGGTCCTCAAGCTCGACAAGACCCGCGCTGTCAGAATCGGGGGCTGAGTTTTCGTCAACCCGAATTCAGCGATTCTCCGCGCGGAGAGCGCTGAAAAAGCGGTTTTCGGGAGTGCGCCGGGGAAGCCGGCAGCCACGTGGGAGGAAGTCCCACCGGTCGAATGAGACGGTTTACGACCGGAAGAGACCCAAGCGCAGCATGGGAACGCCTGCAGCGACGAACGGCTCCACGATCACTACGGCTTGGTCAACATCCCCATGCGCACCAAATGGCAAACCTCATGAAGCAAATCGAAGAACGGCACTCCGAGAGCCGGATGCGGGCAATCCGCACGTCCGGTTCGATGAGGGGGAGTTCCCCACGACGGTCATTGGCCTCCGCGCCTCTCAACCCCGTCTGGGTCTCCCTACCCCGCTCAAGCGCTGAAATCGCCGATTGCAACTCTCGCAGATGCGCCCCGGTCTTCGGCAGTCCGTAAAAAGCATTTACTTTGAAACCATTCGTGCGAATCTCGCTTTTTCAAGAAACCAGCCTGCTGTGGCACGAGATTTATATCAAAAATGCCGGGAATACCGGGATAGCGCGGATGCGCGGGCGCAGGGATTTTACCCTTACTTCCGCTGCATTGAAGAACCCCACGGGAACTATGTTGTCTGTGAGGGACAGCCGAAAATCATGATCGGCTCGAACAATTACCTGGGTCTGGCCCAGGACCCCCGGGTCATCGAAGCGGCCTGCGAGGCGACGCGACGCTACGGGGCGGGCTGCACGGGTTCCCGCCTGCTGAATGGAACGATCAAACTTCATGTCGAGCTGGAAGAAGCGTTGGCCGCCTTTCTTCAAAGGGAATCGGTCGTCCTGTTTTCCACGGGATTTTTTGCCAATCAAGGGGCGTTGGCCTCGCTGACCGAGGAAGGGGACGCCATCCTCTGCGACCGGGAGAACCATGCGAGCATCATCGATGGCTGCCAGTTTGCGGACGCAAAATTGATCCCCTACCGGCACAATTCGGCCACCTCGCTGCGCAACCGCCTGAAGCGATTGCCGGACGACGCCGGTCGTCTGGTGGTGATGGACGGGGTTTTCAGCATGTCCGGCGACATCGCCGACCTGCCTCCCCTTGTCGAGGCCGCCAAGGAATACGGCGCGCTCTTTTATGTGGACGAGGCGCACTCGCTCGGGGTCCTGGGACCACAGGGCCGGGGGACCGTGCATCATTTTGGGTTGAACGACGAGGTGGATATTGTGATGGGCACGTTCTCGAAGTCCCTCGGATCGATGGGGGGGTTCATTGCGGGGGATGCCCAGATGGTGGAATATTTGAAACACCGCGCCCGCTGCTTTATCTTCACCGCATCGCTCGCGCCGGCTGTTGCGGGAGCGGTTCTCAAGGCCCTCGAGATCATGCAGGCCGAACCCGGCCGGATCGAACAGCTCTGGCGCAACACCCGCAAGATGCACGAAGGCTTCAAAGACATCGGCTTCAAAATCGGAACCACCCAGACGCCGATCGTCCCCATCCTCATCGGCAGCGAGGCAAAGGCGTTTGTCTTCACCCAACGACTCTACGAAGAGGGGGTTTTTGCCACGCCGGCCATCTACCCGGCCGTCCGCTATGGGGAAGCGATCGTCCGCACCAGCTTCATGGCCACCCATACGGACTCCGATCTCGATCGCGTGCTCGAGATTTTCGAGAAACTCGCGCGCGAGCTTGGAACTTTCGATGATCCCGCCTACGTCAATCCCACGCGCAGAAAAAACGTGTTCGATTTCCGTCTGCCGGTCACCGGGGGAGCGGACGACATTCGAGCGGACGGCGGAGGCGCTTCACGGAACGGATCCGGCTTTCATCCCGCCATTTCCAGGTAGCATCGCCAAGTATCTTTCCCCGAAGTCGGCATTTCACCTCCGGCACGGGAAAATCTCGGCCTTCGTGGCGAGACGCAACGGTCGTCCGGTCGGACGCATCGCCGCGATCATCAACCGTTCCCACAACGAGCGTTATTCGGACAAGACCGGATTCTTCGGATTCTTCGAATGCGAGAACGACCCCGCGACCGCGAACGCTTTGTTCGAGCGGGCCGGGGAGGTTTTGAGGGGGGCGGGGAGGGATTGCATGCGCGGCCCCTACAACCCGAGCATCAACGATGAATGCGGAATGCTCGCCGACCGGTTCGATCTTCCGCCATGCATCGGGCTCACTTGGAACCCCGAATACTATTTAACCCTGCTTGCCGGGGCCGGATTTTCCGGTGTCCGGGTCCTGCATGGCATGAACCTTCCGATGCACCGGCTGCCGCAGCCCGCGCGGTTGGCCCGGATCGTCGGGAGAATCGCCTCCCGCTCGAAGTTGAAGATGCGGACGATGGATATTTCCCGGCTTCCCGAGGAACTGAAAATCGTGCGGGAAGTTTACAACGCGACCTTGGAGAGGAACTGGGGGTTCGTGCCCATTTCGATGGAGGATCTTCTCGCCGCAGCGGGTGATATCCGCGCCATCGCGGATCCCAGGCTTCTCCTCATTGCCGAGATGGATGGCGGGAGTGCTGGCGTGGCCCTCACCCTTCCGAATTTCAACGAGATCCTCGCCAGGGTGAAACAGACGCCCCACTGGTTGCGGCTTCCCCACATCTTTTTGTTGATGAAAACGCACAAAATCAACTCCTGCCGACAGACCGTGCTCGGGGTTGTGCCCGGTTGCAGGGATCGGGGGATTCACGCGTGGCTGATCCACGAGCAGTTCGTTCGCGCCCAGGAACGTTACGACAATGCCACCTTGGGCTGGATGGAGGACACGAACTCCGAGATTCTGAAAAACTGCGAGATTGTCGGTGGCGAACGCGAGAGAACCTGGAGAATCTTCGAAAAGGTGCTGTAAGGCTTCCCGAAGGACGCCCGTGAAAATGCGGTCCTTGATCTTCATGTAATCCCGTCTAGTTTTGTCGTCTATGCAGCTTTCGATGCGAACGGATTACGCGCTGCGGGCGCTTTTCACCTTGGTGGAACACCACGGCGGAAACCCCATTCCCATCGGAGAACTGGCGCGCAGAAACGATGTCCCCAAGCGGTTTCTGGAGCACATCATGCTTGACCTCAAGGCCCAGGGCTGGGTGGAAAGTCTCCCCGGCAAGCGGGGCGGGTATATGCTGAGAAAAAAACCGGAAAAAATCACAATGGGAGAAGTCGTGCGACACTTTGACGGATATCTCGCGCCGATTGCCTGTGTCTCGGTGACCGATTACAAACGCTGTTCGCAGGAACCGGTTTGCCGATTCCGCCGGGTCTTGCTGCGAGCCCGGAACATGGTGGCCGAATTGATGGACAAGGCCACGCTCGCCGATGTTTTCCGGGGTGCCCCTGTTGCTGATGCCGAGATCGTCGGAATGTATGGCGACGGGATTTGATTTTTTTTTGCTGGGAAGAAACAGGAGGCCGGCCAAGCACGTTGGGGCCGCAGCGGCGGGTGGCCAAGGGTGGCTGGAGGGGAAAAAAGGGGGGCTGCCGCACGACGGCACTCTTGAAAAATACCGGCGGCGGGTGCATTCTTCCACTTCCATGAAATCCGTCCAGGTTCACTACGAAGGCCGCGTGCAGGGGGTGGGCTTCCGGTGGACGGTGAAAAATCTCTCCCGGGAGTTCGATGTCTCCGGAACGGTGAAAAACCTTTCCGACGGACGCGTGGAACTCGTGGTCCAGGGCGACGAAACCGAGGCATTCCTCGACGCCATCCGCCGGAGCGCGCTCGCGGGGCACATCGAAAAGGAACGGCTGGAAACCATCCCGTGTGTGCAGGGCCTCCGCGGATTTCTTATCATCCCATGAATGCCGTATCCGTTGAAAATCTCACGAAAGTCTATCCGATCCCGATGCGGCGCCAGCGCGTCGTGGCGGTCAAAAACCTGAGCCTCACCGTCCGGGAAGGCGAGGTCTATGGCCTGCTCGGGCCGAACGGTTCCGGAAAAAGCACGACACTCAAGGTGCTTCTCGGGCTGGTAACCCCCACGCAGGGTCAAACCACCATTTTCGAAAAGGACAGCCGGGACTACCGGAGCCGCGCGGAAGTGGGGTTCCTTCCCGAGAATCCGTATTTCTACAAATTCCTCACCGCGGAGGAAACGCTTCGTTTTTATGGCAAGATTTGTGGGATTCCCGCCGGCGAACTGAATGCCCGGGTCGCCGATCTGATTTCGCTGGTCGGATTGGAAGACGCCCGCCACCGGCGTGTGGGGGGGTTTTCGAAAGGCATGCTCCAACGCATCGGCCTGGCCCAGTCGCTGATCCAGAACCCGAAGCTCGTCGTCCTTGACGAGCCGACCGCCGGCGTCGATCCGGTCGGCTCCCGCCAAATCCGCGATTTGATTCTGGACTTGAAGAAGCGCGGGAAGACCGTGCTTCTGACCTCGCACCTGCTCGGCCAGGTCCAGGAGGTTTGCGACCGAGTGGGGATCATGGCCCGCGGAGAAATGGTGCGCGAGGGCAGCCTCGATGAGTTGACAACCATCGACCGCCAGACGGAATTCATCGTGGAAGACGCCCCCGCCGGGATGCGCGAGAAAATTGAGGCGATGGTCCGGGAATCCGGGGCGCGCTTCGTGGCGGCTCGTCGTCCGCAGCGCGATCTCGAGGGCGTCTTTTTGGAGTCCACAACCCCGAAGGAATGAGAGCCTTCGTCACCGGCACCGACACCGGGGTCGGGAAAACGTTTGTGACGGCGTTGCTTGCCCGCGCGCTCCGGCGGGCCGGACTCGACACGCTCGCCCTCAAACCCATCTGCTCCGGGGACCGCGGCGACGCGGAGATCCTGTGGGCGGCTTGCGAAGCGGAACTCGATCTGGATGACGTGAATCCGCTCTGGTTCCAGATGCCGGTGGCCCCGCATTTGGCCGCCCGTCGCGAAAACCGGAATGTTTCGATTTCCTTTCTCGAAGCCTGGTTCCGGTCCGTCTCGACGGGCAGGCAATCCGTGCTGGTCGAGGGGGCGGGGGGATGGCTGGCGCCGATCGCGGACAAGACGCTGATTGCCGATCTGGCTGTCGCGCTCGGGCTGCCTGTGATCGTCGTCGTCGCCAACCGGCTCGGCTGCATCAACCACGCGCTGCTCACGATCGAGAGCATCCGCGCCCGCAGACTCGAGTGCCGGGGCATCATCCTCAATTCCCCCGCGCGCGAATCCGGCGATGCCGGGCTGGAAAACCGTCCGATGCTCGAAGAGTTCACGGATGTTCCCGTGCTCTTCGAAGTCGCGCCGAACCAGCGGAAGATCGAACTCGA
>JBAYWC010000003.1:0-61386 GCA_041674265.1 Terrimicrobiaceae bacterium
CGATCTCCAATGTGGGGCGGAACGATTTTTTGAGCGGGCCTGCCGGGTGGAGTTGCGTGTTGATGGCAGGTGCAGGCCGCACCTTGTTTTTGCGTTTTTTGCTCGTGGCGTTTTTTTTGTTTGAGTTGGTTGGTTGCCTGACGCGAGGGCAACTGCCTAAAATGAATAGGGCAATCTCCTGAACGGGGTCACAGCTTCGCCCGTTTTCACAGACAACGCCACGCCACCACTGGAATACCGGCCTACTCCCCGCGGCAGGAGCCTTCCCGCATATCACGATCCGGCGAAAAATGCAAAGTTGCTCCCCTTTCCACATCCGGCCGCCGGGTTCTTTGCTGCGCAGTTACAAAATGCCTTGGTTTACACCCGGAAGATGGCCCCGAGTTTCTTTCCGAGGATGAGGCTGGCGCCCATGATCGTCACGGCCAGGAACGCCATGGCCCAGACGCCGAGGGCGCTGGCGACGAACCGTCCTTCGCCAAGAAGTTGGTAGAGTTCGTAGATGGCCTTGGTGATCGGAAAGTCCTGCTGTTTCTGGGCGAGGATCAGCGAGTCGCTGACTTCGAGCATCGCGAAAGAAAAGGCGAGCAGGCCGCCGGCCATGAGGTTTGCGGCGATGAGCGGGAGGGTGATTTTCCGGAGGGAACGGAGCGGCGGACACCCGAGGTTTTGGGCGGCCTCCTCGAGGGTGACGCTGGTTTGCTGGAACCCCGCGGCCGCCGACCGGACGACATATGGCAGACGGCGAACAGAGTAGGCGATGACAATGATGGCCAGCGGATCGACGGTCGGGTTCATGAACGAGAAGAATTTCCCATCCTGCGTCATGGCCAGATAGCCGAACGCGAGGACGAGTCCGGGAACCGCGAGCGGGAGCATCGCCATGGCATCGAGGATCTGCCGTCCAACGAGTTTGGTGCGGACGACGACATAGGCGATGGCGATGCCAAGGATCAGGTCAAGAACGGTGGCGAGGCCCGCGTATTTCAGGCTGTTCTGAATCGAGGGAAGAGTCAGGTTGTGCCCGAGGGCGGCTTCGAAGTGCGAAAGCGTCCACCCGGATGGCAGGATCGTGCCATACCAGTCTTTGGAAAACGCCACCAGGATCACTCCCAGGTGCGGCAGGATCGCGAGGAATGTGACGAAGCAGAAAAATCCGGCGCAGAGCAGGCCCCCCACCCATCCGGTCTTTCGCGGGCCGCCCTGGCTGGTCGCTTTCGCCATCATCGCATGGTTGTCGCGGCCGAAGAGAAATTTCCCCGACCCGTAGAGGAGAACGGTGCATGCGAGCAACACCGCCACCAGCGCGAACGGGAACGGATTCCCCCCGATGTCCTTGATCCCGGAAAAAATCTGAACCGATGTCACGCGCGTGAACTCGAACATGAGCGGCACGCCGAGTTCGGTGAACGACCAGATGAAGATGATGGTGCCGCCGGCAAAAAGGCCCGGCATGATGAGCGGCAGCGTGATTTTTCGGAATCTCCGGAAGCCGGTGCATCCGAGGTTTTCCGCCGCCTCCTCCATCGCGGGGTCCACGTTGGCCAACGCGGCCAGCACATTGAGATAGAGGATCGGATAAAGGTGCAGCGCGTTCATGATGATCACCCCCCACAGGCGGCTCTCCCCCAGCCAGTCCATCGGGCGGGCGGGGTCCATGAATCCCAGCGATTCCAGGAGGGCATTGAACGCGCCCTCCTGCCCGAGGATTTGCTTCACCCCGATGGCCCCGACAAACGGCGGCAGGATCATCGGGATGAGGATGAACGCGCCCAGGAGGGATTTGCCGGGGAAGAGATACCGGTCGCTGATCACGGCGAGCGGCAGCGCGATGACCGCGGTGAGCAATGTGCTGAAGAGGCCCATCAGGAAAGAATTCCAAAGCCCCTCCAGGTAAATGGGGTTGCGGGAAACCTCCGCGATGTAGCCGAGGGTGAATTTCCCGTCCGACCCGACGAACGCCCCCTGAAGGGTCCCAAAAATCGGCCAGACGAAAAACAGCGCGAAGAACGCCGCGGTGAGAAGGAAAACGAGTTTTGCAAGGGAGTTCGACATGGGATCACGCGGAGACGCGGAGACGCGGAGAGGAGGAATCCTTGAAACCATTTACAATGCGATGGAGTCCTTCCTTGATTGTCGGTGCTCCGAAATTGATGAGCAAACCGACTTCCAAGCCAAGCAACTTCAGATAGGTCAGCAATTGCTTGGAATGCACAGGCGCAAGAGTTTCAACCGACTTTAGTTCGATACAGACGAGGTTGTTGACAATCAGATCCGCACGAAATCCTTCGTCAAAAGATAGCTCTTCATAACGAATCGGAACAACGACTTGGCGTTGGACAATAAAACCGCATTGAGCCAGTTTTTTCTCCAATATCGCCTCGTAAACCGACTCCAACAAACCCGGACCAAGATTCCGATGGATCGCAAGCGCGCAGTCGATTACCCGCCCGGTCATGGAATTGATCTCCTCCGCGCCTCCGCGCCTCTGCGTGAGTCCTTTCATTTCCCCTCCTTCGCGAGGCGCTCGGCTTCGCGGTATTGCTCGCGGAATTTTCCCCCGAGTTCCTTCGCGAGACGAACTTCGTCGATCCGGTTTTGTGACGCGAGCGTGGGCAGGATCGATGTCCTGGCAACCTCGTAGTCCACGGCACTCAGGTCGGTGAATTTTCTGAGCGCCTCGCGGGGGAAGCGGGCGGCGATGAGGGCCTGCCACGCGGACGCCTGTTCGTCATGAGAATCCATGCACATCACCCGGATGATGAAACTCATGGTTTTGAAAAGCGACCCCGTCCAGGCCGGGTGGTAGGTGAAAAGCCCGGCTTCCTGGTAGGGCATCACGCCGGGGTCCGACCGCAAGGCGGCGAATTCCTGGGAATAAAGCTCTTTGCGCACCGGAAGCCGCCGCAGCGCGTAACGTTCCGGTCCGCCCGGCGTTCCGACCTTGAAGTTCCACAATTTCTGCCCTTCGATCGAGAGCACGAACGCGATGAATTCCCCGGCGACCGCGCGGTTCGGGGCTCCCCGGAACAGGCCGATGGGATCGACACCGACCGATGATCCGCCCGCCGGCGTGAAATACTGGAGCCGCGAGGGCGAGCCATCGATTTTTACCGATTCGCTTTGAAATCGCCCGAAAAAATCGATGCACATGCCGGCCGCGGCATCGCCGAGCGAGACATCGACAGGAACCTTGCTGCCGGCATCGGTAAAATAACGGGCGTTCGCAGACGCGGCCTGGATGATCCCGAGGCCGCGCTTCCAGCCAACGGCGAGAATGGCGGGGTCTTCGGAAGCGGCTTCGCGGACAAGCTCCTGCATCTGTTGCTGGATCACCATTTCATACGCCTTGGCCGCCGATCCGCTCTTTGTGGGATCAGCCAGGGCGACCTGTTTGAAAAGTTGGGGGCCCGTGAGATCGCTCCAGGAAGCCGGCAATTCCCGCACCCCGAGCCGGCGCAGGGAGTCGCTGTTGTAACAGATCCCGAACGAGGACAGGCAGGCTCCGATCCAGCGCGCCTGGCCATCATAAAACGGCTCCCCGGACACCGTCTCGGGAATCGAGTTCTCGCCGAACCAGTCCGGATGATCGCGGATCACATCGCTGGGAACGAGCCGGCCGGCCGAGGCCTGTTGCTCGAAATCATAGGCCCCGCCTCCGAAAAACAGGTCGATGCCGATGCCTCGGTTGGAATTCAGAAACGCCCGCCTGGCCGCCTGCGCCGGGGTGTCGAAGGAGGGCGCCTCGGCCGGCTTGATTTTCGGATTGTCGAATGCCCCGGCCACGTCCGGAGTCCACTCCTTGCCGGCCAGCGTCCACTCCCGCTGGAATGCCGCGTAATACTCGCCTTTCAAATAGCGCGCGATCTCGCTCGTGCCACCCGGAAGCCTCCAGTCCAGGCGGACCGACCGGCCGGTTTTCTTTTTGTAATGATCGCCGAATGCGACAGTAAATTCGTAGCGGATCGCCTCGTTGTGCGGCGAGACGATCACCAGCGTGTCATCGGCATCCGCCAGAAGATTGCCTTGGGGCTTGAGCGCGAAGGGGACGGCGATCACGACAGCCATCGCGGCCAGGACGGCCAGGATGCGCGGGCTCGCGCTTCCCCGGTGGAAGCGGCGCGCGGCATCTCCCGCCTTGCCTGTGCAAAATCCGTGCGGCATTTCCATCCACCTGATACCCCGGTCCACGGAAAGCTCAAGGGAGTTCTGCGGGGCTTCACGGCAAAACGCCCTCCGTTTGGAAAAAATCAGCCCCGACGTTTGCGGGGGTGTCGGAATTTCGCGTTGCGGGACACGACGGCTTCGCCTTTACTTGCCGGATTATGGCCGCCTTCAACACCAGCCGGGACGGGAACGTCAACATCCTCCGCATCACAGGCAAGCTGGATCCCTTCGCCTGGAGGGATCTCAAGGATACGATGGCGGCCCTCACGGGCGGGGACGGGCAGACCGATCTTCTCGTGGATTTGGGCGGGATGGATTTCCTGGCCAGCTCCGGATTCCGCGAACTCTTTCTGGCCGGCAAGAACCTTTCGAGAAAAGGCCGCTGGCTGGCGGTGTGCTCGCTGCAAGGCGAGGTGAAGCGGGTGTTCGATCTCGCGAAATTCGACACGGCCTACCCGATCTTCGAGAACGCGGAAGCCGCGCTCGCCTGGCTGCATGCCGGTGGTCCAAAAACCTGAGGGAACGCTCAGGGTTCCCCGAACAGCTTCGCGATTCGCCCGAACAGCTTCCGCCGCGCCACCGCGTAGGAAAAAAACTTCCTCCCCAGCGCGAAATTCGTCTCCGCCCATTCCTTGCGGAGCATTTGATCCACCAGGATCTCGCGGGTTTTTTCCACGACTGCGCTGGAAATCACCATCGACATTTCCACGGTCTTGAAGCCGAGGGGATTGATGTCCCTCGCGTAGACCGCATAGGTGTTCACCACCACGGGCTTTCCAAAATAGACGGCCTCGAGAAAAGCGTTTCCGAACCCTTCGTAGTAGCTCGGGTAGGTGACCAGGTCGGCATGGGGGTAAACATCGGAGAGGGTGTAAATTTTCTTCCCTTCCGGGGTCAGGCCCCGCTGCTCTCCGATCCGGTCTGCAATAAAAAGCGCCTCGATCCCGGAATCGACGATTCTCTCTCCCAACAATGCCATGTAGGCTCCCCCTTCGTCGCCGCCGTGGTGGGAGAGAACGAGTTTGACGCGCGGCTCCCGGAGGCGCCGGAGCAGTTCGATGGCGTGCTCGATGCCTTTGCGCGGGACCAGCCGGGTCGGCTGGAGAACGAGGATGTCGTCTTTGCCGATGCCGATGTCTTCCCGGAAACCGGCGGAATAATCGTCCACTTCCGGCGGAGGGGTTTCAAAATCGATCACGTTCGGGATGACCGTCGAGGCCTGCCCGTACCGGCGGGCGAGGTCTTTTTGCTGGAGCGAATTGATGACGACGTGTTCGAGGTGCGGAAGCGTGGGAGGAAACGCCGCGGCCAGGTAGTCGGCCGCCGACGTGACCGTGAACCGCTCGCGTTCCCAGGCAAAATCGTGGTGATGCGCGATGGCGGGAATTCCGGTCTCGGCGATCACCTCCGTCAGGGCGAGCCCGAGCGGAATGTGCATCGGGATGGCGAGCGCATTCTGCGGGATCAACAATTGCAGATCGAACCGCCGGATGAATTCGTAAATCGCATCCTTGAGGCGTTCCTTGACGTCATGGACCCTGGCGGTGATTTCCCGGGGGCGTGTCGTCCGCCCGAACAGCATGTCCTGGATGGCAATGATTTCCGGGTGATTGAAAAAGGCCAGCGGCTCACTCAGGCTCACCTCCGCGGGTTTGTCGAGGATCCCGGCCATCCAGTAGCACCCGGCTCCCGCGCTTTCGAGGATCTCCGCCCATTTTGCGGCCTCCAGCGTCACCCCGTCGGTGCCGTGGAAGCGGGTGGAGAGGAATCCGATGCGTTTGGGAAACGAAGCCGGTTGGGTTTCGGAGGACATGCAAAGAGACGGGATTTGTGCGAGCATTGCGGTCATGAAACACGCGGATGCCCTTGTGAAACACCTTTACGGAGATTCCTCCGAAGTGCAACAGGCCATTGGGGATCTTCTCGAAAAAACCGCGGTCCCCGCCCGGGTCAAAAAGCGATCCCCTCTCACGCAGAACGATTGCATGGTAATCACCTACGGGGACCAGGTCCGGCAGGAGGGGAGCACACCGCTGCAATCGCTCGGGAGGTTCCTGGGCGGACGGCTGCGCGGGCTGGTGTCGGCGGTGCATCTTCTGCCGTTCTACCCGAGTTCCTCGGACGACGGCTTTGCCGTCATGGATTACCTTGCCGTGGATCCTTCGCTCGGGACTTGGAACGATGTCGAGGCCCTCGCCGACCGGTTCGACCTGATGTTCGATGCGGTGTTCAATCACGCATCGGCACAGGGGACCTGGTTTCAGAAGTTCCTGCGCCAGGAGCCGGGATGGGAATCCGCGTTCGTCACCGTGGAGGGAAATCCGGATCTCTCCGCGGTCGTGCGGCCCCGGGCTCTCCCGCTGCTCACCGGCTTCCAGACTGCCGCGGGGATACGGCAGGTGTGGACGACGTTCAGCGCGGACCAGGCCGATGTCAACTTTGCCGACCCCCGGATGTTTGTCCGGGTTCTGGATGTCCTGTTGAACTATGTCGGCCGGGGCGCCCGTTTCATCCGCTTGGATGCCATCGCCTTTCTCTGGAAGACTGTCGGGACACCGTGCATCCATCTGGAGCAGACCCATGCGGTGATTCGCGCATGGAGGGCCTTGCTCGACGAAGTGGCGCCGGGGGTGCGGCTCATCACCGAGACCAATGTCCCCCACCGCGACAATATTTCTTATTTTGGAGACGGCCACGACGAGGCCCACCTCGTTTACAACTTCGCTCTCCCTCCGTTGGTCTTGCACGCCTTCCTCACGGGTTCCTCGAAAAAACTGGGCGCATGGGCGCGTTCGCTCGAACTGCCGTCCGGGGACACTTCGTTCTTCAACTTCCTGGCATCGCACGACGGAATCGGGCTCAATCCCGCCCGCGGAATCCTCTCCGGCGACGAAATCGAAGCCCTCGTGCAGGCGGCCATCCGCCACGGAGGATTCGTCTCCCACAAGAACAATCCGGATGGTTCCCGGAGCCCGTATGAACTGAACATCAATTATTTTGACGCCCTGTCCGATCCCGCGGGCGGGGAGGCGGAGGATCTGCAAGTGGCGCGGTTTCTCGCCGCCCATGCCATCCTTTTGGCCCTGCAGGGGGTTCCCGGCATTTATTTCCATTCGCTGTTCGGTTCGCGCGGGGACCGCGCCTGCGCCGAAGCCTCGGGCATCCCCCGGAGGATCAACCGGGAAAAACTCGACCTCGCGGCTATCGAGCGGGAACTCGACGCCCCCGGAACTCTCAGGGCCAGGGTCTTTTTCGGATTGAAAACCCTGTTGCAGGCGAGGGCGTCCCATCCGGCCTTTTCTCCCGCGACACCCCAGAAGATTCTCCAGGCCCAGGACGGGCTTTTCGTCGTGTCGCGGGGGGACGTTCTTTGCCTCGCCAACGTGACCCCGGCCCCGATCGAATATGTTCCGTTTCCCGGATGCTGGAAGCCGTTGATTTACCTTCCCGCCACCGAACTTCCCCAAGGCCCGGTGATTCGTGTGCCCGGCTATGGGGTTGTGTGGCTGACCGACGAGCGCATGCAGTAGGACGGAGCTGGCGTGGTTTCCATCACCGCTTGGTCTTATGCGCCTTGGCCTACCTCTTCGTTCTCGCCCTCAAGCAGAGGGAGAAAAAAACTTCTGGCCCGACGCGGGAAGCGGTCCTCCGGCTGATCCGGCCGTTCTTGTTGAGGTCAACCGGCCGCCGTCCTTTCTGCGGAACAAAATTCGGTCTAAAAATTGAAGATTCGACGTAACAGAGTAATACCAGCGGATCGAGACGAAGACCGGGGTGTGAAAGCCCCCCTCCACCGGGAGGACCATGTCCACGATCTCGGGGAAGTTCATTTTGAAAACCGGAAGAAACACCCGCCGTCGTCCGGCCGACAAAGCAACGTATTTCGGAAACGCTGTTTTCGGGTTTACCGGAGGATCGCCTTCAGCATCCTTGTGGCGGGGGCGGGCACGAAGGGGCTCACATCACCGCCAAGGCGCGCCACTTCCTTGACGATGCGGGAACTCAGGTAGGTATAATCTTCCTTGGGCGTCAGGAAAACGGTTTCCAGGCGGGCTTCCAGCTTCCTGTTCATCAGCGCCATTTGGAATTCGAATTCAAAATCCGAAACGGCGCGGAGCCCGCGAATCACGGTGAAAACCCCCCGGGTCCGCGCAAAGTCCACCAGCAGGCCGTTCAGGGGAACCACTTCGATGGCCGGATTGTCGGCGGTGCTTTCCTTCAACATTTGGATCCGGTCTGCCACCGAAAACATCGGGCTTTTTCCTTCGCCCGTGGCCACGGCGATAATCACCGACTCGAACAAGTGGGTTGCCCTCGAGATGACATCCAGATGCCCGAAGGTCACCGGATCGAAACTGCCCGGATAAATGGCGTTGCGGGGAGTCATGGCTCGTTCATTCCCACTCGATGGTTGCCGGAGGTTTGCTGGAGACATCATAACAAATGCGGTTCACGCCACCGACCTCATTGATCAAGCGCGCGGAGATGCGCCCGAGAAGCTCGTGCGGCAGGCGAACCCAGTCGGCGGTCATCCCGTCATGGCTTTGGACGACCCTCAGGGCGATCGTGTAATCGTAGGTCCGCTCATCTCCCATCACCCCCACCGAGCGCACGGGAAGCAGCACCGCGAACGACTGCCAGACTTTGTGATACCAGCCGGATTTTTTCATCTCCCCGATCACGATGGCATCCGCATCGCGGACAATCCGGAGCCGCTCGTCGGTGATGTCGCCGAGGATCCGGACGGCAAGGCCTGGACCGGGAAACGGCTGGCGCTGCACGATTTCCTTCGAGAGGCCGAGTTCGGCCCCGACCCGGCGCACCTCATCTTTGAAAAGCTGCCGGAGCGGCTCCACCAACTCGAATTTCATCCGCTCGGGAAGACCCCCGACATTGTGGTGGCTCTTGATGAGCGCGGCCGGGTTTCCGGAGATGGAAACGCTCTCGATGACATCCGGATACAGGGTTCCCTGCGCCAGGAAACGGTAGCTTCCGGGGGATGTCTTCTTGAGATCGCGGGCGGCGGCCTCGAAGACTTTGATGAACTCGTTGCCGATGATCTTGCGCTTGCGCTCGGGATCGCTCACGCCTTTCAACTTGGCCAGAAACTGCCCGGAGGCATCGATCGTCCGCATCCGGATCCGGAATTCCCCGGCAAAGAGTTTTTCCACAGCCGTCGCCTCGCCTTTGCGAAGCAGCCCGTTGTTGACGAAGATACAGGTGAGCTGGTCTCCGATCGCCTTGTGAATCAGGGCGGCGGCGACGGAAGAATCGACTCCGCCGCTCAGGCCGAGGATCACTTTCCCGTCGCCGACCTGCTCCCGGATTTCCCGGCAGGTCCGGTCGATGAAGGATTCCATCGTCCAGGACGGCTTGCAGCCGCAGATTCTATGGACGAAATTGGCCAGGATCTCGTGTCCCCGGGGGGTATGGACGACCTCGGGGTGGAATTGCAGGCCGTAGATGTTGCGCCGGGTGTCACCGATCACCGCATGCCGGGAATTTTCCGTGCGGCCAAGGACGCGGAACCCGGCGGGAAGCCTGGTGATCTTGTCGCCGTGGCTGTTCCAGACATCCAGCTCGGCAGGCAGCTTGTGAAAAAGCGCGCAACGGGGGTCTCCCTTCAATTTGCCCGGCCCGTATTCCCGGCGGTCGGAACGTTCGACCTTTCCACCCAGACCGTGCGCGATCAACTGCATCCCGTAGCAAATGCCGAGCACCGGGATGCCGAGGGAGTACATTTTTTTGTCCACCTGCGGGGCCGTTTTCGCATAGACGCTCGCCGGTCCCCCGGAGAGGATGATGCCGGAGGGGTCCAGGGCGCGGATGGCGGCGGCTTTGGTGTGAAAGGGAACGATTTCCGAATAGACATGGCACTCGCGGACCCGCCGGGCGATGACTTGCGTGTATTGGGATCCGAAATCAAGAATCAGGATTTTATCTCCCGGCGGGTAATAATCGCTCATAAAAAAATTGATATGCGCGGGCCGACGCCAAAGAACACCGGTCCGCTGGTGTGATTTGAGATCAACGGTAGTCGGATCCGAAGGAATCCTGGGTCGGGTCGTTGGGCACGATTTGCCCCCTCCCCTGCAGTCCATCCTGGAATTTCTGCCCGACGCCGGATGCGCCCTGGTCAGCGATCGAACAGGCATTCAAGGTAAGGAGCAAAACCACGCTGAAGAACAAGAAGACGCCTTTCATCCGGCCAAGAATAATGATTTGTTCGGGTATGGCAAACATGATTCCACGGGAGACCCTGTTGGGATTTTACCGCCAGGGAGTCTTTCCCATGGCTGGGCCCGACGGGTTGCGCCTGTTCTCGCCGGATCCGAGGGGAATCCTCCCGATCGAAGCGTTTCATGTTCCCCATGGAACGCGGCGGGCCTGGAAGGAAATGGATTGGGAGCTTCGCGTGGACTCCTGCTTTCCGGAGGTCGTGTTGGCGTGCGCGGAACGCGAGGAGACATGGATCGACGAGACGATTTTCCGGAGCTATGTCGCCCTGCACCAGGCCGGCCATGCGCATTCGGTTGAAATCTGGAGCCGGAGCCGTCTCGCGGGCGGATTGTATGGGGTCCGGATCGGCGCGGCATTTTTTGGGGAATCGATGTTTCACCGTGTCACGAACGCATCCAAACTCGCCCTGTGTTGCCTGGTGGCTCTGCTGAAAAAAGGCGGGTTCGAGCTGTTGGACATCCAGTGGGTTACCCCTCACCTTGCGCGTTTCGGAGCCGTCGAAATCCCCCGTCCGGTTTACCTGAGAAGGCTGGCTCCCGCGATTGCCCGCCATGCGGATTTCACAGGCGCGACATGGACCCGCTACGCGCTCGACAGCCTGCTCCAACCCGGAACGCGCCCGCATGTTTGACGGTTTGTGCGTTGAGCGACCCGGCCGTTCGGATGCTCGCCAGATCGTGATCTCTGGTTTCCACCGCCCCGAGCGCGCTGTAGCGTTGCCGCCCACTTCCCGTGCGCACCAGCACACGAGTCAGGCACCGGATCATCCCCAGAAATGCTCCGAGGACGAAGTGGGCGGCAACAACGAAAAAACCGCGGCGTGTCCCCTCGCGGGCCTCCTCGAGGCGTGGGATCAGCTCCTCTTGGAGAAACACGAGTTGCATCTGGGGGTCACCAGATCACAGTGGGATATGCCTCGGTCAGCCGCCGACTCTGGCGGCCAAAGCGTTACGCAATCTGAACCACCCCTCTGTGATTTATCCGGGTTAGCCCGCTACGAGGAGTGCAAAGCCCACCTCTGTCCTCAATTTTCCGTGAAACTACAAAGATGAAGTCTGGAAAACCATGCCCGCTTCCTGCTCCCCTACGACCATTGGCCGAGTTCCCGGCGACAATAAAAGGCGCAGCGTTCAACGACCAAGACCGAAAATATTACTGACTTGATGGAAGCTGGCCAGGAACACGGAACTCAACATGCCGCACCCTGCCGCCCGGCTGGGCGATGTATACACCAACTACCATGCAGGCAATGGCCGCGAGGGCGGTCGTGGCGGCCAGCGGCAGGGACGTGCGCGGCCAGCGCGCGGGAATGACGAGCGCAATGGTGGCGAGACCGGCCATTGCGTAGAAAGTCCAGGCCAGCCGGTCGGCGCGGTCCATGTGTTCATCCAGCCAGTCGGAGCCGGCGGCGTCGGAGATCTTGCGGATCGGTTTGTAGGCCGCGGAGCCGGTTTCATAGACCGGCCACGCGGAAGCCCCCGCAACGAGGACAATCACAAGGGCGGTGACCAGCGCCGACCGCTGGCGCAGAGCCAGCGCAACGACCAACGCGAGAACTCCCAGCGCCGTGCCGACAATCGGCAGGTGATTGATGAGGACGTGCTGATAAGCCGGCTGTTGGAGTTCCGTGAGCATGCGCGAAAAGAAGCGCGGATTCCCCCGCGCCCCCACCCGTTGAATTGGCGGCCCTTTACGGCATCTGCATGTTGTCCATCGAATGGGAGGCGCCGGACGGCTTCGCCTTGACGGCCTCCTGGAATTTCTTCATGGCCGCGGCGGGGTCCTTGTCGAATTGCTTCTTGCAATCCTTGCAACACATTTTGATTTCCTGGCCCTCGTAAACGAAGGCGAAAGGCTTGCCCATCTCTCCGAGCTTGTCCCCTGAGATGAAGCAGATTTCCAGCGGATAGGGGGTTGGTTTGGCCTGGTCGTCGCCGCGAGAAACGCCGGCGAGACCAAACATGCTGAGGGCTGCGATTGCGATGAGTGATTTCATGGTGTCTTGTTTGTTCAAGTCATCCCAAATGGACAACCTGTCTTCGGATGAGTCAAACGGTATCTCATGGGAAATCCCTCATGGAAAATTCGGCTTCTCCTGCCGCGGAACGGAAACTGTCCGGGAAGGTGGTCGCAACTGTCCGCAAGGACCCGGTGCGCTTTTTTGAGGGACTGGGCCGCAATTATCGTTTTAGATCCCAATATGAGAAGAATCGCTTGCGCCGTATCTCTCTTGCCCGCCATCCTTGCGGCGGAAACTTTGGACTTCGACCAGGCGCAAAAATATGCCCTCTTCCATAGTCCGGCCATCCAGGCCGCATACTCCACGATCGGGCAGGCGCGCGGGCGGCTCTTGCAGTCCGGCCTCTGGCCCAACCCCGAAATCGACCTTTCCTATCGCGCGGATGTCTTTTTTGGCGGCGAGGGCCAGGACAAGGCGATGGCGTCCCTCATGCAACGCCTTCCCTGGAGCGGGCGGCTGGCCCGCGCACAGAACGTTTCGCGGGTGGAAGTGGCGATGGCGCTGGCCGAAGTCCGCGATGCGGAGCGCAAGCTGGTCCTGGATGTCCAGCGCGCGTTCATCCAGGCCAGGGCGGCGGCGGAAAAAGCCGCCTCGCTCAAAAAATTGATCGGGTCCGTGGATTCGTTGATCGCGTTGAACGAAGCGCAACGGCAAGCCGGCCAGGGATCCGCGATGGCCGTCAACCTTGCGAAAGTCGAGAGGGAGGGGCTCCGGCAGCAACTCCTGTCCCTCGAGGCCGACGAAGGAGTCGCGCTGGCCACGCTCCAAGGGTTGTTGGGGATGAAGGAACCGCCGGGCTTGAAGAATTCGATGGCGGAAATCATTTCCCGTTTGCGGCAGGGAACGACCGGGAAGAAACTCTATCGTCCCGATCTGGTTCGCGCCTCGTTGGAAGCGGACGCCGTGGCGGCGGAAATCGCCCTCGCGCGCGCGGAAACGTGGGAAGACATCACCGTGGGCGTGGAATACGAGTTCATGAGAACGCTCGACGGGCCGGACCTCATGAACGACAACTTCCTGGGCGCGCGAGTGATTCTGCCGCTCCCGGTGTGGAACCGCAACCAGGGAGCGATTGCCGAAAAGACAGCCGGAAGGGAACGCGCCAAAAGGGCGCTTGAAGCGACGAAACTGGACATCGAAGCCGGGATTGCCGCCGCCCGCGTTCGCGCGGCCAAAACCGCATCCGTCGCTTCCCTCATCCTGAAAGACTCCCTCCCGCTTCTCGACGAAACCCGCGGAGTGCTCGAATCCGCGATCCAAACCGGCCAGGCCGATACCACGGAAGCCATCACCCTCACGAACCAGGAGATCACCCAACGGCTCTTCTACGTGGATTCGCTGATGAACCAGGCGCAGGCGCTCAGCGAATTGGAAGCCGCCCTCGGATCCAACCGCCACCTCCACCGCGACATTTTCACGAACACGATCCATGACAAGAAACCACCGGCCAAACACTGAGCGTCGCAAGGCGACCGCCACCGTTTCCTTGAAAACACGAATCGCCCATTGCACAAAGCTCCTTTTCCGGGAAGCGCGCGCGTCCCGCCGGGCCCATTTTCCCGCAAAGGGAAATCCGCCATCGTTTCAGGAAACAGACTTTTCCACCCTATGAAACGCACCCTGATTCTCGTTGTGGGCCTCCTCTGCGCCGGGCTCGCCGGATTCCTGCTCTTCCGGTCATTCAACCCCTCATCGAAACCGGCCGCCACGGCGGAAAAGCAACTCTACACCTGCGGGATGCATCCGCAGGTGGTGCGGGACAAGCCGGGCGACTGCCCGATTTGCGGCATGAAACTCCAGCCATTGCGCAAACAGCCTTCCCCGGCTTCCGGCCAGGCATCCGGGGAGCGGAAGATCCGGTATTACCAGTCCACCATGACGCCCGGCGAGGTCAGCCAGACCCCGGCCAAAGACAGCATGGGCATGGACATGGTTCCGGTTTATGAGGGCGAAAAATCGGAAGGCGGGACGATAGACATCGACCCCGTGACCATCCAGACGATGGGAGTGCGGATCGGGGAAGTGACGTCCGGCCCGTTGAAGCGGTCGATCCGCACCGTCGGCGTGGTGGATTTCAACGAAACGGCCCTCACCGATGTCACCGCGAGGTTCAAAGGCTGGATCGAGAAACTCTTCGTCGATGCCACCGGCTTTGCCGTGAAAAAGGGCGAGCCGCTTTTCGAGGCCTATTCCCCCGAGGTCTATAACACGGAACTGGAATTCGCCTCCCTGACGCGCAGCGGAAACACGGCGCTGGCGAAGACCAGCATCGAGCGCCTCGGTTTGCTGGATGTTCCGGCGGCGGAGTTGGCCCAATTGAAGTCCGGCGGAAAACCCTCGCGGACGATCACGATGCTCTCGCCGGCCGACGGGGTTGTCATCGAGAAAACGGCGGTGGCGGGGATGATGTTCGAGCCGGGCATGAATCTCTACCGCCTCGCCGATCTTTCCCTCGTTTGGCTCAAGGCGCAAATCTACGAGCAGGACATGGCCTTCGTCCAGTTGGGGCAGGAGGCCGCCGCACACATCGACTCCCTGCCAGGAAAGCGGTTTTACGGTCGCGTGACCTATGTTTACCCCACATTGGATCCGAAGACCCGGACCGCCCAGGTCCGCATGGAGTTCCACAATCCCGGCCTGCTTCTGAAACCGGGCATGTTCGCGAAGGTGGAACTGGAATCCGAAATCGCCCCGTCCGCCACCCTCGTGCCGGAAAGCGCCGTCTTGAGAAGCGGCGACCGGGCGACCGTCTTCCTGGCGCTGGACGGCGGGAAATTCGACCCCCGCGAAGTGATTCTCGGGCCGCGCGACAGCAGCGAACGCTACCAGGTCCTGCACGGGTTGGCTCCCGGGGACCGGGTGGTCACCTCCGCCCAGTTCATGCTCGATTCCGAAAGCCAGCTGCGCGAGGCCATCCAAAAAATGCTGGATCCGGAAAGGAAATCCGCCCCCGTGCCGGCGGACGGGCATGCCCGGATGGCGGCGGTGCCGGAGGCCCCGGCCACGGACGCCCCCAAGACATTCATCTGCCCCATGCCCGAGCATGCAAACATAGAATACGAGCACGGCGGAAAGTGCCCCGTTTGCGCCATGACACTCATCCCCGGACGCGCTTCCGCGCAGCCGGTCGCCACTCCCGCCCCATCCGCCACCGATCATGCTCCGGGCAATCATTGATGCTTCGCTCAGGAACCGGTTTCTCGTCCTGATCGGGACGGTCGCGCTGGTCGCCGCCGGTGTGCTGGCGCTCCGCACGATCCCGCTCGACGCGATCCCGGACCTCTCCGACACGCAGGTCATCATCTACACCGAGTGGCCGGGCCAGGCCCCCCAGCTCGTCCAGGACCAGGTCACGTATCCGATCACGGCAAAGATGCTTTCGGTGCCGAACGCAAAAGCCGTGCGCGGATATTCCTTCTACGGGTTCTCGTTCGTCTACGTCATCTTCGAGGACGGCACCGATCCCTACTGGGCGCGCAGCCGCGTTTTGGAATATCTCAGCGGCCTGGCATCCGCTTTGCCGCAGGGGGTGGTGCCCACGCTCGGGCCCGATGCCACCGGTGTCGGCTGGGCCTTCATGTATTCCCTGCATTCCAAGGAACGCAGTCTCGCCGAACTGCGCTCGATGCAGGACTGGTATCTCAAATACCAACTGACGTCGGTGGAGGGAGTCGCCGAGGTGGCGTCTGTCGGCGGCTTCGTCAAGCAATACCAGGTCACTGTCGATCCGGTGAGGCTCCGGGCCTACGACGTTTCCATTCGCGACGTGGCCGGGGCGATCAAGAAGAGCAATGGCGAGGTGGGCGGACGGTCGCTCGAACTTGCCGAGAAGGAATTCATCCTCCGGGTGCGCGGTTACGTCGAGCGGACCGCCGATCTCGAAAAAGTGGCGGTGGGCGTCGGGGAGAACGGCGCCCCCATCCTCCTGCGCGACGTGGCGACCGTGCAACTCGGCCCGGACATGCGGCGGGGGATCGCCGAACTCAATGGAGAGGGGGAGACAGTGGGAGGCATCGCCATCGTCCGCTACGGCGCGAATGCCCGGCAGGTCATCAGGGACGTCAAGGCGAAATTGGACGAGGCCATGAAGGGGCTTCCTGAGGATGTCTCCTATACGGTGGCCTACGACCGCACGGCCTTGATCGACCGCGCTGTCAGGACACTCGAAGAAAAGCTGGTCGAGGAAAGCCTCGTCGTCGCCCTGGTTTGCATGATTTTTCTGCTTCACTTCCGAAGCGCGCTCGTGGCGATCATCATCCTGCCCATCGCCGTGCTGGCTTCCTTCGTCATCATGCGGGCGCAGGGGCTCAGCGCGAACATCATGTCGCTCGGCGGCATCGCGATCGCGATCGGCGCGATGGTCGACGCCGTCATCATCATGATCGAAAACGCGCACAAGCACATCGAGCATGACGGTGGAAAGAAGGACCATTGGCAGATTATCCGGGATGCCTCCATCGAGGTCGGCCCCACGCTCTTCTATTCGTTGCTGGTCATCACGGTTTCCTTCATCCCTGTCTTTACCTTGCAGGCGCAGGAAGGCCGGCTTTTCAAGCCGCTCGCTTTCACAAAAACCTACTCGATGGCGGCGGCCGCCCTCCTTTCGATCACCCTCGCGCCAGTCCTCATGGGCTATTTCATCCGGGGCAAAATCCCGCCGGAGGAGAAGAATCCGGTCAACCGCCTGCTGGTCTGGATCTACCATCCCTGCATCGACTTCGTGATCCGGTTCCGTTGGCAGGTGATCGGCGCGGCCCTGGGCATCGTGCTCTGGGTCTTCGTTCCCTGGGACTTTCTTGTCACTTCACGGCTGCCGGAGGGCCCGTTGCGGAACTTTGCGTCCGCCATCGGCAAGGTTTTCCCTTTCCAACACATCGGCTCTGAGTTCATGCCTCCCCTGTACGAAGGCGATCTCCTTTACATGCCGACGACGTTTCCGGGCATCTCGCCCACGAAGGCGCGGGAGATCGTCCAAGTCACGGATCGGATCATCAAGAGCTTTCCGGAAGTCCATCACGCGTTTGGAAAGATCGGACGCGCCGAGACCGCCACCGACCCCGCTCCCTTTGACATGATCGAAACCACCGTCATGCTCAAGGACGAGAAGGATTGGCCCAAGGTGGACATCAAAGACGCCGCCGGGAACACCGCCGCCCACCGGCGGCGCACCGTGGACGAACTCGTGGAAGCCCTCAACGCGGCGATCCAGATTCCGGGGCTGACCAATGCCTGGACGATGCCGATCAAGACCCGCATCGACATGCTGGCCACGGGAATCAAGACGCCGGTCGGGATCAAGGTGGCCGGCCCGAATCTTCCCGAACTGGAACGCATCGCGTCCGAGATCGAGGCGGTGGTCCGCGAGGTGCCGGGCACATCCAGCGTGTTTGCCGAACGCGTCATGGGCGGCAACTACATCGAATTCCATATTCGCCGGGACGAAATCGCCCGCTACGGCCTCACGCTCGGCGATGTGCAGGAAGTCCTCGAGGTCGCTCTCGGAGGCATGCCGCTGACCACAACCGTCGAAGGCCTCGAACGGTATGCCATCACCCTGCGCTACGACCGCGATTTCCGCGAAAACCTCGACGCGCTCAAGGAAATCGTCGTGCCGACCCCCACCGGCGCCCAGATTCCTCTCGGCCAGCTCGCCGACTTGAAAATCGCCCGCGCCCCGATGGGGATCAAAAGCGAAGATGCGGTCCCCAACGCCTGGATTTACGTCGATGTGAAGGGCATGGATATCGGCACCTATGTGCGGATGGCCCGGCGCGCGGTCGAGGAAGCGGTCGGTGCCGGGAAAATTTCCCTGCCCAGCGGCTACAACATCCTCTGGAGCGGCCAATACGAATACATGCTCCGGGCGCAACAGCGTCTCCTGCTGGTGGTCCCGGCCACGCTCCTCCTGATCATACTGATCATTTACCTGAACACAAAGTCCGCCATCAAGATGGCGATCGTCCTCCTGGCGGTCCCCTTCTCGCTTGTCGGCGCGTTCTGGGCGCTCTATCTCCTTGGCTACAACCTCAGCGTGGCCGCCTGGGTCGGAATCATCGCGCTCGCCGGGCTGGATGCGGAGACCGGAGTCGTCATGCTCCTCTACCTCGATCTCGCTTATGGGGACTGGAAGAAAAAGGGGGCCATGCGGAATTTGGACGACCTCCGCGACGCCATCTACCACGGGGCCGTCAAACGGGTGCGGCCCAAGGCCATGACCGCGTGCGTCATCGTTGCCGGCCTCATGCCCATCCTGTGGAGTCATGGAGCCGGGGCGGATGTCATGAAGCGCATCGCCACCCCGATGGTCGGAGGGGTGGTCACCTCCACACTCATGGAACTGCTCGTCTATCCGGCGATCTTCTTTATTTGGAGGTCACGGGCGATGAGGAAACCCTGATCAGGGGTTTTCGACGAGGCGGGCGAGGTCCTTCGAAGTCCCCTTGATGACAATCATGAAGCACATGCCTTTTTCCTCGCGGATGGCGGCGGCATATTTGTAATCGAACTCCGTGAATTGCCAGGACCCTTCCGGATGGATCCCGATGCCAAGGGGCGCGGGATCGAAAATCAGGAAAAACATGTAATTTTCCGGAATCGCAAGCACGGCAACCGGGCGGTTTTCGGCCTTGAAAATCCGGGCTCCCGCCGCCTGGTAATTTGCGAACCTTGCGGGAATATGAAACCGATCGAATCCTTTGAGGACGAACCAATCGTCGAGGGCTCCCGCCTTCTCCTCGACCACCTCGAATTGCTCCGTGCGAAGCTTGGCCCCTTCCGCCGCGATCGTCAGGGCCTCTTCTGGGAAAACCCCGGCGCGCCCGAGGAAGTGCCAGGCAAGGAGGACGACCAGCAGAAGAAAACCGATGGCAACCGCCAACATGGCCGGATCGCGCGGGTTGAAGCGCCGCTTGCCGTGGGCGGCGGAGGCCGCCACCCGCGCATCGAGTTCGCCGATGACCGCCGGCGGGACCTCGAGGCCCGCGAGGACAGAACCGGTCTCCCTGTCCAGGGCGGCTTGCGCTTCATACTCCGCAAAAAGGACCGGCGATTTTGCCAGCGCATCGCGAGCCCGGACGGCCTTGCGCGAATCCCGCGTTTCAGGGGGATGAATGGCCAGAAATTGACGGGCGGATTTCGGGCTCATGAGATTGGAGCCAGAATGGGATGAAGACGCTGCCGGGCCTCGTCGAGGCATCGTGCAAGCTCCGGTTCGGACTTCCCGAGCAGCCCCGCCAGATGTTCGCCCGAAAAAACGCCGAGACAGAAAAGGGTGATCGCCTGGCGCGAGGGCTCGGGCAATCGGTGCAGAAAAAAGAGGGCCTGCTCGGCGGGCGTCTCCGGGCCGGCCACCACGGCGGCCTTTGCCCCCTCGCGGCAGAGCATCGAAAAGAACACCCGCTTCGCCCTCTCGGTCTCGTGCAGATCCGCGCGCTTGGAAACCGCGCCGAGCGCCCCGGACACAAGCGCGGTCGCGGCCGCCTCTCGTCCCGTGAGCACCAGCGCAAATTTCCACGCCTCGGTCAGAAACGACCATTCTTGGGGATACGGACTCATTGCCTCGATTGGCTATACCGTCTGCGAGCCTCCGCCTCAAGCGGCGAATGGGATTTTCATCCCAATGCTGTTCGCCCAAGAAAGAAGCGATGGCATCCTGCCCGCCACCGATCACGTTCGCGGGACGCCCGTTCCCCTTGGACTCTGCACCTTTCGGAGAGGCGCCCCCTGGAAGAGTCGGTTTGATGAAATGCGGGATGGAAGGATGGGCGGGTTTGGTTATGGTGCGCGGGTGTCCCGTGCCTGGATCCTTGCCCTTCTGAGTGGTTTCGCGATGGCGCTTTGCTATGCGCCCGTCGCGTGGGGGGACCTGTGTTGGGTGGCCCTGGTCCCGCTGATCTGCGCGGCATGGCTCATCGAGCCACCGGCCCGCCGGCACCGGCTCCGGCTTGCCGGGCTGGGATTCGTTTTCGGTTGCGCGTATTTTGGCGGGAGCCTGTTCTGGTTGACCGCGCTGACCACTCCGGGGTGGGTGGCCCTCACGCTGTATCTTTCGCTCTATCCGGCCATCTGGGTGGTCTTCCTCGGCACGGTGGCCAGGCCCGCGGGGCAGGACAAAAGCGGACGAACGCTCTGGCTGGGCTCGATCCA
Organism: Terrimicrobiaceae bacterium; assembly: GCA_041674265.1. GTDB lineage: Bacteria > Verrucomicrobiota > Verrucomicrobiia > Chthoniobacterales > Terrimicrobiaceae > QYQL01. Next base: position 20,573 of record JBAYWC010000003.1, read on the forward strand.
CAATCTGCGGTCCTGCGGGTCGGCGGCGGCGGCCTGGGTGGCCCTCGAGTGGCTGCGGGGAGTTTTGTTCCCCCAGTTTCCCTGGAACAATGTCGGAATCGCCCTGAACGCGAACATCCCCATGATCCAAATCGCCGACATCACCGGCGTCGGCGGAATTTCGTTTCTCGTCGTCATGGCGAACCTGATGATGGTCGCCACGATCAAAAGACTCGTCCTTGAAATCGGCCGGGGCGTCCGGCGCCCGCACTATGATTTTGCGCTCACCGTGGCGCTCGTGACTCTCGCCTGGGGATATGGGATCCGTCAGATTTTCGCCCCGGCGCCGGAAACCGTGGGCTTCCGCTTCGCCGCCGTGCAGGCCAACATCCCTCAAAACGTCCGCAACGACCTGACCTTCGAATCCGATGTCCAGGAGCGCTACGCCAGGCATACCGAAGCCGCCCTGGCCATGAAACCCGACCTCATCCTCTGGCCGGAATCCGCCACGCCCCGTCCGCTCTTCAACGACCAGGGCACGTGGGATTTTGTCCGGGGAATCGCCGAAAGGCATGAGGGGGACTTCCTCATCGGGACTGTCTATTTCTCCGAACAGGGCGACTACAATTCCGTGGTGCTGCTGAGCGATCATGCCAAGGAGGCGCAGATGTATCACAAGATGCATCTGGTTCCGTTCGGAGAGTATGTGCCGTTCCGGAAGGCGTTCCCATTGTTCGCGTGGCTGGTGGGAGACCTCGTCCCGGGTGATTTCGATGCCGGCCCGTATCCCGTCATCCTTGAGATGTCCGCCAAGCCGGTCAAACTCGGCCCGCTCATCTGCTTCGAGGACGTGATCGGCGATTTGGCGCGCCAATTTGCCCTGAGAGGTGCCCAGGCCTTCGCGGTGGTGACCAATGACGGATGGTTCCTTTCGAGCGCCGGCTCCCGCCAACATGCCGCGCATGCGGTCTTTCGCTGCGTGGAAAACAAGCTCCCGATGATCCGCGCCGCAAACACCGGCGTCACCTGCCTGGTGGACCGCCTGGGGCGGGTGGGAGAGACCCTGCGGACGGAGGCGGGAGATACGTTCATCGAGGGGGTTTTGTTCGGCAAAGTGGAGGCCCCGCAAAATCCCGCGCCGACATTCTACGCCCGGAACGGGGAGGTCTTTTCCATCGCCTGCCTGATCCTCTCGGCACTGGCCGCGGCGGTTTTTTTCGCGCGCGCCCGGAAATCGAAAATTTCCTCTTGTCCAACCCCCTCCGAAACGAAACCCTTGCCCCGATGAAAGCCCTTGTGACCGTCATGCCCAAACCCTCCGTCCTCGACCCGCAGGGCGCCGCCGCCGCCGAAGCCATCCGCCACCACGGCCTGGAGAAAATCGGACGCGTCCGGATCGGGAAAGTCATCGAGATCGAGCTTCCCGGAGAGACCGACGAGGCGCTCCTCCACGAAATCGCCCGCGACCTCCTCTCGAATCCCGTCATCGAGGATTACGATCTGAAGGTTTTGAACCACTAACGGTCACTAAAATACACTAACCAATACCGGTGGAAGCTGATCCGTTATTCAAGCAGGAGGGGTATGACCTGATGGGGGCGGCGTTCGAGGTTTACAAAGAAAAGGGACCGGGATTTTTGGAGGATGTTTACCAGGAATGCACGGAACGCGAGTTGGCCGCCCGGAAGATCCCTTTCCAAGCAAAACCTTGGCTCCAGATATCTTATAAAGGAGCTCTTCTGAGGCAGGGATATGAGCCCGATTTCATCGTTGCCGACGGCATCCTCACCGAACTCAAAGCGGTAAAGCAGCTCTCTCCCGAGCACGAGGCACAACTTCTCAATTATCTGCGTGCCACCGGAAAGAAGGTCGGCTATCTCATCAATTTCGGCACTCACCCGCAACTCGAATGGAAGCGCATGGTGCTCTGAGCTTTTAGTGATGATCAGTGGATTTCAGTGGTTAAAAATATGAAATTTTCCGTTCTTCGATTTCCGGGTTCCAACTGCGACCAGGACTGCGTGCATGCGCTGAATGCGATCCCCGGGGCCTCGGCGGACTATGTCTGGCACAAGGACACCTCCCTCGCCGGCTTTGACGCGGTAATCATCCCAGGGGGATTTTCCTACGGCGACTACCTGCGATGCGGGGCCATTGCCCGATTCTCCCCGGTCATGAAATCGGTCCGGGAGTTCGCGGCTTCGGGAGGGCCGGTGATCGGCATCTGCAATGGATTCCAGATCCTCTGCGAAAGCGGGCTCCTGCCCGGGGCATTGGTGCGGAACCGCGGCCTTCATTTTGTCTGCGAGCACGTCCGGCTGCGCGTCGAGTGGAACGACACGCTTTTTACGAATGCCGCATCGCCCGGACGGATTCTGAACCTCCCGATCGCCCACGGCGAAGGCTGCTACTTCGCCGACGACGAAACGCTGGCGCGCCTGCGGGCCAACCGCCAGGTCCTCCTGCGCTATTGCGACAAGGGAGGACAGGCATCGGATGCCGCAAACCCGAACGGCTCGCGCGAAAACATCGCCGGAATCCGCAACGAGGCCGGAAATGTCTTCGGCCTCATGCCCCACCCGGAACGGGCCTGCGACCCCCTGCTCGGCAGCACCGACGGGCTCGCCATTTTTGACAGCATGATCAACGAATGGAAATAACCACGGAGAACTTATCTCAAATCATCATCCCTGAAAACCGGACTCCTCACCAACTTCAACGTCCCGCTGCTGAAACAGGGCATCAAACGCCTATCTCTCTAAAAACCTCCGCGCTCTCCGTGTCCTCCGTGGTTTAATTTCTTCCGCTTATGACTCCGATCACTTCCGAAATCATCGCCAAGCACGGCATCACGCCCGAGGAATACACCCGCATCCGCGAAATCCTCGGCCGCGATCCGAATTTCACCGAACTCGGGGTCTTCTCGGTGATGTGGAGCGAGCATTGCTCGTATAAAAATTCCAAGCTGGAGCTGAAAAAGTTCCCCACGACCGGCCCGCGTGTGCTCGTGAAAGCGGGAGAGGAAAATGCGGGCGTGATCGACATCGGCGACGGGTGGGCGATCGCGTTCAAGATGGAAAGCCACAACCATCCGAGCGCGGTCGAGCCGTTCCAAGGAGCGGCGACCGGGGTCGGCGGGATCATCCGGGACATTTTCACGATGGGGGCGAGACCGGTCTTCTCGATGAACTCGCTCCGGTTCGGGGACATCCGCGGCGATTCCGCCGGAGCCCGCGCGAACCGGCGGCTTTTCGCGGGCGTGGTGGCCGGAATCTCGCACTACGGGAATTGCATCGGGATCCCCACGATCGGCGGCGAGGTCTATTTCGATGACAGCTACGCGGGCAACCCGCTCGTCAATGTCTTCTGTCTCGGAATTCTCCGGCATGAGCAGATCGCCCGCGGGGCTGCGCGCGGGATCGGAAATCCCGTGTTTTACGTGGGTGCCGAGACCGGGCGCGACGGGCTTGCGGGCGCGGCCTTCGCGTCGCGCGAACTCACCGAGGAATCCAAGGAGGACCGGCCGGCTGTCCAGGTCGGAGATCCGTTCCGCGAGAAGCTTCTTCTCGAAGCCTGCCTCGAACTGCTCGCCAGCGGCTGCGTGGCCGGCATCCAGGACATGGGCGCGGCCGGCCTGACCTGCTCGACTTGCGAGACCGCCAGCCGCGGCGGCACCGGCGTCGAGATCGATGTGGATCTCGTCCCGAAACGGGAGACCGGCATGACCCCCTACGAAATCCTCCTGTCCGAGTCCCAGGAACGCATGTTGGTCATTGTCAAGAAAGGCGAAGAGGACACCGTCCGCGCAATTTTCGAAAAATGGGATCTCCCCTATGCCGAGGTCGGGGTGGTGAACGATGACGGCATGATGCGGGTGCGCGAGGGCGATTCCGTCGCGGTGGAAATTCCCGCCCGCAAGCTCGCCGACGATGCGCCGCTCTATTCGCGGGACGTTGCCGCGAAATCCCCGCCCGCCGCGCTGGATCTCTCCCAATTCCCCGAGGCCGATTGCGCGGCCGCCCTTCACACGCTTCTCGCCCACCCGAGCATTGCCTCCAAACGCTGGGTCTGGCGCCAATACGACCACATGGTGCGCCTGGGTGCCACCGTCCTGCCCGGCTCGGATGCGGCGGTCTTCATCGTCCGCGAGGCGGACAAGATCCTGGCGGCCAGCACGGATTGCAACGCGGTCTATTGCCGCCAGGATCCCCGTGAGGGAGCGAAGATCGCCGTCGCCGAGGCCGCGCGCAACATCGCCTGCACCGGGGCGATTCCGCTCGCCGTGACGGACAACCTCAATTTCGGAAATCCCCACAAACCGGAGAATTTCCTCCAGCTTCGCGAGGCGGTCGAGGGCCTGGCGGAGGCTTGCCGGAAATTCGGCACTCCGGTCACCGGCGGCAATGTCAGCCTCTACAACGAAAGCCCGGCGGGCGCGATCGACCCCACCCCGACGGTCGGCATGGTCGGCCTCGTCGAGGATGCCGGGCACATTACAACCCAATTTTTCAAAGCCGCCGGCGACGCCATCGTTCTTGTCGGCGAGCCGGGCGACGAACTCGGCGCCTCGCATTATCTCCTCGCCGTCCACGGGGTCAAAGCCGGCCTCCCGCCGAAGCTCGACTACGACAGGGAACTCGCGGTCCAGGAAGCGGTTCGTTCGCTGATCCGCTCGGGGCTGGTGAAGAGCGCCCACGACTGCGCCGAGGGTGGCCTCGCCGTCACGCTTGCCGAATCGTGCATCTCCGGCGACAAAATGCTCGGGGCCGCCGTGGACATCCCCTCCGGATCCTCCCGGGCGGACGTGCCGCTTTTCAACGAGTCCCAGTCCCGCGTCATCCTCTCGGTGGAAGCCGGTAATGCCGGCGACGTCATGGCATTCCTGGAGAAACGTGGAGTCCCCGCCCGCCGGGTCGGCACAGTCGCCGCCGATACGAATTTGAAGATCACGACGGCCGGAAAATCATTCTCCTGGCCGCTTCCCGGGCTTCGTGAAAAGTGGAACGACTCCCTTCCTGCCCTCATGGGAACTGCGGGGGTGTGAGCCCAGATGACGGTTGCCGGAAGTATTCTCACCCTGAAAACGTTTTTGATACCACGGAGAACAGGAAATGCCCCAGGGAAAGGGAACCCATTTGTCCCAAGCAGATCCGTTGTTTGTCCTCTGTGGTGAATAATCGCCGGATCCGGGCTCAATAATCCACGCCTTTTTGGCGCTCGTGGCCGAGGAGGCGCTCGATATAATCTTCGGAAGAAAGCTTCAGCGGCACCGGCCCGTCCGGTTCTCCCTTGATGAACTGCTGGACCTCCGGATCGGGATGGTTGCGGATTTCATCCGGCGTCCCCCGGGCGATGATGGTGCCGGCCCGTTTGCCGGCGCCGAGCATGATCATCTGGGTCCCGATGCGAAAGGCGCTGGTCATGTCGTGGCTGACGACCACGGCGGTCATGTCCAGTTTGCGGGTCAGATCCAGCGTCAGCCGGTCGATCACGGCCGTCATGATGGGGTCCAGGCCGGATGTCGGCTCATCGCTGAAGAGAACCTCGGGATCCAGGGCGACCGCGCGGGCGAGACCGACGCGCTTGCGCATGCCTCCGCTGATCTCGTCCGGCTTGAGGTTTTCAAAGCCGGTGAGCCCGACCAGCTCGAGTTTCATTTTGACGATGAGGTCCACGATCTCCGGATCGACGGCGCTGTTTTCGATGAGGGGAAGCGCCACGTTCTCGCCGACCGTGAGCGATTGGAGCAGGGCGCCGGATTGAAAGTTCATTCCGAAGCGGAGACGCAGTTGTTCGAGTTTCGTCTGCGGCATGGTGGTGATTTCCTCCCCGAAGAGCCTGATCGATCCCGAGGTGGGTTTCATGGCTCCGATGATGTGGCGCAGGAGGGTGCTTTTTCCGCATCCCGATCCCCCCATGATGATCATGGTGTCCCCCTTGTTCACGGAAAATCCGACCCCGTCGAGCACGGTGCGCGGCCCGAATTTTTTGACCAGATCACGGACTTCGATGATGGGATCGGACATTTCAGAAGAAGAAAATCGCCGTCAGGACGGCATTGGCCACGAGCATCGCCAGGATCGAGGTGACGACGGACGACGTGGTGGCCTGCCCGACCCCCTCGGCTCCCCCGGAAACTCCGAGCCCCGCCTGACAGGAGATCAGGATGATCAACCAGGCGAAGACAAAACTCTTGATGATCCCCGAGCAGAGGTCCATGGGATGCCCGGCCTCGAGCAAACGCTGGATGTATCCGGCCGTGCTCATGTCGAGCGAGAAATGGCAAATCACCCATCCGCCGGCCATGCCGATGTAATTTCCAAAAACCGTGAGCACGGGCAGCATGATCATCATGGCCAGGAAACGCGGGACGGCGAGGAATCGCACGGGGTTGATGGCCATCACCTCGAGCGCCTCGATTTCCTCGCCGACTTTCATCGTGCCGAGTTCCGCCGTCACCGCCGATCCGCTGCGCCCGATCACCACGACACCCACCAGCAAAGGGCCGAGTTCGCGGAGGACCGTCACGGCGACGAGGTTGGGCACATAGGACGAGGCGCCCATCCGCGAGAGTTCCTGGGCCCCTTGCATGGCGAGGGTCAACCCGATGCTCAGCGAGGTGAGCGCCGTCATCGGAAAGGCCTGCACGCCGATGCGGACCATTTGTTGGAACATGGCCGACAACCGGATCGGCTGGCCGCGGAACGGACCCAGAAAAAGCCAGTAGAGGATGTTCCTGTTGAGGGAAAAAAATGCGCGGAACTCCCCCACCAGGCTCATTTTGCCGCGAGCGCGGCGATGGCCTCTTCCGCCGTGCCGCTGATCACAAAGAGTTCGTTCAGGCGGACAAGGTCGAATATCGTCCGGACTTTTTTCTGAAGCCCGAAAAGCGCCAGCTTGCCGTTGAACGCCGCGCTTTCGCGAACATACTCGATCAGCGTCGCCAGCCCGCTCGAGTCGATGTAGTCCACGGAACTGAAATCCAGGAGCAGCGCGGAGGTCTTCGCATGGGCGCGCTTTTGAAGCTCGGCCCTCAGGGCGGGAGAGGCGTGCAAATCGATTTCGCCCGACAGCTTGAGCGTCGTGACGGCCTCCGAGTCTGATTTTTCGATTTGCATCCCCTGTTGATTAGCTTCCCGGCGCACGGGAGGGAAGCGCGGAGTTTTGGCCTTTTCCAACCCCCCCCGAATCTGCGCGCCAGATCGCTCTCCCGTCTGTTCCAGAGGGAATGCGCGAGGGAGACCTTGCGCGCGGATTGGGGCCGGTCAGGCCGTCGGGTTCGGGAGCGTCCGGCGGGTCTCCACCCAATGCCTGATCGATTCCCGCAGTTGATCCGCGGCCTCGCGAACATCCCGTTTGAGTTCGCGCATTTCGCGCCGGGAAATTTCCCCGCGACGTTCCGCCGCTTCGCGATATCGAACAAGGAGAGTTTCCCAGCGCTCCATGGCCACGTTCAGGCGGGTCCTGGCGTTTTCCAGGAGGGCGTGAAGGGAATCGGTGAGCGGATGCTGGTCGATGTGCGCCTGCAGGTGGCGGTCCTGTTCCGCGATCTGGGCCTTCAGGATTTTTTCCTCCGGCACAGTGCGTAATCCCCGGACGAGACCGAGCTTGCTGAGAAGCCAGATCGTCCATTTCGTCGGATCGAACTGCCAGGGCTTCACGCCATTGCGGTAGTCGTGCTGAAATTCGTGATGAAAGTTATGGTATCCTTCTCCAAAGGTGCAAACCGCCATCAGGAGGCTGTCCCTTGCCGTGCAGTTGCTGGAATAGGGACGGTCGCCGATCCAATGGCAAAGGGAGTTGATGCAAAAGGTCATGTGATGCACGACCACGATGCGGGCGACTCCGGCGATCAGAAAGGCCCCCAGGGCCGCGACCGGGCCGCCCCAGAGCCAGCCGATGGCCGCTGGGAGCGCGAAGGCGGTCGCGATGGCGATCGGGACATAATACTCGTGCTGCCACCAGGCCAGGCGGTCCTTTTGGAGGTCTCGTACCCAAGTGAGCGGGGTGTCGGGGCCGGTGCGAAAAAGCAACCAGCCGATGTGGGCATGGAAGAGACCCCTCGAAATATCGTAGGGATCTTCCTCGTGATCCACGAATTTGTGGTGGCGGCGGTGGTCGGCGGACCATGCGAGCGCCGATCCTTCGAAAGCCGCCGCCCCAAACAGGAGGGTGAACGCCTTCACCGGCCAGCTCGCCTTGAATGTCAGGTGGGAAAAGAGCCTGTGGTATCCGAGTGTGATGCTCAGCCCGGTCGAGATGAGGAAGAACCAAAACAGCGAAACTTGAAAGCTGTCCAACCCGTAATGCCAGATATAGAGAGGAACGGCGGTGATGGTTGTGACAAATGTTCCGATGAGGAACGTGGAGTTCGTCCAGCGGACGTAATTCAAGAAAGCTTTCATAAATGGTGCGGGCGCGCTTCCGGGAGAAATTGACCCCGGTCACACATCCGCAAAATGTGGGGGCATATGCGGGTCTTGTCAACCAGAACACGCTGGACCAAAGCGCGGAAACTGGCAGGATGTCTGCCATGAAATTCCCCCGTTTTGTCGGCATCGGTGTCTTCCTCTCGATTTCCCTTCTCCATGCGCAACAGCAGGATGCCCCTCCCCCGAATCTGGAGGCCATCATGAAAGAGATCATGGCCTTGGAGCAAAAGCAGAAGCAGGGCAAGATTTCCGAGCGCAACGCGATCATCGGGCAGATCCAGTCCGTCGCTTCCAACGGGCAGACGGCGGCCAGTTTCTACTCCCAGGCGATTGAGGAGGTGCAGTTCAAAGGCAAGAAAGACAAGGTGGAGGCGTTCACCGCCTGGAAAAAAACCCACTCGGACCTGCTCCGCTCGAAGGAACTGCAGACCGCTCTCCTGCTGCATTTGAAATATCTCCTGCTGGCTCTCCAGCGGAAAGAATTGGAAAATCCGGAGACCCAGCTTCCCGCGGTGATGGCCTACCTCAACGAGTTGATCGCAAACCAAATGCCTCCCCCGGATGCGGCAAAAGGCCGCCCCGACAAACCGGCGGATCGCGGCGGAAAACAGCCCGCGTTCTCGGACGAGATTAAAAACCTCCTCCTCAAGCCTCTCGGCCAGTCGGTCTTCGCCCAGTGGATGCGGCTTGGGGAGTGGCTCCCGGATGAAAAAACCTGGGAGAGCAAACCGGGGGATGTCGCGGGAATCCTTGAAAAAAACGTGCGTCCGGCCATGCGGGAGAAGAAAGATCCGCAACTCATCCAGACATGGGACCTGGAGATGAAGGTCGAAGCCGATCGGATTACTGCCGGACGCTCCGATCACCAGGCGGATGAGTTCAACGCTGTGACCCGCCCCAGGCTGCAATTCAAACAGGCGCAGGACATGATCGTCGTCGGGCAGCCGAACCGGGCTCTGGCCGGGATGATCACCCTGGCGCGAAGCAATCCGGGACACCCGGATTTCTCTATTTGGGTGGGCAAGATCCGCGAATTGATCAAGTCGGCTTCTGCCAAAACATCCCCGCAATCACCTCCGGATAACGCTCTGTGATGACGTGGCGTTTGAGCTTGTAGGTGTTCGTCAGTTCATCGCCCACCTCGAACGACCTCGGGACAAAACGCCAGACCGCAATTCTCTCGAACGCCTTGAACCCGGTCTCGGCGCCCACCAGCTTGCGGATTTCATCGTCCATGAGCCGGTGGGCGTCTTCGCGCGGAAGAACGTCCGCGAGATGCGCCACCTTCAGGCCGGCGGCCCGAAACCCGTCCACGGACGGAACAATCAAGGCCCCGAGGTGTTTTTGATCCTGTCCGACGACCATGCATTGCTCGATCAGCGGGGAACCGACCAGGCGGGCCTCGATCGGAAGCGGCTCCACATTTTCCCCGCTCAGGAGCACGATCGTATCCTTCGAACGTCCGAGGATTTTCAGGCAACCGTTGAAGGTGATCATCCCGATGTCGCCGGTGTTGAACCAGCCGTCCCGCACGACATGGTCGGTCCCCGCGGGATCCTTGTGGTAGCCATTCATGACCTGGGGGCCCCGGACATGGATTTCTCCCCGCAGCCCGCGCCCGTGCCCGCGCCGCCAGGTATTCGGATAGAGGATGTCCCCCGTGTGCAGATCGACGATCCGGACTTCCGTTCCGGGGTAGGGATGGCCGACGGTGCCGATAACCAGGTTTTTCCAGGTCCGGACGGCGAGAACCGGCGATGTCTCCGTGAGCCCATATCCCTCGAGGACCGGGATCCCGATGAAATTGAAAAACTCATCCACATGCGGCTGCAGTGCCCCGCCTCCGGAGATCGTGCCGCGAAATCTCCCCCCGACAATGCCGCGAAGTTTCAAGAGCACGAGACGGTCCAGAAGCCGGTGCGGCACGATGGAGGTCAACCAGCCCAGGGCACGCGACACCGCCAGTCCGAGACTTTCCGGCAGACCGCGACCCGCCATGTCCAGTTCCTGCCCCAGGAAAAACCGCTCGGCACGGTGGACATTCCGGGCACAGGCGTAGGCCGCATGGAACAAAACCCGGCGCAGGGGAGAGGCGGACTTCACGTTCGAGAGAATTTTTTGGTAGAGACTTTCCCAGAGCCTGGGAGCCGAGGCCATCAACGTCGGGCGGACGACTTTCAAGTCCTCGCCGATCGCGCGAAGGCTCGTGTAATAAGTGCAGGCCCCCATCGCAATGGCCACCATCTCGAAGATCCTCTCATAACTGTGCCACACCGGCAGGATCGACAGCGTCCGGTCTCCCGGCTCGAGATCGAATGGCAGGTTGGCAATCTGCGAGCACATGTTGGCATGCGCGAGCGGGACCCCTTTCGGAGTTCCCGTCGTGCCGGAAGTGTAGATGATCGTGAAAAGGTCGTCCGGCTTCACGGCCGCGGCGCGCTCGGCCGCGGACCGGTCGCCGGCCTGCCTGCGCCGCGCCCCTTCCAGGATGAGGTCCTCGAGACGAAGGGCCCCGCGCGGGGCTTCGCCGGCGGCCGACATCAGGATGACTTTCTCGTGCCTCTTCAGCCGGTGATGGCATCGCTGAAGTTTCTCGAGCGTGGTCAGGTTTTCGACAAAAACCACCCGCGCATCGGCATGGGCCAGGATGTAAACCAACTCCTCGTCCGTGATGTCGGTGCCCCTGGGAACATCGGCGGCCCCCGCGAGCAGAATCCCGTAGTCGCAGAAGATCCATTCCAGGCGGTTGTCGGCAATCAGCCCCACATGATCCCCGGCATGCACGCCGAGCGAGATCAGCGCCGTCGCCAGATCGAGACCCGTTTCATAGAGCTCGCGAAAACTGACGGGAAGAAATTTCCCCGAGGCATCCTTTCTCGCAAAAGCCGGGAGATCGCCGAAACGTTCCGCGGCTCCGGCAAAGACTTCCGTGAGGGTAGAGGCGATGATTCGATTTTCCAACATGGGGACGAAGCGCCCCCAAGAGAACCCTTTCCCGTTTCTTGCGCAAATGATTTTCTCTGCTACTTTCCCCCCCAACATGAAATCCATTCTCACCCTCCTGTCCGTCGCCTGCCTCGCCACCATCGGATTCACCGGTTGTTCCTCGACCTGCGCGAAGGGAACCCCGAAAGCCTGCCTGATGACCAAAAAACCTTGCCCCGCCAAGACGTCGTGCTGCGCAACTCCCCCGGCCGCTTGCCCGATGAAAAAGAAGCCTGCAAACACCCCTCAATAAAGAACCTCGCCGCAAACGGAGAGGCATTTGGCCAGCCGCGTAATAACAGCCGTTACCGCGACCAGGTGGGTTCGCTGACTTTCCCGAGCCCGCTGACGATCGGGGTGGGGCGGCCTTTGACGGTGTCGAGTAGGGTGAGCGTGGATCCGTTGCTATAGATGATGTGGCGGGAGTCGGCGCCCCAGACCGGATCTTCGCCTTCGGCCACGATGCGGGTTGTTCCGGAGGCAAGATCCAGGATGGCGATCGAGAACCCTCCCTGGCGGACAGTAAAGGCGATTTTTTTTCCGTCAGGCGACCAGCTCGGTTCGGTGGAATAGCTGTATCCCGTGGGGATCGGGCGTCCGCTTCCGCCTCCGGAGCCAATGCGGAAAAGCTGCGGACCGCCGCGTTCATCCGACGAATAGACGATTTCGCCGCCGTCGGGCGACCACGATGGCGAGGATTCGACGCCCCGCGTATGCGTGAGCCGCCGGGTGCCGGACCCGCCGGCGCTGACGACATAGAGTTCGGGGTTGCCATCCCGGCTGATCGAGCAGGCGATGCGTCCGCCATCCGGCGAGAAGGCGGCGCCGGAATTGGTGCCGGGGAATTTGATGATGCGGTTTCTTGCGCCGGAGCTCAGGTCGATGAGGTAGATGTCCGCATACCCGCTCTGGTAGCCGGTGTAGGCCAGCTTCGAACCGTCGCGGGAAATCGCCGGGGCGACACTGATGCCGCCGTCGTTGGTGAGTTGCTTCACATTCGCCCCGTCGTAGTCGGCGGTGTAGATCTCCTTTTTTCCGGTGCGCGACGACGCGAATGCGATTTTCGAGGAGGCGATGCCTTTGTTGCCGGTGATCGTCTCGACGATGTCGTCGGAGAATTGGTGGGCGGCAGACCGGGTGTTCCCGCTGTAGGATTTCTGGAGAATGACGCTTCCGGTGTTGTCGGTCACCGTTCCCTGGAGGCTTCCCCCACCCGCGGTCGCCCCCACGGAAAAGCTGGCCCTCTCGGGCGGGGACATCAGAAACAGGCTGGAAAGATCCAGGTCGTTCTGGACCACTTTTGATGCCGTGGCTCCCTCGGCCCCACCGAAAGGCTTGATGGCGATGCTGGTCGCGTCACCTTTTTTTACTGTGATCGTGGCTTCTTCGGCGAGGAGCGCCATTGGGAAAACAATGGCCGCCGTGGTGAGGATCCGGAGAAATTTCATGCCCCACTGATTCGCAAACCGGCGGGCGTTTGACAAGTCAGGAACAAAACCGCCTGCCGAGCGGGAATGTTCCCAGGTTGTCCAGCGAACGGGCGATTTTTTCGGCCCGTTCGAGGGCGCGTTTGACGGCGGGCATGTCCGGGCCACCCTCGATTTCCACGTAGAAAACATATGTCTGCGGCTGGCCGGGAACCGGACGGGAAACGATGCGCGTGAGGCTCACATGCTCGCGCGCGAACGGGCCGAGGAATTTGTGCAGGCTTCCGCATTCGTTGCGCAGCGCCGCGATGAGCGCCGTCCGCCCGTTTTTGCGGGCGGCCGCCGGACGGCGTGAGATCACAAAAAAATTCGTCACGTTCACCGGTTCGCCCCCGGACGGAAACTCGATGACATCCAGCCCGTAGAGATCCGCCGCTCCGGGCGATGCCAGGGCCGCGGCATTCCGGCTTTCCGCCGCGCGCTTGGCGGCGACCGCCGTGCTGGAGACGGGGACGAGCCGGGCGGCGGGATGGTTCTGTTTCAGCCACGCGCTGTGGTGCTTGATCTGGACGAAATGGGAATACACGGTCTTTACGGCTTTGCCCGCGCGTCCGAGCAACGCGATCCGGATGTCCAATGACAATTCCTCACGGATCGAGATCCGCCCGGCATGGCGGATCAGGAGATCCACCGTGTCGTAAACCGTGCCGCCCGAGGAGTTCTCGACGGGAATCAGGCCCAGGGCGGCTTCCCCCGCCAGCACCCGGTCGAAGACGGTCTCGACCGTGCTGCAGTCGAGAAATCCCGCCTTTTCCCCGAACCGCTGCCGCGCGAGAATCGCGGAAAATGTTCCCTCCGGCCCGAGATAGGCGATGGATTTCATGGCGCGAGGAGGAGAAAGCCTGCCGTGGCACAAGCATCCCGTCCATGCCTGACCCGATTGTTGCGCGAGGGCAGGATGCCCAGGCCACGAGTCGCCCGCGGCGAAGCCATGGGGTTTCGGTCTCTGCCGGGCAACCCGACGACAAATCTTTGGTGCGATCGCATCAGGAATTTGTGGGGTGGAAGAGTTCGTGCGCCAGGACGCTCAGGCAATAGATGGCGGCGGTTTCCGTGCGCAGGATGATCGGGCCCAGGGTGACGGGGATGCATCCGTTGCTTTTGGCGAGGGAAAGTTCCGCGGGGGTGAAATCTCCTTCGGGGCCGACCATCACGGTCACGCTGCGCGGGAGGCGGGCATGGGTCGGGAGGAAATCCGCGAGGATGGATTTGAGCGGTCTGGCATCGGGTTGGAGGGAGGCGATGAGCATCATCTCGACGCGTTCGGTCCGCTCGAAGAATTCCTTGGGAGGCGAGGGTTTCGCGATGGCGGGGAGATGGTTTTGGCCGCACTGCTTGCAGGCCTCGAGGGCGACTTCCCGCCACTTGGCGCGCTTTTTTTCAAGCTCCGCGGCGTCGATTTGGACCACGGTCCGATCCGAAAGGATCGGGGCAATCAGGGAAGCCCCCAACTCCACGGCTTTCTGCACGATGAGGTCCATGTTCTTTCCCTTGGGAACCGCTTGGGCGAGCGTGATCGAGCAGGGTGGGGGAGGGGTTTTCGTGGAGGCGGAGACCTTCAGGGTCACGCCTCTGGGATTGGCTTTCACGATGACGGCGGCGGCCTCGCGTCCGCAACCGTCAAACACGGTGATCCGCGCGCCGGCCTCCAATCGCAGGACATTCGCGCAGTGGTGGGATTCCCCGGCGGGCAGGGTTCCGGATTCCCAGTGATCAGGAGGCAGGTGGAAGCGGTGCATATTTTGTCTGGATATATTCGCGAACGGCATCCTGCCAGGGGCGGGGAACGATGCCGGTGACGCGGGAAAGTTTTTCTGTGGAGAGGATGGTATGAGCAGGGCGTGGCGCCTTGAAAGCTTTCATATCCTGCAGCCGGAGGGGTTCGACATCCGTCGTCGCCAACGGCAGTCCGATTTCCGCGGAGCATTGAAGGGCATGGGCCCCGTAATCCCGCCACGAACACCCTCCGGTGTTGCAGGCGTGGTAGAGGCCGCCGGGGAGGGAGGGGCCGAAAAACGGTTCGAGCCACCCGGCCACATCACAGGCGTAGGTCGGGGAGGAAAATTTGTCGGCGACGGCCTCAACCCGCGGGTTTGTGCGGGCGCGCCCGATGATCATGTCCACAAAACTCGGCTTGTCCGGCCCGAAGACCCATGAGACCCGGACGACGAGGTGCGAGGGGGAATCTCCGATCACCGCCGATTCCCCGTCGAGTTTCGTCTGGCCATACCATCCCAGCGGATGGGCGGTGTCTTCCTCGGAGTAGGGCGCGAGCTTCAGTCCGTCCATGACGTAGTCGGTGCTGAAGTGAATGAAGCGGGCTCCGCGGTTTCGTGCCGCCGCGGCCATCGCGGCGGGAGCCAGGGCATTGACCGTGCGGGCCTCCTCGCGCCGGGTCTCGCATTCGTCCACATTTGTCATGCCCGTTCCGTTGACAAGAACGTCGAACGTTCGGGACGCCAGAAGTCCCTCCAGCGCGGGGATGTCGGCCGCATCGAGTTCCGGACGGGACAGGCAAACGGTTTCGTGGGTGGGGCGCCACTTTCGTGCCAGCGCGGCGGCGAGGCGGCCACGGCCGCCCAAAATCAAGATCTTCATGCCAGGAGTCCGGTCGGATCGGTTGTCATATCTCGATCTCGAAATTTTCATGCCGGGGCTGGAACGTCAAGGGAGGGTTTGATTTACTGGGGCCATGAAGCGACTTTTTTTCTGGGCTTTCACGCTCGCCTTCGTCCTGCCGGCCCGCGCGGAATTTCGTGGGGCCTGGATTTCCTCGGTCTACAACATCAATTTTCCTTCGGATTCCGGTCTTTCCGTTGCGGCTCAGACCGCCCAGGCGATCCGGCTGCTCGATGCCGCGAAGGCCGCGGGCCTGAATGCCGTGCTGCTGCAAGTCCGCCCCGAAAGCGACGCCCTTTACGCCTCGCAGATGGAACCCTGGAGCAGGTATCTGACGGGCACCCAGGGCCGGTCTCCCGGCTACGATCCTCTCGAGTTCTTCATCGCCGAGGCAAAAAAGCGGGGAATCGCTGTCCACGCCTGGCTGAATCCCTACCGCGCCGCCGCGAATGCCTCCCAGCCCCGCTCGGAAAATCACATCAGCAAAAAATTTCCACAGTTTGCCTACAAGGTTGGGAATGTGCTTTGGATGGACCCTGGCGCGTCCCAGGTCCAAAAGCACATCGTGAATGTGGCCCGCGATCTGGTGAAGCGGCATGACATCGCCGGCATCCACCTCGATGATTATTTTTACCCGTATCCCACGAACAGCGGGGCCATTTATCCGTTTCCGGATGACAAAACCTACGCGGCCTACCGCGCCGCCGGAGGCGCTCTCGACAAGGCCGACTGGCGCCGCAACAACGTGAACGCCCTCGTCCGCGCGCTCGGCGAGGCGGTCCACTCGGCGAGGCCCGGCGTGATGTTCGGAGTGAGCCCGTTTGGCATCTATACCAAGGGGTCTCCTCCCGATGTGAGAGCCGGCGTCGACCAATACCACCAGCTGTATTCCGATCCGGTGAAGTGGATGCGCGAGGGATGGGTGGATTATTTGGCCCCGCAGCTCTATTGGGCCGAGGGCGGCCCCCAAAGCTTTTCCTCCCTCCTCCGTTGGTGGAGGAGCCCGCAGGTCAATCCCCGGGGAGTGCCCGTCTGGCCTGGAATTGCGGTGGACCGCATGTCTTCCCACGGATGGGCGGCTTCCGAGATCTCCACCCAGCTCGCCTTGGAAAAATCCATCGCCCCGCGCGGGCGCGGCGGGTTCCTGCTTTGGAACATCGGACCTGTCGCCAAGAATACCAAAGGCGTCGTCCCCGTGATCCGGGCGCGGTAGCATGGCATCCGGCTCCGGCGGAAAGAGCCGGCGCTCACCCCTCTCATCCGTGGATGCGGAACGGGTCCTTGGGCGACAGGCTGGCGACAAACCCTGCTGCCAGCCGGGCTGCCGACCCGACATCTTTCAGGGAGACCATTTCCACCGGGGAATGCATGTATCTCAGCGGGACCGAGATCAAGGCGCAGGGGATCCCGTCCAGCGCGGTGTAAATGACATCGGCGTCGGTTCTCGTGGACCGGGAGATCGCCTCGTGCTGGAGAGGGATCTTTTCTTTCGCGGCGACAGCGATCAGGCGCTCCACGACCAGCGGGTGGTTGGCGGCGCCGTGCGAGAGAGTCGGGCCTTTCCCGAGTTCGACGAGCCCGTGTTCCTTGGCCTGGATGCCAGGGGTGTCGGTGGCGTGGGTGACATCGAAAATCAAGGCGACCGACGGGGCGAGGCGGTGCGCGACCATTTTCGCGCCCTGGCTGCCGATTTCCTCCTGCACACAATTCACCGCAAAAGTTGTCGCCTGTGGCTTGCTCCTCCGCGCTTTCAGTTTTTCCAGGGCCAGGGCCAGGATGAAGCCGCCGATCCGGTTGTCCACGGCCCGGGCGACGATGCGTGTTCCGTGAAACTCCATGGCGGCAGACTCGAAGATGGCGGGGTTTCCGACCCGGATGCCAAGCTTGGCAACCTCTGCGGCAGAATGCGCGCCGACATCCACAAAGAGATCTTTCCATTCCGGAATCTTGTCCTTGTTCGTGTTGCGCAGATGAATCGCGGTATTTCCAATGATCCCCGGAACCCGGCCCTTTGATCCGAAAATCGAAACGGCGCGGGCCGGGGCGAGCGTCCTGTCCGATCCGCCGATCGGCCCGATGGCGAGGAACCCTTTTTCGTCCACATGGCGCACGATGAACCCGATCTCATCGGAGTGGGCTTCCAGCATGACGCGCGGGGCGGACTTGTGCGCTCCTTTCAGCTCCGCCCAGGCGTTGCCATAGGCATCCGTTTCCACGCGGTCCGAGAAGTCCCGGACAAGCTCCATCCACTTCGACTGTCCGGCTTTTTCCCATCCGGAGGGGGAAGGGGTCGCCAGAATATCCAAAAGAGTTTTTCTGTTCACGGGGGCAGTCTTGCAGGCTCCCGTTCCTGTTCAACAGGAATTCGTGCCCGGTAGAACGCCGCTCCTGCTGCGTTTGTGGAAGAGGGCCGGGGGGCAGGAGCCCATTTTCCATTCATGGACGAATTGGGGGCGCGGTCGGACGATAAAGAATGAGACGGCAGGTTGACAGGCGGCATTTGCGTCCGCATAGTCCGACCCCGCCTCGAAGCGGGTGACTCTATGGATAAAATTCGTAACATTGCAATTATCGCCCACGTGGACCACGGGAAGACCACGCTTGTGGACCAGCTTCTCAAGCAGGCCGGGACATTCCGCGCCAACCAGAAGACCGAAATCCGCATGATGGATTCCATGGATTTGGAGAAGGAGAAAGGCATCACCATCCGCGCCAAGAACGCCGCATTCCGCTGGAACGGTTATCACGTCAACATCGTGGACACCCCAGGCCATGCGGATTTTGGCGGCGAGGTCGAACGCATCATGAAGATGGTGGACGGTGTCCTCCTGGTGGTGGATGCCTACGACGGCCCGCAGGCCCAGACGAAGTTCGTGCTCCGCAAAGCCATGGAAAACGGCCTCAAGCCGATCGTGGTGATCAACAAGATCGACCGCGAGAACGCCCGCCCCCACAAGGTTCTGGACATGGTCTTCGAGCTTTTTCTCGAGCTCAACGCCAACGACGAGCAGCTCGATTTTCCGCACATCTATGCGAGCGCGAAGGATGGATACGCCAAGCGCGAACTCGTCGATCCCAGCGACACGATGACGCCGCTCTACGAGGCGATCGCGTGGCACATCCCGGCTCCCAAGGCCTCGGATGCCGGGTTTTTTCAAATGCTCGTGTCGAATCTCGATTACAGCGACTACCTCGGGCGAATCGCCTACGGCCGCATCATCAGCGGCTCGGTCAAAGTCGGGCAGAGCATCGTCTGCATCCATGCCGGCGGGCGCAAAGAGCGCGGCAAAGTCACGGCGCTTTTCGGCCATGAGGGACTGGAAAAAGTCCAGATCGAAGAGGCGTTTTCCGGCGACATCATCGGCCTGACCGGTTTCGAGGAGATCTTCATCGGCGAGACCCTCACCGATACCGAGGACCGCGAGGCGCTCCATTTTGTCGATATCGATCCTCCGACGATCGCGATGAAAATCTGCGTCAACGATTCGCCGCTTGCCGGACGCGATGGAAAGTTGCTCACGGCCCGCCAGATCCGCGACCGCCTCATCCGCGAAACCCGCACGAACGTTTCGGTGATCGTCAGCGACACCGAGATTGCCGGACATTTCGACGTGAAGGCCCGCGGAGAAATGCAGATTGCGATCCTGGTCGAGCAGATGCGCCGCGAGGGATTTGAGATCCTGGTGTCCCGGCCCGAGGTCATCTTCAAGCGGGAGGAGGACGGCACGCTTCTGGAGCCGTTGGAAACGCTGTATGTGGATGTTCCCTCGGAGAACCTGGGCGACATCCTGCAATCGCTCGCGTCCCGCAAGGCTGAAATTACAAACATGGAGCACAAGTCCCACAGCGTGCTTGTCGAGTCCACGATTCCGACCCGCGGTCTCATCGGATTCGAGACCGACCTCGTCAATGTCACCAAAGGCCACGGCATTGCGAGCCACCTTTTCAAGGAATACGGGGCCCACAAAGGCGAGATTCCAAGCCGCAATAACGGGGTCCTCGTCTCGATGGAGGGCGGCACCAGCATGGCCTATGCCCTCGACACCATCCAGGAACGCGGGCGCCTCTTTATCGGACCCCAGGAAGAAATCTACGAGGGGATGATCGTGGGAGAAAATGCGCGGCCCGACGACATGCCGGTCAACCCGTGCAAGGCAAAAAAGCTCACCAACATGCGCAGCCAGGGCGACGGCAAGGGGATTTCCCTCGCGCCGCCGCTGGTCATGAGCCTCGAGCGCTCGCTCGAATACATCGCCCCCGACGAATATGTCGAGGTCACTCCCAAATCCCTCCGCCTCAGGAAAAAAATCCTCGACGCCAACGCCCGCAAACGCGCGGCGAAAAGCTGATCGTGTGAGCGATGATGATGCCGAGGCGGCGCCAACCGCCTGGCTGCGCTTCGTGGTGCGGTAACGGATGCGGTCCAAGGCTATTTCTTCGATTCCCCCGCGCCTCAATCCGTGCGCCTGCACCTGGTGGGAGAAGAAAGCTTTGCGCTCGCTTGAAACTGCCCAGAGATCTCTCCGGAACCTTATCTCAGAAGATATTTCACGCAAAGACGCGAAGCTCGCGGAGGAAGAATCATTTCAGCGATCTCTCCCCCGCCATCCGGATGTGGAACTACTTCGTGCAGGCTGATAGCCTTGACCTCTGATGATTTACCTCGACCACAATGCCACAACCCCGGTGCTGCCGGAAGTGGTTGACGCGATGATGCCGTTCTTTCGCGAGGAATGGGGAAATCCGTCGAGTTCCTACCGGTTCGGGTCACGGCTCAAGAAAGTCATCGAAACCGCACGCGACCAGGTCGCGGAACTCCTCGGTGCCCATCCTCTGGAGATCATTTTCACGAGTGGAGGGACAGAATGCGACAACGCCGCGCTCCACGCGATGCTTCGCGCGGACCCGGCCAAGCAGCACATCATCACCTCGGCGGTCGAGCACTCGGCCGTCCTCACATTCTGCCGGGAATTGGAGAAGACGGGCTTCCGGATCACCTACCTGCCAGTGGACCGCGACGGACTTCTCTCGATCACCGACCTGGAGAATGCCATCACGCCCGAGACGGCGGGCGTCTCGCTCATGTGGGCGAACAACGAAACCGGCGTCCTTTTTCCTGTCGAGGAGATCGCCCCGCTGTGCCGTTCTCGCGGGATCTTGTTCCACTGCGACGCTGTTCAGGCGGCGGGCAAGATCCCCATCGACTTGAAAAATGTCCCCGTCGATTACCTGTCGCTCACCGGACACAAAATTGGAGCGCCGAAGGGCGTTGGTGCTTTGTTTGTTCGGCGCAAGGCCCCGTTCACCGCATACATCCAAGGCGGGCATCAGGAACGCGGGCGGCGCGGGGGAACCGAAAACGTCCCGCTTGTTGCCGGTCTCGGAATGGCGGCAGACATTGCCCGGAAGAAAGCGCCAGCCTTTGACGCCAAAGTCCGCCCGCTACGGGATGAATTTGAGAATGGGATTCTCACCACGATCCCGCAAACCGAACTCAACGGCCACCCCGCGCTGCGCCTCGCGAACACGACGGACATCACATTCTACGGAATCGAATCCGAAGCGCTTCTCCTCCTTCTCGACCAGGCCGGGATCTGCGCCAGCAGCGGGTCCGCCTGCCTCGCGGACTCGCCCGATCCCTCGCATGTCGTGGCCGCCATGAAGCCCGGAAGCGCAGCCCGGCAGTGCGTGAGATTTTCTTTAGGAATTGAAAATACGGCAGGTCAAATCCGCGAGGCATTGAAGGCCATCCGCAGCAATGCCGCCACGCTCGGAACCGCAGGATGAAACTCCCGACAAACACCATCATTGATCCACGGAAGGTTACGCATTACCTGCTCGTGCCCCAAGCCACCGGCGACAAATCTGCCTATCTCGCTGGGGCTGGTTATACGATGGAGACGGCCTTCCGGCTCGTTGCTGATTTGCGGACGCAGGTTCTCCCGCACGAGGCAGCGCCGGTCGAAAACACCGTCCACGGCCAGTATTACGAAATCCGAGTCCCGCTCACGGGGCCGAACGGGCGAACTCTTCGCATCTGTTCCATTTGGATGAAGGAACACTTGTCCGGCATCACAAAGTTCATTACATTAGTACCAGACAAAACCCGCAAATGACTTTCCAACTCTACACTGATGCCGTCCTGACTCGCGACATTGCTGAGCACGATCTCCGTGCAGGCGATGTCGTGAAGATCATCGACTATCACGCGGTGCCCGGGGGCGAGGATGGATACTCGATCGAGGTTTTCAACGCGCTCGGCGACACCGTCGCGGTCACCAGCATTCCCGAATCGTCCATCGAGCCGCTTCAAGAAAACGAAGTATTCAGCATCCGCCGACGCCAGCCTGCGGCGGCTTGACTGGTCGTGAATTCTCCGCTCTTCACCCGCATCGCACTCGCGGAGGATTTCCCGCAGCAGAGCCTTCGTCGCGGCGATGTCGCGACCATCGTGGAATATTACGAAGGCCGTCCCGGCCAGGAGCCGGGCTACGAGCTGGAGGTATTCAACGCCGTGGGCGACACCTTCGCGGTTGTCACCGTCCGCGAATCCCAAATCGAATCACTTCGAAAAGACGAACTCCTCAGGGGCCGGTCTAGCGAACATGCAGTTGCGTGAGCAATTCGCTTGGAGTGGCGGCAATGAAAACAACTCTAGCCAAGTTGCTTGATGTTGTTGCCGCGCTTGAAGACAAGCCCGCTTCCGGGCTCGTTGCCGGCCAGGCAGGCACTATTGCGGAGGTCTTGGTTTTCCAAGTTTTTGAAGCCGAGTTCTGAGAGCTTGTGGGAAATACCATCGCTTCTGCGAAATTGCGTCGCGATGCGTTTCTTGTCCTGCGCCACGAGGCGGCACTGGCTGCGTGAAGTTTACCGGCCAGTTCGCGGGGCAGAATTTCTCTCAAGTTGAGTATCGCAACACACTGACGACTGAGGAAATGAAGCTGTCTTCCACGAACGGAACTTGACCGAAAACGATCTGCGGTTCGCCTTCCAGTTTTGCGGCAATGTGTCCTTTCCCAAGCAGGCGTTCAGCCCCCTTTTCTCCGAGCGCGATTTCGGACGTACCTTCCCCATCAACGCGCAAGACGAGGCGATTGCCCAAGTTCGAACGGAGTTGCATCGGCATAACATTTGCGTCAGGTCGTTGAGCGGCAAAGACGAGGGAGATCCCCGCCGCGCGCGCCTTCACGCCCAACCTACTTACGATATTAGAAACGGCGTCGGCGTAGCTTTCAGTCATCATCCACTCGGCGAATTCGTCGTGGATGATCCACAAGAATGGAAAGTGCTCGGTGGCGTCAGGCTTTCTGTTCAGGTCGAAGATATTCGCGACCTTGTTCGCTTTGAGAACGGCGTATCTGCGGTTCATCTCGCCAACCAATTCCTCGAGTTTTGCGATGGCCTTGTCTTGGTCATCAATGATGCCATCCTGCAAATGCGGCATCCCTTCAAAGGCGAAGTAATCGACACCGAGCTTCGGGTCGATGAGAACGATCTTTGCCTGTTCGGGGGTATTCGTGCATGCGATCCCGAGCACGATATTTTGCATGAGCACCGACTTGCCGCTCCCGGTTGAGCCGGCGATCAACGTGTGTGGGGCGTTCTCCTTCGGTGACAGAAACAGAAGACTGCTGTCTTCTTCCTTCACGCCGATCAACAGACTGAAATTTCCTTGAGAACAGTCGGGGTTCCATGCTTTCCAGACCTCCGCGAGATGAAGAATTCGGCGATTCGGACGCGCGATAGCAATGGAGACAATGCCCGGCTCGGCACGGACAGAAATCACGTTCAATCCATGCGTGGTGAGGAACTCAGAGCGACGCTTTATTACCTGCTCGACAGTGAGATTGGCGCTGCCCTGAAATTTTAGCAGCGCAGCGTTCGGCGTCAGTGATTTTGAGAGAAGTTTTGATTGAAGCTGGAACTGCTGCAATGCCCCCTTGCAGCGGCCCTCGACCTGTTTGAGCCATTCCTCATCTGCGGCGCTGTCTTGCGAACCACCGGAGTAGTTCGCGACGAGTTCGCTGATCCCTGGATACGCCCAGAGCGAAGCCGACCCCGATGTCGGTTCGGGCGCTGGAGCGGTCGGGGTTGACGGTGCCGTAATTACGGATGGAGTGGGCATTGGTGCCGATGGGACAGGCGTTCCCGCTCGGGGTGCAGTACCTCCATTGGATAAATCGCCGTCAGCACTCGGGCACTGGACGATTTGAATGCGCTTGGAAGGTATCCGGTAGGTCTGCGTGCTCCAAATGTCTTCCCCTGCGATTGCTTTGCGAATGGCAGTTGGGTTGTTCTCCCTCCAGTAGCTCGTGACCACCTCTCGGAGTCGTGCGCGCGAGAAGATTTCCTGCCAAGACTGCTTGGCCTCGGCGACGGTCACGAAATCCGAGCACTCGGGCGCGTCGGTCGGGCCGGACACAAAGATGTGTGAGTAGCCGCGCATGTGGATGCCGCATTCGCCGTCGCGCACCGCCCTCCGCCATGCGGCTAGGTCGATCGGGGAGTTCGCGGGGAACTGAATTCCATTGAGCATCAAGTCCGAGAACCGCGAGAGCCACAGATCGCGGTCGAGCCGCTTTGGATCGCCAAAGATGGCATCGTGGACTCGGCGCACGGTGTCTCGGAGTTGCTTCTGCGATTCCTTCCGTTTCGGAGCCAGACTCTCGTAGCCAATATACTTTGCCTCAGCAATGATGACGGCGAGTTGAAGTCCGCCGTCCGCGGTCTCCTCGGGCGAGAGGGCGAGAATGTCAGCGATCTGCTCTTCACGTTGGCCGAGCCATTCGGCGTAGTCGTCCAAGAAATACCAACCGAACCTGCGATTCGTGCCCAGCTCGTGACGGATGAGGTAGCGACTCAACACGACGCCCATGAGTTCGCTGGCGTTACGTCCGCGCTTCGCTGCCCGGAGCACGATGTCGCCCGAAATCTCGCTCGCGTCATTGATGAACCGCTCGGTGAGCTCCCGGCATTCCTGATCGGTGAGCTCCAGATTCAGATCCTTCACGCGACCCAAGACCATCGAGCGCAGCAGGCTCAATGATGCCGTCGAGGAAATGAGGATGTTCCTCCCTTGTGTTGCACCCTGCTTATAGCGAATCACTTTGACGCTCTGATTCAGCAGTTGGCGGCGGTCGAGCAGTTCGTCGTAGTTTACGACCCAGTTTCCGAGATTGTGAATCTCCCGGAAGATGCTGGCGGTCAGCGGATCGTTGAAGTCGAGCTTTCGAGCTGGGAGGAGTCGTTTGCTCGCGACGCCATCCCAATCGCCTTTGAGAAAGGTGGTCAGTGCCGTGATGAACGACCATCCAGCGGTCGTTTGCACGGGGCAGCAGAGATAGACGACTGACTTCATGTCGTCGGTTGCGGACGGCCGGCGGCGCGACCATCGCGCAGGAATGAAGTTCGCCGTATCCACGGCGACGCAAGTTTCAAGATACCACTCCAGGCCCGCATGCCGGGCAATTACGTCCTGCAAAAACACGATGTCAGCGGGTGGCCCATCTTTCGGATCTGGCACCGGTGCTTGGTCAGCCATGATGCCAATGCGCAACCGCGCCATGAAGTCCTTGGCTGCCTCGCTCGAAACGAACGAATCGGCGTCCGCGTCTGATGACTCAATGATCTTCTCATAGAGTTCGCGCAGTTTGATTCCGTCGCGGTGCCGGAGGATGATCTGGCAGCGCATGTCCTCCTCGTCTTCGTGAAGCTCGGTCATCTTGTCCACCAGCGCGTGTGGGAGTCGAGCCGAGTCGCAATTATAGAGGACGACGGAAAAATTCGTCCGCTCGTGCGGATAGAGAGCGAGAAACCGCTTCGTAAGATCGACGATGAGTTCGGACGTCTCTGACGGGCTTTCGTTTGTGTCGTCGTAGCCGTCGTTACTGATCACCGGGGCCTCGTGAAGGCTGTAATCGAGGTGGTGATCGGTCAGCGATAGCAACTCCGGCTTCGTCGCCAGCCAACCCAAGACGATCTCTGGGTAGTAGGGGTGAACTAACTCCTGTTCTAGCTCCTTGAAGAACAGTGGTGAGTCGCCGAAGAAAACGTCGTCCGCCGTCAGTAAATGGCGAATGAGAGCGGAAACTTGCAGCGCCTTGTTCGCCATCGCCGCGAGGCGCAGCGGATGCCACGGAGTCACGATCGCCGTCACGCGCACGCCTTCCACGGCGACGATTCCGATTTCAAGCAACGGTCGCAGAAGACGCTCGCGATTCCGGTCGCCTTTCCCATCGGTGCAAATCGCATTGAGCAGCACACCAAAATCCTCCGCCTGCTTCACCAGTAGGCTGCACGCCAAGCCTTCCTCGGCGAAGCCCTGGACTGCTCCGAGGTAGCTCTGCTGAAACGTTTGGAAGAGGGTCAGAAGGCTCGCTCCGGTCGGCTCGGATACCAGGTCCTGTTCCTGCGCTATTGCCAGGTTGGCAGGCCAAATCAGGGAGATGTCGCCGTCCTTCTTGTAGGTGGAAACGAATGAGCCGCGATCCTGCCCATACGCTGGATAGAGTGTTCGGACGTTCCGCAGGTCGAGCGACTGGTACCTGCCCTTACCGCTCACCGGCTCCCGATTCACGCGGCATCCGACAAGCGGATGTTGGACGAGACGTGACCAGTCTCCTGGGAACTCGCTCGCGATTGCGTTCGGGTCGTAAATCCAAACGAGTTGCTTGAAGAACGTCTCCGTCGCTCCAGTGGAAAGCTCGACCTCGAGTTCCAAAAGGAACTTCATTTGCAGCGCCGACCTCGCGACCGATCGATTGACGAACGGCTTCTGCGCAGTCTTCCAAAGCTCACTCAGTGCCTCAAAATTCAGCAGCTCACCGTAGTCCCAGGTGACCCGAGGGCCGAAGAGCGCCTTTAGCCCGCGGTAGCGTCTGGCGAAATACAACCCGGCGTCTACATTCAAATCCTTCAGATCCTTTTTGGTTCGTCGGTCGCTACTGATTTTCAGCTTCCTCTTCGACGACGGCATATCTTGGTCGAACAGCCACTCAAGGCAGAGCGCGATCCCCTGGATGAAATCACCCGTCTCGATCGGAGTGCCGAAGATGAAGCGATCCCACTTCGCTTTGAGCGAGGGTTGCTCCTTTAGCTCATTGCGATGGCGCCGGAAGAAGTCTTCGTCTTCCTCCTGTGCGTCCGTCCGCTTGCTCTCGCTCAATCGGGCGAGGTAGTCGCGCTCGTCTGTCGTCAGCAGATCGGCTTCACGCTCGTCGTAAAATTCAATCGTCGCTTTGCCAAGGTTGAACTTTTCCTTCTTGAGTCCATCGAATAGCGGCTTGATGAGTTCCCACTCACAATCAGCGATAGCGGCCGCTTCTTGATTCCACCCGCTTCCCGCGTGGATAAAGGCGGCGATGGTTGGGTGGATGCTCTCTGGAATCGTGTCCTTCACTTTGTCGAAGGCCACCACGAGATCGTCTTCCAAGAGCAGCGTTTGATTGGGCGTCTGCTTGACGAGGTAGCAGCCACGTTTCCTGATGGCCTGAGCGTAGAGGGCCTTCCACTTTGAAAGATGGCCTGCTGTCTTGTCGTTGAGGGTATGGAAGAAAGCCGTGTCGCGCGGAACGTGCAGAGCCGGAAAAGCTGTGCCGAGCGCGAAGAGAATGGGCTGGCCACCTTCTACCGCTTCTCGCGTCCGCAGGATGTATTCGGCAAAGCGGTCGAGCGCAAACGAACGGACTTCAAGCAGGCCCTCGATGGCTTTGATCCACCAACCCTTGTGCTGGTCGGTGATCGGCAGACCGTCCGCCGCCAGACCGACCCACAGAGCGGGATGGGACCGAAGCTCTGGCTCACCAATGGGAACCAGCTCCTTGAGCGATTGCTCTTCATCATCACCCGTGTTGGCGACGAGCAGCGCAGACTTTTCGCACGCCGCGTTGCGGAAGTAGGTTGTGCGTTCTGTTGTCAGCACATGGGCCGGCAGGCATTGTCCCCCGACAAAATGGATCGGCAATTTGATCTCAACTAATTGACTCAGGCTCGCATCCGCCAAGATCGCTTTTGCGATGGAGGCAGTTTGATCGGCCGTAAGACAGTCGAGCAGGTATCGAGCGACACCGACCGCGTCATCTTCTGTCAGTCGGACGCGGAGATATTCGGCTGCAGCCTTACCAATCAGTTCGTCGCTATTCATTTTCGGTCACGTAGTATGGATTCACGACGTATGCACAGCCGTCGGATAGCCGCTTGAGCACGCCCAAGCTGCCGAGGCGCTGTTCCAGTCGCCGGGAATTCGCTTGGAATGCCTTCTTCTCGAACTCGCCTTTCGGCAGCACTTGCTCC
Organism: Terrimicrobiaceae bacterium; assembly: GCA_041674265.1. GTDB lineage: Bacteria > Verrucomicrobiota > Verrucomicrobiia > Chthoniobacterales > Terrimicrobiaceae > QYQL01. The sequence continues at coordinate 48,366 of JBAYWC010000003.1, forward strand.
GCCTGTTTGTCGCTGAAGACGATTCCGTAGCGTGTGTGGAGGCGTTCGAGGAATTGATGCAGTTCGGTGCACTTCTCGACGTTCGCAAACAGAAGCGTCTTCAGCAAGGCATCGGTCGGCGCATATCGGAGCTTCACCGTCCCGCGTTTGGAAACTAGACCGATTTCACGGCCGTAGTTACGATGGATGTTCGCAACATGCTGCCTGTGTCGTTTCATCGCATCGTGGCGGAGAGTGGCGATGAGTTGTTCAGGTTCGTTTGACCCAATGTAATCCTCTCCCCAATGAACCTCGTCGCGCAAAATCTTACGGCACTTCTCGAACGCACCATTCTCACTGAGCGCCTGCTTCCAGGCATGTGAGTTCTCGATTCGAAAGATAAATGTCTCAATGGCCTGTGCCGGTAAAAGATTGTTCTCTTGGTAAAGGTCGCAGGAGATTTCCCGAACCAGCGTTTTCTTCGGCGCAACAACTTCACAGATGAGCTGAAGCGGCTTCTCCAGCCCGAGAACCTGCCGAGAGACGCCCAATTGATACGTGACCAGGTGAAGGCCGACGAGATTTACCAAGTGCGGAAACACATCGAAGCCGGGAATGTTCAAGCGCAGGATCGAGAGCCAATCTTCTGTGAGGTCATCGAAGCACTGGTGATGCTCGTAAGGCAGAAACGAATTGGCTCGTTCGCCGCTGAGTTGCTCATCTTCTGCGGGTTGCAGGCATTTGATGATCGAATCCCACGCGGGGTCTGTTTTCGTCAATCGCGCTTTCAGCGCTGTGAGTAACTCATCCTTACGCTGGGTCCGGCACAGCATGAGATAAAGCATCTCGCCGGTGCGCCCGAAGAACCGTCGGTCATTTGTAGATGCAGTGTTGTCGAGATCTTCGTAAAGGCAGTCCCTTCCGTATGGGAACACGAATTTCGAGGTCCACCGCTTGTTGCTGTTCACCTCCAGGCTCGTCGAGCGAATGAGCGCCACAGTCTCGCAGAGATCGTCGAACGAGTGGAAGTGCTTCCGTAAATAGTCGAACTGCGCGTGAGCGATGCCGGTGGCCGACTTCATCCGCTTGAGCCACTCGTTCCAGCGGTTGTTGTCGTTCGGATAAGCCTGCCGCACTTCCGCGAGGTGCGGATTGTTGAAAAGGATATTCCTCAAGTGGAGACGATGCGCCGCTCGATACTTCAGCGTGTTCAGTCCGCCCGGCTCGGTGAACGCACGCCCCTTGTCCGCCTCATGGTGGAAGACATTCAGGAACTCCAAAAATACCATCCACGGCAACTGCTCGTCGTAGAGTCGGTGGCCCCAGATTGCTTCATCCACCCACATTGATGAGGATTGGTCGAAGCTGTCCGGCGGTGGTAGTGGTGGAGGAAGCGCAGTCATGGGACAATTTCGATGTATCTCGGATCGGGCATCCCTTGATCGGTCAGCGTGAGGAGATTGAGGCCGATGCCGGCACCTGAGTGTGACTGTTCGCTGCACTGCCGTTCCATATAAGCGGCGACGAGCCGACTCTTGAAGGCGAGCAAATCTTCGTAGCACTCCTTCGAGAAGCTTGCGGGCAACGCTCCTTCCATCGCAATGCGCGAGAGGAATTCATAACGAATCAACGTCAGGGGAAAATCGACTGAACGTTCCGGCGTAAAATACACAGTGAGGGTCACGCGACCGTCAGCGGGATCGTGTCGCAAAACTACCTTCTCGCCCTTACTCGGGTCGACCGACACCCGCTCCACGAGAATGCGGCTGACTTTCGCCTGCGAGTAGTTGCCGCTAGTCGCTAGATAGAGTTCGCGGTCGCTGTTGATGAGCATTCCAGTAAAAACGCGGTTCAAGCCCCTGACGATCCGCGAGAGAAGCGGGCGCTTAACCACTCCGCCGCTTTTTAGCACTTCCACGATGGAATCGAGATATTCACCGGCAAACTTGAATACAGTCAGTTCCCAGAGATGAAGTTCATCCTCGGCCTCCTTCGAGATTTTGAAAAAGAGGCCGCGGCGTTGGCTGATTAGCATGTTCAGGAACTTTTGAGACTTTTCCTCGCTCTCGTTCGTGCCCTCGACGTATTCCCGCTTGGCTGCGTAGTAGAGGGAATCCGCACCATAAAAACTGTCGGCAGCAACGAATTCTGAAAAATAAGGCCCCAGCAACTCATCGCCCTCGCCAAATATCAGAATGTTGTCAACGCGGTTCGTCGTTTCGTAGCCGATCTGGAACCGCTCCAGGTAGTCAAAGATCGTGATCGAATGGCGCCGGATCTCCGAGAGATTTCCGCCGAAGACATTGTTGTAAAGACTTGCTTTCGAGACTGTTCCGGCGGCGATGAGCTTCGGCACGTCTGCGGGTGACATTAGATGGTCCTTGGCATCTGGATGCCCAAGAACCGCATTGGAAAGCAGGAGCAGGATTTGCCTGATGGGAACATGCAGCCCGTTATAGTCGCAAAGTTCCAAAAGCGAGCGCAGCCGTCCGCGGACCAGTGGGGTTTGCAGCAATTCGTAGTTGTGGCGGATCGGGCAGTTCAGACCGAATAGATCGTTCTCATCAGGCACTTCCTTCTTCAATTCATTCCACCCCGGATGTCCGAGGAAAGCATCCGCCGCCCGGTCGAAAAGCTCAGCAGAACTGGAGCAACTGAGATTGAAGAATTTGAGCCGCATACCGGACTGCTCTTTTCGACCCTCGACGAGAAGTTCTTCAAAGATTCGGCGTGCTCGCTTCACGTATTCGGTCTCTTTCAACCGTCGCCACGACTCGACGAGTTGCCCATCATTCGCTGCAATGAGGAAAATCTCCTCTGACTCGGGATCGAAAATCGACTGGCAAAATCTCAGTAACAATTCCTCCTTCTCCGGTTCCCATTCCGCACCTTGCTGGGGAGCCCATCCACTGAGGTCACGGATGAAGTGAATCTTCACTAAACGATAGAGGCTCTTGTCCTCAGCATCCGGCCAGGTCTTCCGATCCTTCGGATAGTGGAACTGAATAGTCAGGTAAGGACTGTCCGACGCCCACGCTTCATCGTCGCCCTTGAGCGTCTTCCACACCTGCCGGCAAAGGTGCGTTTTCCCATCGCCAGCGGTCCCGGTGAGGATAACCGATACAGGATCGGGAGTCTCCCAATTGAAGCAGTTGACGATCTCTGCTTCCGTCGGATGCTCAAAGACTATCGGCTGGATTCCCTGCCGCCGAGCCGACCTCTGAATCGTCTCGTCATACATATTGTCATTCCGGGGCACCGGCCCGTAGTGACGAAGGAAGCGAAGCCACTTACTCATGCGGGTGGAAGTGTCGCCTCTTCAAGCATTTCAACCAACCTTGCCCCATCCATTGGTCGTTTGGCAGCATTGTGCGACAGCGCGTCGAAGAGGAGCTGAAAAAGATTCTCAGGCCCCGTCCAATCGTCACGACAGAGACAACCGGAAGGATGACGGCCAGTGACGATAAACCAAAATATGCTGCACAGTTGGTAAACATCAGATTGCTTGGAAATTGTGTCAGCATTGCCAAGAATTCGATTGATGCCTTCGGGGGCCATCCAGAGGCGAGGGCCGACCGGTTCATCTTCATCAGTAAGTTCACCGCCGCTCTCATTGAACTTACAGAGTCCAAAGTCGCTTAATATCCAAGTTTCTCCCTTCACAAGAATGTTTTCTGGTTTGATGTCCCTATGGATAGCCCTTTCATGCAAAACACTCAGGGCCTTGGCTAACCCTTTGAACTGGCCTATGTATTCCTCATACCGTGGTCTCATGGAGTCGCGTCTAAGAACATTGAACAGATTGGATTCCGCGAGAGGCATTACCACGTAAGGAATTAAACCAGTCCCTTTGTTCCTGCCGGAATCGTGAATCGAGGCGGCGATTTCTCCATCGTCAATATAACTGATCAACTGATCGTGCTTAATTTGTTTAAGTAGCTCGATCTCCCGATCAAAGCGCGTGCGCCTCTTTGAATCGTTCGACAACTGAAACTTGATCGCAAGTTCGTCGCCGGAAACGAGATCGACGCATTGATGCACCACGCCGTTTCCACCGCAGGCTATGCGCTCGGTAATCTCGTAGAAATTTCCTGAAGCTCCTCGAATCCGTTCATCGATCCTGAAGACGAGCCGCGAACGGTGATCAAGAAAAAGCTCAATAGCCATACCTTCCAAGCATTATTCAGGGTTTACGGCAACATTGTCGTCGGGCTGAGCGTGCCACACAAAAAAGCCCGCCTCCGCCGCCTCTCTACATTTCAAATGAACGAATTCCGCATTATGTAGCTGGAATACCTCCGCGTTTCTCCGCCACGTCAGAAACGCCTCCTCGTGAGATTCGTAGTTCTTTAGTTCGCCGGAACAGACCGGGCATTCAAGCTCGGCAGGCGGACACATGTCTTGTATGTAACCATCTAGTAGGATTGCTCGAAACTGCTCAACTCCCGATGGAGGGGGCGGTGAGGCGAAATAGGTGCCATGTAAAAAATTCTTCAAAAAGTCTCGTCGCCATGTGCGACTTGACAATGAGTTTCCGTGAGACACGCATTGAATTGCATAGTGCGACAATATGCGAACTTCCGATTCAGGGGCTGTGGATTGATCGACAAGCGTTAGGTCTTCTCTCAACAAATCATGTGGTCTATTGTCCAGAGTTCCTCCTTGAATGAGGCAATCGTCGATTGCCGCAAATAGGCTATAAAAGTCCGCCTTCTGTCGAAATCTCGTCTTCGCGAATTCGAGCCTCGGACCGACAAATATTCGTTCAAAGTCGCTAAGCACATTCATGAAGCGCGTCTTGACTACTTCTTCCTCTTCGCGTGGCCATTCCGTGAAGTCCATGTAAAAATCATCAAGCGTTTCCCTCTTGTCTTGTGGCCCCCTCAACAAAAGAGCCAACAATTCTGAGACAAACTCCACATCACCCATGCGTTTACTATTGGTCACTGTAAATACTCGCCCGACCTCAAAAAATGGGGTTTGAGCAAGCTCCTCAGACAGTCTAAGGAATGCACCAGGAAAATCTGCGCGCCTCAGTTCCTGTTTGTTCAGGGCAACGGTATACTTGTTTACGCGACTATAGATGTCACGAACAATGTCATCGGGAGCGTTTCGAATTTCGTTTATGTCAATCTTGTAGGACAGAATATCCTCGCGAACATTTGCTGGAAGTTCAGAAAACTTTAGTCCAAAGTATTCTCCTGAGTAAGGCTTAATAAGTTTTATGTCGTCATTCAGAAATGCGAGTATCGCTTTAATTCGTTGCTGCCCATCGATAACCACCCGGTAGGTGTCATTATTCCGGATTACTGCCTGTAAGAATATCTTCGGCATTGGAATATTGCGAAGTATTGTGTCCATCAGCAGCACACGTGCGGCAGGTGACCAGACCTCCTTGCGTTGAAAATCAGGTCTTATTTCGATCCTTTGTTGATTGCTCCAATCTCGAATATCTGAAATCGGATGAGAGCTTGAGATCCATTTCCAGTTCATAATATAGAAATCAGAGTTGGCAGATTAAGCATGCTTTGGGAGCGTCATCATCTTCTTCAAGCCCCGCTAAAACATCGACAAGTTTTCTATTTTGGCGCGATTTCCGATAGCGCTCCTTCATCTCATCGGCCTTCGCTCTGATCTTTGCGATATTCTTTGGCTTGCGAAGCTCGCTCAGGGGCATGCCTTGGTTCCATGTAAATGTTTTCCCAGCATCGGGACTTAGTTTCTCGTAGGCCTGAGCTTTGTCGAACTGCTCAGGATGCGCTTCAAGGAGACGCACCCATTCGATGGGTTTTTGAAAGAAACAGAAATAGCAACCGGAGTGAGTGCGTCCCCAATTCAGATACGGTGGGAGTCCGATTCCACTCTCGGTCAGGATCTTCATGACCCCCGCATAGTCGATGCCGTATTCTTTGAACGGAAAGACAGCTTTGATATTCTCCTTCGTGCTGATATAGCCGACTCGATCCTCATCGGCTCGAATGCCGACGTAGCTGATGACCTCCCCTTCCCCAACGTAATCCTCAAACGGTTTGAGTTTCAGCATCTTGGTGCACCAGCGCATGTTTGGAGCAGGGAGATACCCTCCGAAGACTTCGAGCCAGTGGTCAAAATTCGCTCGCGGGTTGAGGCGGACGATCTTTTTTCCGAGGTAGGCTTCGACTTGGTTCAGGTAATCGATGGTTTCATCCAACTCGCTCCCGGTATCGCAGAAAACATATTCCATCTCGGGCACCTTATCCCGCATGAATAGAGCAAGGGCTGTGCTGTCCTTGCCGCCGGAGAGACCGAGAATGTGACGGGGTTGACTCATGACTCGCGGGTGCTTTTCAATTGGGTCCAGATGGCTCGCGAAGCCGCCGCCAGGCCAAGGCGCTTGTTTTTGCCGATGAGCTGAACCATGTCCTGCTCCAATTGGTGGAGCTGGGTTTCTTCGTCCTGATTGAAATGGACGACCTCCTGTTTCTCCTCTCCATCCGCCTGGGTGACAGCGATACGCATGCCGCGGGAGGATTTGCCGCCCTTGCCGGAACGGAAGGAAACGCTCTCGGCGCGGAGAAAGCGGCCAATCGCGGCGGGCAGTTCCCGGTTAAAGTTGTCTTCGTCTTCGTCCCTCCAGCGCTGGGGAGGACGGAGAGCGAGGAGACTGCCCAAAGATTCCAGCCATTCGCCTTCGGCCAACTGATCGTCGAAGAGGCGGAAGCAGAAAGATTTCAACTTCGGCTCGGTGACATGAAGGAGGAGGCCTTCGGCGCGGGCCGCTATTGCCATCCGTGTCTGGGCGAAGCTGGGTGCCGTGTAACCGAATTGTTCGCCGAGGTCGTGCCGCATGCGCCCCTGAAGGGAAGTGAAACACTGGCGGAGTTCATCAAGAGCGTCCTTGAGGCAACCAACGAAGGATTCGACCTCTTTTGTCGGAACCTTGCCCCCGATTTCAAATTTTGAGAATCCGCAGGCAACAGGGAGATCGTGGAAGACCATTTTCACGGGTTCTTGGGCGGCGAGGATGACCTCGCGAACGGCCAGAGCTCGTTTGCTCAAGCGTTTGGTGTTCCGCGTGTATTCCTCCAACTGGGCAACAAACGTGCAGAGTTTACGGACGACGTCCAGGAGTTCGACTTCTGCGTCACGGGCCGAGCGGACTTTTAGAATTTCGGCCAGCTTGGCGAACAACTCCGAGCGGACTCCCTCGATCTTGCAGTATTGTAGCTCGAAATCCTGCGGATTCTTGGTAAGTTGAAGAAATGCTTCCTGGTGGAGTTCGCTGAGGAAAGTGCCGTTTTTGTAAAAGGCGACCTCTTGTTCATCGGCAATGGCGATCACGGCGAGCAGGAGTGGAATCAGGCCGTCGCGCAAGCCGTAGGGTGCCTGGCGTAGCTCACGGAAGATGTGATCAATCGGCACCCGGGTATCGGGCTGGTCGCTGATGATCTGTCGGATTCGGTTCAGGGCCGGAAGAACTTGGCATGGGTCATCCAGGCTGGGATTGCCGATAGTCCAGACACCTTGAACTTCACGGTGAAGCCCCGCTTGCTGGAGCACTGAGAGATACATGGATTTCTCGGGCGGATTCTTGTCCGCCGAGAATCCGAGGAGGGGCTTGTCCGCATTGGCGAACATGAGCTCGACAAGGCGCATGCGGGCAGCGGCAGCGGCGGAACTCAGGACGCGGCGGTTAATCAGCTCATTCTCGATATGGGGCGCAGAGAAATAAACGTTGTCGCAGAGCTCAGAGAGCTTGGTAAGAAGTTCCCGGCCTGTGTGGATGGGGAGCTTTTTACCCTGGTAAACCCAAGTCAAAGAGGTTTTCCCCCCGAGGCGGTTGAGGCCGATGTAATCTTGGATGTTTTTTTGGAGCTGGTTCGCCGCCTGTTCCTGATAGCGTGATACCTCTTCTCGAGCATATTTGTCATTGTTGAGTTCCGGCGTATTCGCCATGACCCAATCCCAACGAAGCGATTCGAGGACCGCACCGGACAGTTTCTGGAGCGGCTGGGGAACCGCAATGAGATCCAAGCGCGTGGGATCCTTCTTTTGGGCCAGTGCGATATTCAGGCTCGCCTGGCGGTCCTGTTCATTTTCACAGAGTGGAACGAAAATCGTGCCGTCGGATTCGCCGCTCGGCTGTTTGAGACGTTCCTCCAGTTCTGAGGTTGCGCAGTAATGGATCTGAAAAAATCTGAGGTTGCCGGTGTTGATGTAGTGCCTGCGAGCGACGAGGGGGCGGCTGTCGAGTTTGTCGAGAATGGCGCTGGAGACATTGGGGAGATTGGAAAGGCTCCTCTTTGCATCGTCGAACCGCGACTCAATATCAACGCTGGAATAGGGCCAGAGGCAATAGCTGTTGGAGTAACCGCGGTGGTGGATGACGCCGCGCTTGCGAAGATTCTTCAGAACGGAGGCGACTTGCGCTTGCCCTGCCTTATTCGATCCAGCAACGGCCCATTGGATGGCTTCCTCGGTGGGTGCCATGTCGTCCGCCTGAAGGACGTTCAACATGCCGATGGTCTTGAGAACGATGTGATCGAGCGGTTCGGGCGATTGGTAACTCTCGATGTTGGATTCGATCACGCTCCAGCGACTGCGGTAACTGGCAACCGCCAGACGATGGCCGAAAGTCAGACGAACATAGTCGTAGAAATCGTGAAGGCGGTAGGGTCGGGCAGATTCGACAGGAGAACTTGTGCAAAATGCCCGAAGACCGAACGGCTCAAAAGAAAGCAGAAAACTGAACAGGGACCGCTCGTTTTGCCCGAATCTCTGGAACGTGCGGATCAGGACCGGAAGAACAAGCGGATCAAGGGGAAAAAGCCCGAGCGCATGGTCGCGCAAGGCCGCCTTTCCTGCGGCCGTGCCATACCATCCAAGCCGGATGGCTTGCTCCATGGATGACGAAGCCTGTTTGCGTAACGTGTCGGGAAGCTTTTGAGTTTGCGTGTTGAGCGCGGATGCGGCAATCGCCTCGATTTGATCCAACGGCTGCTCGAACACAATTTCCTCCAACCGTCCGGCGACCTTTTCCCATTCGCGCTGGGAGGTGACAGAAAGCTGCTCGGCGTAGGCATTGAATCCCTGATGAAGAAAGCAAACGAGAATAAAGGGGTGCTTGCCGCTTCTTTGGGCAAACTCGCTCAGGCGTTGCAGTAGATAAACGTCCTGCCGGTCGGGGTGCAGGGCGGCGTATTCGAGGAATTTCCCGACTTCATCCAGGATGAGCATCAAGCCATTGGCTTTGCCGGATGTGACGATTTTTGCAGAGGATTGCTGCACCAGAGAGACGAGCTTGTCCTCGGAAATAACTTCATCGCTTTCGACGAGGCGCGAGATTTCCAGTTCGAGATCCGATTTGCGGCCTTTGCTGGCATTTTCCACCAGAGCGGCTGACAGGCTCTTCAGGATGGCCGTTGCCATGGGCTCCCGACTGCCGACCACCAGCACAGGCAGGTATTGGCTTTTCCGGACACTTGGAAGGATTTCGGCCACCTCTTTGAAGAGTGGTTTTGGAAGCCGATTGCTGGCATCCCGGACCGTCGAGGCGAGAAGTAGCCCGAACGAGGATTTGCCCGTCCCGTATTGGCCGGTAAGACGCCATGCTCGCCGACTGGAATTGGCTTCCATGCCCTCACCAATTCGGGTGAGACATTGCCGCGTGAATGGGGTCAGGTGGTAGCCCTCAAGTGCGCTCGGGTCCTCGTAGTCGCGGACAAGATCTGCTGAGCGGAGGAACCGTTCAGAAGGGCGAATAAGAGAGAGCAAGTCGCTGTTAGGCATATGTGGGAACGGGTGCGTAGATTGCGGACAGCGAGATGCTCTGGTTGTGTTTCTTGCGAATCAGGGATGAAATGGATGCTGATTCCCTGAAATCAAAGAATCCGTCTGTATCCAGGGCCAATGACTCTGCACGACGGTGAATGTCGTCTTCCGGGAGTTTGAAGACTTGGCCGGGGCTGCCATGTCCTGATGCGAGAAGCTGGAATGAAAGGGTTTTTTCACCCGGATGACGGAGTCGCCAAAATTCATCCACGCAGTAAGCGAAGAGCATGGGGGATATCTCTGGCTTAGGTTCGCGTCGGAAAACATAAATCGGCTCTGGCCTGCCGGCATTGCGCTTCCCGGGCCTATGACCGACTTGATCGAGTAGCCCCAGTTCAACGAGCGGGCAGTCGAGATTGTCCTCCCGGACTTCGCCTTTTCTCCCTCTCGTCGGGACGTAGGAATGCAGAAAAATCTCAAATTGCTGCTCCAGGGTGGAGTCAGAAAGCTCCTTATCGAGGCTGATTGTGGCTTTTTTGACCGCATCGAATACCGAGGAGACTGTCAATTCCGGCTCTTGGAACTTCGAGAGGAGAAAGTCCCACGCGAAAACAGGGTTTTCGACATTCGTTGCCAGTTTCCAGTGCAGGAGCCAAAGGGTTTGAATATCCTCGAGGTAAGGATCGAAGCCTTCCTCAAAAGAATCTGTTCGCTCGTTATGGGTGCGCCAAAAAATCTGGGCACCAAAATCTGTGAGAACATGCCCAAATTTGCAGGGCTCAATGACTCCCACTGCTTCCGCCCAGAACCGAATCGAACAGACCATGTTTTTTCCGACGCCGAGCTCGACCATTGCACGGTCCTCGTATGAGGAAGATAAAATCTCGGACATCTCAGCCACCTTTCGAACTGCCTTCGGCAACCATGCATACCTGCACGCAAAGGTTTCATGCCCTGAGAAGCGGAATGTGGGAGATTGCATCATCTTATTCTCATTCGAGTTCGGCATGCTATGCGCTCGGCATGGAAAATCCAGACTTTCCCGGACACCGGGAAAAGAAATCAAGTTGAGGTGGCGTTCCGATCCGGCGGGTTTTTCGTAACATGATGCCCGCGATTTTTGCCCGACAACTCGGTCAACGGTTGTCCTACTCGGAAGAAAAATGGAAATTTCCTTACGCGCCCATATTTTTTGGCCCTCCCGATGGGTCGACGCGACAAGCGCCGCTCAGAATTGCCTCAAAAACCGGAGGTCGTTTTCGACGAGCATCCGGATGTCGGGGATTTTTGCGAGGTTCATGGCGAGGCGGTCGAGGCCGAATCCGAAGGCGAATCCGGTGACCAGCTCGGGATCGTACACGCGATCACCCCGCCGGTCGCAGATCGCCTCGAAGACCGCGGGATCGACCATGCCGCAGCCGGCGAGTTCCATCCATTGGTTCCCCAGTGCTTCGGCCCGGATATCGATCTCGTAGCTCGGCTCGGTGAACGGAAAAAAGTGCGGGCGGAATTGGAGATCGGTGCCCGGGCCGAACAGCTCGCGGAAGAAAAATTCGAGCGTGCCCTTGAGATCGGCGAGGCTCACATTTTCGGCGACGTAGAGGCCCTCCATCTGGGTGAACTGCGCGAGGTGGGTGGCATCGACTTCGTCGCGACGGTAGGCCGCGCCGGGAGCGATGATCCGCACCGGAGGCGGCGTGGTCTCCATGACGCGAATCTGGACGGTGGAGGTATGGGAGCGGAGGAGCCGTCCATCCGGCAGGTAAAATGTATCCTGCTCGTTGCGCGCGGGATGATCGGGGGGGGTGTTGAGCGCGTCGAAACAATGCCACTCGGTCTCGATATCCGGGCCGTCGGCGATCGCAAATCCCATGCGGCGAAAACACTTCACCGCACGGTCCATCAATTGCGTGAGCGGATGCAATGTGCCGGCCCCGGGAAATGTTCCGGGCAGGGTCAGATCGAGGGAAGCGGCTGCCTCGGCGTCCGCTTTCTCCAGCAGCCGGATCTCCTGCGCTTCGAGGGCGGTCGTGACCGCCTGCCGGAGATCGTTGAGCAGTTTCCCGAAACGCGGGCGGTCCTCCTTCGCGACATGGCGCATGCCTTCGTTGAGGGCGGTGACCGCCCCGCTTTTTCCCAGAAAGCGCACGCGGGCCGCGTCGAGCGAGGCGCGGTCGGTGACGGCACTGATGACTTCGAGCGCTTCGGCGCGCAGGACTTCGATTTGTTGCTGCATGAAGACAGGAACTTTAAACCACAGAGGACCCAGAGAAAATGGAAAGATTTTTAGAAATCATTCTTTCTGAGGAAATGGTTTCTGCTCTCCGTGCGCTCCGAGTTCTCCGTGGTGAGATCCCCTGTTTTTTCCCAGCTCCTAAATCAGGCCGCCAGCTTTTTGGGATGCTTCGTTTCGAGGGCGGCCTTCGCCTTGTCGGCAATCTGGTTGAAGACGGCCACGTCCTGGATGGCGATGTCGGAAAGCACTTTCCGGTCGATCAGGATGTTCGCGGCCTTGAGTCCCTCGATGAAACGGCTGTAGGTCAGGCCCTGGGCGCGGACCGCCGCGCTCAGGCGGGTGATCCAGAGGGCGCGGAAGTTGCGCTTGCGGGTCTTCCGGTCACGGTAGGCCCAGTATTTTCCCTTCATCTGCGCATCTTTTGCGTAGCGGAAGAGTTTGGAACGGCGGCCGCGGTAGCCCTTGGAGGCGTCGATGACGCGTTTCCGGCGGGCGCGGCTGGCGGGAGCATTGGTTGCTCTTGGCATGTTATGTCACCCTGCTTTCACAGGGTCTCCTTGGAGCGGCTGTTCGTTTCGTTGGGATCCCTGGACTCGCCGGCTCCGACATCCCCGAAAAACTCCGGGGCAGTCCGTGGAATCGAAAATAATGTCAGTGGCTGAACGGCAGGTTCGCCTTGATGCGCGCGACGTCCGACTCATGCACGAGCGTGGATTTCGCCATGTGGCGCTTTTTCTTGGAGCTCTTGCTGGCAAGAAGGTGGCGGCGGCTGCTCTTGGCGCGCTTGATTTTGCCGGTCCCGGTGACCTTGAACCGTTTGGCCACGGACTTGCGGGTTTTGCTGCGTGCGATTGGTTTTGGCATGGGAAAAGTCCGGCAGAATACCAAGCCGGAAACGCATTGCAACCAGAAAAGTGACGCGTGTCGGCGTCCGGGCGCATCTCTGATAGTTGCAAAAAAAGCTGGACTACAGCTGGATTTGAGAGCAAAGAGAGGCCATGCAATGGCCGATGGTGGTTCAGGGACGTGAAGTGGATGAGGAAAAAGTGCGCTGGC
>JBAYWC010000004.1:0-56898 GCA_041674265.1 Terrimicrobiaceae bacterium
CCGGCCTGTGGGAACAGGTGGGGAAGCCTGCGCCCAGCGCAGCCCGCGAGGGCGAGACGAGCGGGAGCGAGCGAGGCAAAAGATTCGCAAGATGGGCTGGTTCATCGTGATTTTTCCGGGCTAAGGCTGTTTTCCGGGAGCCTGCATGTCGAGAACCCTCTGGACGTCCTCCGCGATTTTGTCCGTCTCCGGCAGTTGTTCGAAGCGATAGAGAACGCGGAGATTTCCGTCCGGATCGATCAGGTGGGTATACGTCGAGTGGTCGATCAGGTAATCGTCCTTGTCGCTTCCAACGGCCGCCGCCTTGCGGAAGAAGGCTCCATAAGCCCGCGCGGTCGTTCCGATCTCCGCGGGGGAACCGGTCAGGCCGAGGAATCGCTCGTTGAAGAACGGGACATATTCCTTGAGGGCCTCCGGGGAATCGCGCTCATCCACGCTCACGAAGACGACTTTGGTGCGTTCCTGCGCCGCGGGAGGAAGCTTGCGATAGACCGCGGCAAGATTGCCCAGCGTGGTGGGGCAGATGTTCGGGCACCGGGTGAATCCGAAGCTCAGAAGCACGACCTGGCCGCGAAGGTCCTGGAGCCGCAGGGGGTTTCCATTCTGGTCGGTCAGTGAAAAATCAAATGCCGGATGCGTTTCGGCGTCATACTGGCCGAACCAGGGAGACGAAGATTTGCCCGCCAGGGAAAACAGAACGATCAATGCCGGAATCGCCACGGCGGCACAGGCCGCAAAAAGGATCAACCCGATGCGGCGGGAGCGGGCGTCGGTTTGTCTGGTTTCGGCCATTCAGCGAACGGGAACTTTCAGGGAAACTTTCTTTTCTCCGGAACCGGTTGTCAGAACCAACGGGACCGTGGACCCGGCCTTGGGAACCTCCGTGAGCTTCATCAGCATGAGATGGTCGCCTCCCGGCTCAAGAACGCGCTTGCCTTTGGCGGGGATGGAGAAGCTTTCCACGAAGGCCATGCCCATGACCCCATTCCCTTCCTTCACGGTGATCATCGGCTTGACTTCGCCTGCGATGGGCGTGGTCCCACCGGTGATGAGCACCGGCTTGTCGCCCTTGTTGACAAAAGTCATGAAGGCCGCTGTCGCCCGGGATGAGGGGGGCACGGCGCGGATCCATGCGTCCTCGATTTTCAAATCCCCGGCAAAGCCCGGGCCGGAAGACAGAAGCAGCGGGAAGAGCAGGCCGCATAGAAAACGCGCTGTGGTCCAGGCATCCCGCCCATGTCTTGCCGGATTTTTACGCGTGGGCAGGATGGCCATGCCACGGGAACTGGCCGATGGAAAACAACGGGTTCTGCCGGCCAAGAAAAACAACCTGTTCATCATCTTGGTAACATGCCCCGCACTTCGCCGCGAATAAAGGCTTTTCCCACACCGCACGGATCGGCAGGCATTTTTACCGGCCAAGGTTTGCGACGGGAGGCAGCCCGGCCAGAGCCATGGCGATTTCTTCCTCCGGGTAGTCGTAGTCCTTGAGTTCACCCGCCGCATATTTCATGTAGGCGGCCATGTCGAAGTGGCCGTGTCCGGAGAGGTTGAGGAGAATGCTTCTGGAGACGCCCTGCTCGCGGCAGAGCGCCGCTTCTTCAAAGACTGCCGCAATCGCGTGGGAGGCTTCGGGGGCGGGGATGATCCCCTCCGCTTTCGCAAAGGCCACTCCCGCGCTGAAGACATCCTTCTGCCCGACCGAGCGGGATTCCATGAGCCCGAGTTCCTGCACGTGGCTCACAAGCGGGGCCATGCCGTGGTAGCGGAGCCCGCCGGTGTGAATGGCTGGCGGGATGAACGAGCTTCCCAGCGTATGCATCTTGACGAGGGGCGTGAGTTTTCCCGTGTCGCCGAAGTCATAGGCGTAGCGGCCTTTGGTGAGCGAGGGGCAGGCGCTTGGCTCGACGGCGATGATCCGCGCCTTCCGTCCGCCACGGAGAGTTTCCCCGATGAAAGGAAAGGCGATCCCCGCAAAATTCGATCCGCCGCCGGTGCATCCGACGACGATGTCCGGGTAGTCCTCCGCGAGTTCGAACTGGCGCAGCGATTCGAGGCCGATGACCGTCTGATGAAGCAGGACGTGGTTCAGGACACTGCCGAGGCAGTATTTGGTGCCGGGATTTTTTGCGGCGACCTCGACGGCCTCGGAGATCGCAATCCCGAGCGATCCCGGGCACTCCGGGTCCATCGCCAAAACGGCGCGGCCCGCATCGGTTTCCCCGCTCGGGCTGGGGATGCAGCGTCCTCCGAACGTTTCCATGAGGGTCTTGCGATACGGCTTTTGGGAGAAGCTCACCTTCACCATGAAAACCTCGCAGGGGATTTCAAACATCGCGCACGCAATCGAAAGCGCCGACCCCCATTGCCCGGCGCCGGTTTCCGTGGTGATCCGTTTGGTTCCTTCCGCCTTGTTGAAATAAACCTGCGGCAGCGCGGTGTTGAACTTGTGCGAGCCGCTCGGGCTCGATCCCTCGTATTTGTAATAGATCCTTGCCGGCGTGCCGAGCGCCTTTTCGAGGCGCCTGGCGCGGAAAAGCGGAGACGGACGCCACTGGGCGAGGATCTGGCGGACTTCCCCGGGGATTTCGATCTCCCGCTCGCCGCTCATCTCCTGCGCGATCAGTTCCTTCGCAAAAAGCGGCTCCAACTCGGCCGCCGTGAGCGGCTCTCCGGTGCCGGGATGCAGGGGCGGCGGGGGCGGGGCCGGGAGGTCGGCGATGAGGTTATACCAGGCTTTGGGAATATCGTTTTCCGGAAGGAGATACTTGATCGTGTCCATGTTGGGAGCCGCAGAATGCCTGTCCCCCGACCGCAGTTCAAGTCCCGCCTCTTGCCTGGGGAAGCTTTGTGACGGATCGAAAAGCATCCCCCTGCCCGGCCTCGAACGATTTCCCATTATGAAAATCTTCCCCAACATTCTTTTTTCCGCCGGCCTCGTGTTTCTGGCGGGTTGTGTCGATCAATACGGGCGGGTTCGTCCGCCGGATCCCATCGGTCGCGCCATTTTCGACGTGCTGGATCCCGCGATTCCCGTTTATGAACCTCGCGAATATGTGGTGACCCGCCCCATCCCGGCTGCGCCTCCGCCCGGTTATTATGAAAGGCGGACGGTCGTGACTTCCTATTCGAATCCTTATTGGGTGCGGGGGTATTGGGGCTGGCGCGGCAACGGCTGGATGTGGGTGCCCGGACGCTGGGTCGATCGGCCGCGCGCGGGTGCCATGTGGGTTGGCGGGCGATATTATGCCAGAGGCAGCCGCTATTACTGGCGATCCGGTTATTGGCGTTAAGAGGCAGTTTTTTAATTGTGCGTCCGCTTGGTCCTGAGCGCGGGCTTGCCAGCAGGACCAGGCGGATCGAGAATCTCCCCGTATGAGAATCCGCGGTCGGTTCAAACGGGCGGCGCTCGGTTTTGCCGCGCTTTGCGTGGCGGGAGCGATCTTTGGGGATTGGAAAATCCGTCATGCCCCGCTCCCGGATTCTCTCTGGCAGTTGCCGCCAGCCACTCCTGTGCTCGAGGATTTGCGGGGGCGCCCGTTCTCCTCGCCCTCCGCGGATTTTGCGCGGGACGCGCGGCCCGCCCGGCTGAAGGATTTCGGCCCGTGGTTGCCCGCGGCGACGGTTGCGGTTGAGGACCGCAGGTTCTACCGGCATCCGGGGATCGATCCCATTTCCATGACGGGCGCATTGTTCCGCAACCTCCGGAGCCGCCGGATCATTTCCGGCGCCTCGACGATCACCCAACAGGCCATCAAGCTGGGCGCCGGGCGCACCCGGCGAACATGGGATGCCAAGTGGCGCGAGGCCTTCGCGGCGATGCGGCTGGAAAGGCAGTGGTCGAAGGAGAGGATTCTTGAAGCCTACTTCAACCGGCTGGACTACGGGAACCGGCGGATCGGCCCGGTTGCGGCAGCCTATGCCTATTTCGGCAAGGCTCCGGCGGACCTCACATTCGCCGAGGCGGTTTACCTGGCGGGCATCCCGCAGTCGCCCTCCCGCCTCAACCCCTGGAAAAATCCAGGCCAGGCCCTGGCGCGCTACAAACGCAATATCATGCGGATGTCCGAGCAGGACCTTCTTCCCCGGGGCATGACCGCCGGAACGTTGATCGGCTCCCCTCCGAAACCCGGATATTTCGAGTTGCCCGCCATTGCCCCGCATTTCACGCGGGAGGTGCTCGCCCGTTTGCGCCCCGGGGACAGCAACCGCCGGAGCACTCTGGATCTCGATCTCCAGCAGGTGGTCCGGAGGATCGTGGAATCCGCGCGAAAATCCCTCGAACCGCTCGGGGCATCCGCCTGCGGCGCCGTGATCGTGGACAATGCCACCGGGGGAGTGCGCGCGATGGTTTCCTCCTCGCTTCCCCAACAAAAAGACATCAACGCCACCACGATCCCGCGCAGCGCCGGCTCCACGCTGAAACCCTTCCTTTACCTCGAAGCCATCGAACGGCGGATTGTCACCGCAGCCAGTCTGCTCCCGGATACCGAGGAAGCGATCCGCGGCACATACGCGGACTACGATCCGCAAAATTACAACCGCCGGTTTCTCGGTCCGGTCCGCGTCCGCGAGGCCCTGGGAAATTCGCTCAATGTGCCGGCTGTCGTCACGCTGGGGAAGCTGGGGGCCCGCGCGACATTCGAGAAACTCGTGACATGGGGGTTCCGCTTCCGGGGAAATTTCGACGCCTATGGCGCGGGGTTCATTCTGGGCAATGCGGAGATCACGCTGCTCGACCTCGCCGGAGCCTATGCCTCGCTGGCCAGGGGGGGAGAGGCCTGGCGGGCGACGCTGCTTGTCGGCGAGCCTGTGGAGCCCGCGCGCTGCGCGTCGGAGGCCGCGGGCGCGATCGTCACGGATATCCTCTGTGACAACGATGCCCGCCGCCTTTCATTCGGAGACAATTCTCCGTTGAACACCGGCGCCCGTGTCGCGGTGAAGACCGGGACAAGTTCGGGGTTCCGCGATGGCTGGTGCGTGGGATTCACCAGGGAACACACCGTGGCCGTCTGGGCGGGAAACCCGGACGGATCGCCCATGAATGCGGCCCTGGCTGTCCGGTCCGCCGCGCCGGCCTGGAATGCCATCGCACAATACCTGCTTGCCAAAGGGGATTCGCCGCTCCCTCCGCCCGACGAATCGATGGGATTGGAAAAACGGGAAATCGCCCGGGAAACCGGGCTTCTTCCCCGGACAGGCGAGCCGGCGATGGGAGAATGGTTTTTGCCCGGAACCGGGCCATCCGTATCCGCGGCGACCATGTATGAGAGCCGGGGGGGACAGGGCGTGCTTTCTCTGCCGGCGGAGTATGCGGGTTGGTGCGCGGGATCGCAGAATCGCATGGGAGCTGTCGCAAGATCCGACGGGTTCCAGATCCTCTTTCCAAAAAACGGGGCGGTTTTCGTCTTCAATCCCCACCTTCCCCGAAACCAGCAGGTCCTCGTCCCCAAGAGCACGGATCCTTCCTGCGAGTGGTTCGCCAATGGGAAGAAAATTGAACCGGGCCGATTTCTTCTCCGGCCCGGAAACTGGACTCTCACCGCCAAGTCCGGCCGGCACGAGCGGAGCGCCTCGATCCGCGTCGAGTGACCTACTCCCGGAAAAGGTAAAGCAGGTAGCACAGGACGGCCCCGATGCCGAAAACCAGCCATCCGTCGGAAATGAAGTAAGGGTAAATCATCAGCGCCACCCCGATGATCATCGGCTTCGCCAGCCCGCGCCGTTTGCCGAATACGAACGCTCCCATTCCAATGGCTCCGAACAATATGGCTGCAAACAAACTCCCGGGCGTGGGCACGGGAAGAATATAGCCATCGTTTGCGGGATTGCCACGAACAAAACCGTTCGGGCTTACCCCAACCGGAAACATTGCTGCGGGTAGCAGATGAGCCCCTTATACGAGCAGATCCAAATCAGAGGCTCTCGTAGAGGTCGCGGATTTGCCGCGCGATCGAACTCCAGGAGAAAACGTCGAGCGCGCGCTGGCGGCCCGCTTTTCCGAAGGCGATCCGCTTGGCGGGATCGGCCATGAGTTCATTGATTCGTGAGGCGAGATCCCTGGAGAACCGGGCGGGTTGCAGGGGCTCGAACGGGCTCTGCCGCATCTGATCGACCGCCACCAGGTATCCGGTTTCTCCCTGGCGGACGACTTCGCGGATGCCGCCGACGGCACTCGCCACAACGGCTGTCCCGCACGCCATGGCTTCGAGGTTGATGATGCCGAATGGCTCGTAGATCGACGGGCAGATAAAAACTCCCGCGTGGGTGTAGAGTTCGATCTTCGAGCGGTTGTCGAGGATTTCCTCGATCCAGATGACGCCCGGACGCGAGCGCTGGGCGGCCGCGACGGCTTTTTTCATTTCCGCCGCGATTTCCGGAGTGTCCGGGGCACCGGCGCAGAGCACGACCTGGAATCCCGGGTCCAGGTGCTTGATGGCGTTCACCAGATGGATGATCCCCTTTTGCCGCGTGATTCTTCCGACGAACAGGATGTAGGGTTCGTGCGGATTCACCCCGAATCTGCGGAGCGCACCGTGGGACGGGACGGGGCGGTATTCATCGGGGTCGATGCCATTGTAGATGATGTGCATCTTTTGCGGGTCGACATGGAAGAGGCGGGAGACATCGCGTTGGGTTTCTTCCGAGACGGCGATGACGGCGTCCGCCATTTCCAGGGCGGTCTTCTCGATCCAGCAGGTGAAGTCATAACCTCCGCCGAGCTGTTCCCGTTTCCACGGGCGGAGGGGTTCGAGGGAGTGGACGGTGACGACGAGCGGGATTCCGTAATTCAACTTTGCAAGGATCCCGCCAAAATGGGAATACCATGTGTGGCAGTGGACGACATCCGCATCGATGGCGATCGTGTTGAAATCCAGGCACCGCTGCAAGGCGCCGAATGCCGGGTGGAGTGGCTTCGGACAGGTGTAGGCATCGGAGACGAGACCGAAACCCATGACCGACAGATTGGGGGCCACGGAATTTTGGTCTCCAAAACACCGGACCTCGACGGGCATTAGCTTGGAAAGTTCGCGACTGAGGTATTGGACATGGACGCCGGCGCCGCCGTAAATGCGCGGGGGATACTCGTTCGTGAGAAATAATGCTTTCATAAAAAAAAGGGCGCCTGCCGCCCGGGTCGCTCAGGCACCCCCGCCAAGCATCCAGGTGACCCGCCCGTTTGTCGGAGCCACCGCGGCGCTTGGATAGCCGGGGTTCCCGGCGAGAACTTCCTTCAGCACGGCCTCTTTGCCCGGGCTGCTGACCAGGAAGCAGACATGGCGCGCGGCGTTCAGAAGCGGGTAGGTGAACGTCAGCCGGTGCGTGGAGAACTTCGGCACATAGTTGGCAACAACCAGGCGGTCCTTGACTTTGAGTGCCCCGGTGCCGGGAAAAAGTGAAGCGGTGTGTCCATCGTCCCCCATGCCGAGAAGGATCAGGTCATGCACGTAGGGGGTCGAGCGGGAGAGAAGTCCGTTCTCGTATTTCCCCGCGGCGGCCGCGGGGTCGGATTCGCCTTCCATTCGCAGGATGTTTTTGGCGGGGATGCGCGCGGGATCGAACCATGCCTGCCGGGCCATGCGAAAGTTGCTCTGGTCGCTGTCCGGCGGAACGCACCGCTCATCGCCGAAGGTGATCTCCCATTTGTCCCATGGCAGGTCGAGTCCCGCGATCGCCTCGTAGACCGGGCGCGGGGTGTTGCCGCCGCTCAGGGCGATCCGGAAAATCCCGCGCGCGGCGATGGATTTCTCCGCTTCGCCCGTGATGAGGGCGACGGAGTCGGGGACGAATGATCGGGTGTGCAGGATTTCGGGCGACATCACGACATCAAACGCGCCGGGATCAGAAATTGCAACTGCCCGCAACCGGGCCCGGGCTCCACGAGGTCCAGCACTGTCAGCGAAGCCTTGCGGATTTTCAAGGCCGAGGGATCCGGCAGGCCCAACAACCCGGCGATGGCGCTGCTGAAATCCGGCTCATGCCCGACGAGCAGGACGAAGTTCTTGTGCGAATAAACCGCAATTTCCCTGAGGCAATCCGCGGGTTCCATCCCGCAGGCGAGCCAGCGTCCCTCGATCAAATCGCACCCGGTTATTTCCGCGACGATCCCGGCTGTCTGCCGGGCGCGGACGAGCGGGCTGGTGATGATGAGGTCCGGCAGAAGACCGTTGCGCAGGCAGAATTTTCCCGCCTTCGCCGCCTGGTCGAGCCCCTTGGGCGTGAGTTTCCGATCGAAGTCGGACCCTTTTCCGTCCTCCGCCTCCGCGTGTCTCAGGAATCCGATGGTCATGGCTCGTCACATGCTCATGCCGCCGTCCACCGCGAGGACCTGGCCTGTGATGAACGAGGCTTCCGGGCTGGCGAGAAACGCGACGGCGGCGGCGATGTCGTCGCCGGCGCCGAATTTCGAGAGCGGGATTTGCGAGAGCGCGCCCTTGCGCACTTCCTCGCCGAGGACCGAGGTCATGTCGGTTTCGATGAATCCCGGGGCGATGACATTGACCGTGATGCCGCGGCTGGCGATTTCCCGGGCGATGCTCTTGCTCATGCCGATCAGCCCGGCCTTGCTCGCGGCGTAGTTCGCCTGTCCCGCGAGCCCCATGAGCCCGCTCACCGAGCTGATGTTGATGATGCGCCCGGACCGTTGCCTGACCATGGAACGAAGCATCGAACGGGTGAAATTGAAGGCGCCCTTGAGATTGGTGGCGAGCACGACATCCCAGTCCTCGCTCGACATCCGCATGGCCAGCGTGTCGCGGGTGATCCCCGCGTTGTTGACCAGGACGTCGCAACGCCCGAAGTCGGCGAGAATCCGCTCGCCGGTTTCCTGCACGGCGTCGAAATCCGCCACGTCCACGGCGTAGGGACGGGCGCAGCCCGGGTGGCCCGCATCGATGGCCTCCGCCGTCTTCACGGAATTCGATTCCGTGCGACTGACGACGGCCACTTTCGCCCCTTCGGCGGCGAGGCGTTTCGCTATGGCTTCGCCGATCCCCCGGCCCGCTCCCGTGACAATGGCAACCTGATTCTCAAATCTCTTCATAAGTCGATAACAACAGAGGACACGGGCGCGGGACGATTGGAAATCTCTTTTTTGGAGAAAATGTCCCGTCATGCATCGCAGGAAGCGATCCGCCCCACTCTCCTACCGAACTCGCGCAAATGCCTTCAAGATTCGCTCGTCAATCGCCGCCTGATTTGGTTTATCAGAGTGGGGCAGTGTCATATGCAAAATCCACTCAAACTCTTGCGCAAGGACGTTTTCTCCTTTGCGGCCATTGTCATCGTGGCCCTTCTCGTCGGGCTCTTGATCAATCGTTTTCGGGAAAAGCCGTTGCCAATTGCCTACGCTTCCAAGCAGGAAAGGCTGGATCGGGCGGTTGCGGAGATCGCGCGGACTTCCCAGCGCCCGGCGCCTCCCGGACCCGTTTTGCCGGACATGCTGACCTTGGCGCAGTTTTCGGATTTTGTGGAAAATCGACGGGGAACCATTCTGGATGCCCGCTACCGGATCGAACATCAACTGGCGCACGTCCCGGGCGCCCTGAGCCTTCCGCGGGATGAATTTGCCGAGGCGTATGCCGCTCTGAAGGGGCAACTTGATCGTGCCCGCCCGATTGTGATCTACTGCGACGGCAAGGATTGCGAGGACAGCAAACTTGTTCAAAAAGCCCTCAGAGACTTGGGTTATGGCCAAGTCGCGGTCTTCAAGGGCGGATGGGCCGAGTGGACGGCTGCTCGGAAGCCGAAGGAGGCGAACCGGTGACTCCGCCAACCGGATGGATTTTTTTCCCTCTTCGCATCCTCTTGGGCGGGCTCTTTCTCTATTCCGGCATTCTCAAGATTGCTTCCCCCCTGCCGTTTGCCGACAGCATTGCCAGTTTCCAGATCGTTCCGCCCGCCGTGATCGGTTTGGTCGCACTTGGCCTGCCGCCTCTGGAGATCATTCTGGGAGCCATGCTGGTTTCCGGTTGGCGGGCGCGGGTGGCCAGCCTCGGGGTTTTCGTTCTATCCGTTGTTTTCTGTCTGGCTCTCTCCCAAGCTCTCGTGCGGGGGCTTCAAGTGGATTGTGGCTGCTTTGGATCCGGACAGCCCTCCAGACTCAAGACATGGGGTTCGCTCGGACGGGATATCCTGATCATCGCAGTTTCCGCCTGGCTTTATCGGGTTGCTTCTTTGGGATTCCGACACGACAGGGGAGACTGAGTCCCCAAAGGCTTTTGAACCACAGAGACTCAGAGCATTTCATCCGGGAAAAAGCAGTTTGATTGCGCGCAAAGGACGCAGAGCACGCCAAGACAGAATGATGGAATCTGAAAATGGTGTCACACCGGAGGTGCTGACTCCAGTCTTTGCAAGCTTTTCCCCTTTGCGGGCCTTGCGAACTTGGCGCGAGTTCTTTTGCCGGATTCAGCATGGATGATTTTGTCAACCGGTCATGCAAAATCTCCGCGCTCTGAGAAAGTTTCGCTTCCGCGCTATTCTTCCAAGAGCTCCGATGCCCTGCGGGCTTCCTTGGAATTCGGGTAACGGGCCATCGTTTCCTCGTAGTAGGTGGA
The DNA here is from genome assembly GCA_041674265.1 of Terrimicrobiaceae bacterium. GTDB lineage: Bacteria > Verrucomicrobiota > Verrucomicrobiia > Chthoniobacterales > Terrimicrobiaceae > QYQL01. Next base: position 10,560 of record JBAYWC010000004.1, read on the forward strand.
AGCCAGTCGGGGCTCGTGCAGGTTGGAGGAGAGCATCGCGGACAGAAGACATGCTTCCGGGGCCAGGCGTGATTCCGGCGAGCGGCTCACAAAGTCGCGGAACGCCTTCCTTGCTTCCGCCTGCTTGTCCAGCGCGAGTAATGCCTTTCCGTGCCAAAAATGACTTTCCGGAGGACCGCTTCGGGAAATCAACTCGGACGCTTTTGAAGCCGCCTCGGCGTTTCGGCCCTGCGCATACAGCAGCCTGATTCGCAGGAGCCTCGTCTTGTCGCTGGTGCCTCCGGCCTCGGCTGCATCGAGAAAAGCGGAGGCCGCCTCCAACTGGGTTCCATCGATCAGGAGTCCGGCCAAAACGGTTTCGTCCGGGGGGCAGGCCGTCGCGTCCAATGTGGCAACCCCCTTGGCGAGCTTCCGGGCGGAATCCGGGAATTCGAAGCGGTTCAAAACCGTGGTCAGAGCGGAAAGCACCTGGAAGCGTTCCGCCTGAAACGGCTTCGGCAGAACACCCTCGTCCCAGGCATTGGAAACGAGGTGTTCGTCGGTGGCCTCCGTGGCCCATGTTGCGAGGAGCGCTGTCCATGTCGCCCGCGTGGATGGGGGAAGCCTTTTTCCTGCCAGTCTCACATTGTAAAAAAGACTGACAAACGAGGCGGTCATGCCTTTTTCAAAAACCACATGGTCGATCATGGCCTCGTGATCCGTGTTCCTCTGCCCGGAGATCATTTTTTCGGTGAGGAGCCGGTGCCGGCAGATTTCCTCAAGCGCCCGTTTGGCGCCGGCCAACTGGACGTCCTTTGGCCCATCATCGGCCAGCCAGTTGGCAAATCGAAACATGATCTCCGAGGAGAAGAGCCAGTGCTCGACCATCGATTGCCGGGTCGGAATGCTCCCCGAGGCGGGCAGGGAATTCCTGTCAACTACCCCCTTGGCCTCGCCGACCAACCTGGCAACGAGAGCGGCATCGCCCTTCTGATGCAGGTCGATGATTTCCCGCTGCACGACGGCGGCGTTCGCGCGGCGCAACCACCGCTTTCCCTCCTCGTCGCCCGATTCCAGCAACCTGAGCGACGCCTTCCAGTGTTCTCGGGCCTCGGATGGCTGGTTCTGCAACAGGAACACGACCCCGCGCTCAAACTCCCTGTGGGCCTCCAGCAAGGAAGGATCCGTCGTTTCCAATGCCGACGAATAGTAGTCGCGGCTTGGCGGATGCCCTTCCCTCTTCGCAACCAGGGTGCGCAACTCGTTCTGCGTTTTGATCAGGGAAATCCTAATGTCGGACTCCTCACCATATGCGAACGGTTGCGCAAGAATAATGGCAACAATAATGGCATTAGAGGTATTCATAAAGTGAGAATGTTTGATCCAAATCAAGAAAACGCTAAGTGTATAAATACCATAAATCCTAAATATTGTTTGACAAATATTTGCTTAAGGTGCTATGCACCGCATCTGTTATGAAAGCAAATTTCTTTTTTGTGACTGTTCTGGGGATGATGTTGGGAACATTGGTGTTGATGGGGGAGGATCCCTGCGCGAGTCCGACTCCCGACGATGGGCCAAAGCCGCCGACCAACAATCCGCCGGACCCGGCATTTATGAACAGCGACCCGCGACCGGGGAAGGCCAAGCCCCCAAAGACCTCCTCGCGCGACATCAAGGAGGCCGAGATCAGCGCGGCGGACCAACAGGCCTGGCAGGAAATCTACGCGAAGATGGAAAAGAACCCGGGGCAGAGCTTCCAGCTCGTGGGGGAAGTCTGGGGGCAAAACCGCCCGAAGGAATTCCAGAAGCTGGTGATCGTGAAGGCGCGGACTTTGGTGAATTCGACCGACGACGCCTCGGATCTGGATTTCATGCTGGCCTGCCTGGAGAACCCGGAAGCCCAACGCGAGGCATGCCTGAAAATGGGAAAAGGCAATGGCCTTGAACGGGACATGGCCTCCCGAAGGCTCGCCATCCTGGAAGCGAACCCCCACCTGCAACTGAAACTGAACAACTGAAAACCAGGAGCTCGCGCCAAGATCGCAAAGCCCGCAAAGGAAAGAATTCCTCTTCAATGCTTCTGTCTTGGCGTGCTTTGCGTCCTTTGCGCGAAATCCAACTGTTTTTTTCCCAAACCGATCTGACAAAACAATCTTTCCCCTCTGACGTAATTCGACATCAATGAAAACAACAACAAGCGAAGCCCTTTGCAGCAGTCTGGGGATGGGCCGGAAGGCGGGAAAAACCCGATTGGCAAAATGGAGCGTGCAGGCCACTGCCCTGCTCACGGCAATCAGTGTCGTGTTGCCATACCAGGAACTCAGCGCGTGTGCCTGCAGCACGGTGGTTGTGGGGCAGGGGGCGGTGAGTTCAAGCATGAGCGTGGACGACCGGACGGCGGAGTTGAGCCTCTACCAGAGCGACATTGACCTGCCCGGTGTGATTCCCGTGAAACTGACCCGCAAATACATGAGCGGCAACGGGGGCATCGGGATCTTCGGCTACGGCTGGACGACCGATTACAGCGCATGGCTTGTCACCACCTCCGGGGACGTGGAGGTGGCCTTCGACGGGGCAGCCGAAAAATTCAAGCAGTCCGACGACTACTACAATGGAAAAAAAACCAAACGGGTGACATTCACCGGCACCGATGAAATCACGGTGACAGCCAAGAGCGGAGAGAAGTGGGTGTTCGACACGACGACCAAATACCTCAAGGAACAATATGACCGGAGCGGGAACAAGATTTCCTTCGAGTGGAAGACCGAGGAATTCGAGTTCTGGGATGAGGACCACACGGTCTATTGCCCGACGAAGCTTACCTTCCCCGGCGGAAGGGAAATGACGTTCACCTACAACACCCAGACGGGAAAACGGCATTTGGTCAGCAAGGTGACGAGTCCGAGTGGCTTCGATGTGGAATACACTTACACGAACAACCTGCTCACCGGCATCGGGATCACCAACGGGCAGATTCTCTCCTACAATTACCACACGTCAACGAACCCGAACAACTCGGCTTGGGTGATCGGGTGGGTGACGGAAATCACCTACGCCAACGGCGGCAAGGTGGAAGTCACATACAACGGACAGTATGGGCAGCCAGGAAAATTGAAAGTCACCAAAGTGACCGGACCAGAAAACTACCGCAACGATTACACGTTCACGGAAACGGAAGTTCAGGGACAAGCAAAGCCGAATGTGACGTTCGTGAAAAAGAATTCACTCGATCATGAAACGGCGACCGCACTCACCGACAATCAAACCAAGAAAAAGGTGACCGACGCCTTGGGCAACTGGACGGAAAGAGTGCAGGATGCCAACGGGCTGACAACGAGCGACCGCAACAGGCGCGGAAAGATCACGACCTATACCTACGATACGGGCAACACGAATATTTTTGCGCGCTCAAACCGGATTTCGCTGACAAACCCGCTGAGCAAAACGTGGGCTTACGAGTATGACGCGAACAATTTCCGGACGAAGACGACCGATCCGCTGGGACACACGATGGAGTGGACATACGACAACGGGGGCAATGTGCTGACGCAAAAGAATGGACTCGATCAAACCACGGTCACCAACACCTATACGACCACCGGAGCCAAGGGGCTCCTCGCTACGACGAAGGATGGTCTGAACAACGAAACCGCTTTCAGTTATAACAGCTACGGGCTGATGACGAAAATCACTAACTCGGTCGGAAAGGAGACGACGTTCGAGTATGCGACCGATGGATCTGGCAACCAGACGAAGGTAACCAACCCGCTCGGAAAGGAATGGAAAAAGGAATTCAACGGGTTTTCCAAAGTGAGTAAAGCGATCGATCCACTCAACAATGAGACAACCTTCGATTACGATACGATGGCAAACCTGAAGAAGGTGACCGATGCCGAGGGACAGGAAACGGAGCTGACCTATGATAAGCTCCAGCGCACGTCTTCGATCAAGGATGCGTTGAACAACATAACGTCGTTCACCTATGACACCGAAAGCAACGTGACGAAGATCACAGACGCACTGGCTCGGGAGTTCACCTACACGTTCGACGCCGTGAATCAGACGAAGACATGGGTGTTTCCGGACAACAACCAGGAGAGCTACGACTACGACGCCAACGGCAACCCGACGAAGATAACGAAACGTGGCGGTCAGGAAACCACGTTTTCATATGACGACGCAGATCGGCTCGCCGCTAAAACCTGGGTGGGAACAACCAGCACGGTTTTCAGTCCAGCCTATGATGACGCCAACCGTATGACCGGGCTGACCAAAGCCCAAGGAGGCACGACGATTTCGCAAATCGGGGTGACCTACAACGCGGCCAATCAAATAACGGCGATCACTGCCGATGGCAACACGGCATCCTATGCCTACGACGGAGCCCAGCGACTGAACCAGATCACTTATCCTTCCTCGGAGGTCGTCAAATACGGGTTCAACAGCCGGGGAGCCTTGGAAAGCATCAAAGACGGATCGAATGCGGCTATCGCCGATTATACATTCGATGACGCGGGTCGTCTGACCAAGAAAACTCTGCCCAATGGGCTGGAGACGGTTTATGAATACAATGATGCCAATTGGGTGACGAAGATCGCTTTGCGACAAACCGCCAATCCCAGCACAGTGCTCCAGAGCTTCCAATACGGATACGACAAGGTCGGCAATCGCACATGGGTGAAATACGCCGACGACAGTGGAGATGTTTATCAATACGACCCCACCTATCAGCTTACAGGAGTAAAATACGGGGTGAGTAATCCTGAGGATGGATACGATCTGGCAATTGGAGAGGATAGGGCAGTGAGTTACTCCTATGATGCCTTGGGCAACCGGATAACGGTGTTGGATAACCTCACGATGACCAACTACACAGTCAACGACCTGAACCAATACACCCAGATCGACCTCAACAACTCCTATACCTACGACACAAACGGGAACCTGACGGGCGATGGGACATGGACGTTCGGATACGACCGGGAGGGACACCTGATTACGGCCAGCAAGAGCGAAACGAGCGTCACCTATAAATATGACGCGCTGGGCAGGAGGATTGAGAAGAATGTCAATGGAACAGTGACGAAGTATGTGTATTCGGGCCAGGATCTTATTGAAGAACGTGATAGTTCGGGTAACGTCACTGCGAAATATATTTACGCTGGAGGAATTGACAATCCGGTAAAGGTGATTAAGGGAACGAGCATGTATTACTTCCAGCAGGATGTGATTGGGAATGTAACCGCACTGACGAGTTCGAACGGTGCCATCGTCGAGAGTTACACGTATGATGCGTATGGAAAGCCCGTGATCAAGGACGGAAGCGGGAATATCTTATTCACTCCCTCTACGTCGTTCCTGTTCACGGGACGGGAGTATGATGCCGAGACAGGGCTTTACCACTACCGTACACGCGCATACTCGCCAGAGCTTGGACGGTTCTTGCAGATGGACTCGATTGGGTTTGGAGGAAAAGATTGGAATCTATATCGCTATGTCTCCAATAATCCCCTTACGTCAAACGATCCAACGGGCACAAAACGATGCGCAGAGTGTTATTCCGAATATAATAAAAAGATGCAGGATATTCTTCGAGATTTTATAGAAGCAACCAGCGGATTAGGCTTAATGGGTTCTGGAGAGGGAATTATTAAAAGCGGGGTGGCAGCAGGCCTGGGAACGAGCATAGGGGGCATTTTAGGAGGAGCAATCGCAGGGGGAGCCGCCGAAGCGATAAATGCCTTTGATTCAGCAATGCAACTTTCCCAAGCAATGGAGATTGCGAATATGCGCAGGGCTTGGGCCAAGCAAGACCTTGAGGCTTGCCTTGAGACTTGTTGTGACTAGCTCGAAATAATATATGAATCCCAAACGAAAAACATTCTTGGTGCTTACGGGAATAGTGTTCTGCATTGCAGCAGTGCGTCTATATAACGCTATGCTTTACCATGAGGGGATTTCTTCTATGACGGAGAATGCCTATTTCCCTTCTGCCAAGAGCGTGTTACTGCTCTACGGTCCATTTTTTTCTTATATTTTTGGTTCCTTGTCTTCTCTTGTGGCCTTTGAGTTATCCTTTCAAAGTAATAAACTATTTACAGCATCAGCCGTAATTTGTTTGACAGTATACGTCACATGTCTCTTGCTTCTATTTAACACCTCAGCAGGCCTGTATTTTGTGCTGGGATTTTCGCCTGCGTTGCTGGCCAGTTTTTTGCGACATCGCTAGTCAGGGCCTGTCCGGTAGCGGGTAAGGAAGACAGGCAAAGGGACAGATGGTAAAAAAGTTCGTCAAAAGGGTCATCAAAAGGGTCAGTCCGGAATGGCACTAACTTAAGCGGGGTTTGGGACGATTTCTGTGTCCCCGGATTTTCATGAGGCGTCGGGGCTTTGTGAGGAGATGGTAATTTTTCGGGCGGCGTTTTCGGGCGCGGGGTTCCTCGCGACCATCAAAAGGGTCAGTCCGTGCATACGTGCAAAATGGATTGACTGAGGGAAAGATGTATGGGAAAGGGCGGGATGCCGAGAAGTGTGAGGGTGGAATATGAGGGGGCGATCTACCATGTGATGAGCCGGGGGGATCGCGGGGAGAGGATTTTTATGGATGACCGGGACCGGGCATGCTTTATGGAAACGCTTGGGGAGGCATGCCAGAGATCCGGTGCGGTGGTTTACAGTTATGTGCTGATGGGAAATCATTACCATTTGCTGCTCGGGACGCCGGGAGGAAATCTGGTGAAGACGATGCAGTGGCTCCAGGGAACATATACGGCCCGCTTCAACGCGAGGCACCGGATGCGCGGGCATTTGTTCCAGGGGAGATACAAGGCGATCCCAGTAGATTCCGACGAACCGGAATACGCGCGGGTGGTGAGTGATTACATCCACTTGAATCCCGCGCGGGCCGGACTTTTGAAGGGAGAGGAGTTGAAGGGATACGTGTGGAGCAGCTTCTCCAGCATATGCAAGGGATCGGGGATGCCGGAGTGGCTGGAGGGAGCCACGGTGCTCTGGTGGCATCATTGGAGGATCGGGAAGAGCAGGGATCGGAGAGCGTACGAGTCCTACCTTCAAAAACGCGCGCTGGAATGCTTGGAAGAGGATACGAGAAAACGGCAGGAAGAGGAGTGGAAACCGTTGCGGCGGGGATGGTATTGGGGAAGCGGGGAGTTCAGGGAAAAGCTGGAGAAAATGGTATCCGGGGTGGTGGGAAAACGGAAAAGGAAGTCCTATCAGGGGGCAGAGTTGAAGCCCCACGACGAGGGAGAGGCGCAAAGGATCCTGGATCGTGCGCTGGAATGTTTGGAGATCGATCGTGAAAGTATCAGGGTGATGCGGAAGAGTGATGTGCGCAAGCAGGCGCTGGCCTGGCTGGTGAAATCGAATACGGTGGTGGGCGATGAATGGATTTGCCGGGCGCTGGGCATGGGAGACCGGAGCAACATCAGCCGGGCGGTTGGACGGTTCCGGAAGACGAAAGAAAAGCCGGTGGCGGCACTGATCAAAAAGCTGCACATATGCACGGACTGACCCCAATGTCACGAAAAACAGAAGTTTCATGCGCGGTTGTGGGAAGTTGCGGGACTCGGCCATGCGATCTGCGGTCCGGAGACCCTCAGGGAAGCGGTGGAATTTCTGGAAGAGACAAAGCGTTGACTGGGAGAGGAAAAACAGGCTCGCGCAAAGGGCGCAAAGAACGCAAAGTTGGAGAGGATGAAGGAAAACGAGATTGCCAAAGTCATTGTCCAAGCGGCTTTTGATCTTCACCGGGAACTCGGGCCGGGGTTATTGGAGTCGGTTTATGAAGTGCTGCTTGCCAGCATGCTTCGTGAGCGGGGGTTCGAAGTGGAGAGGCAGAAACCAATCCCGATTTCTTTCCGGGGAAACTGTTTTGATGAAGGGTTCCGTGCCGACATGATTGTAGCGAAACTCGTGCTCGTGGAGTTGAAATCCATCGAGGCACTTGCCCGCGTTCATCGCAAACAAGTGATCACCTACTTGCGACTCTCCGGGCTCAAGCTTGGTTTGCTCATCAACTTTGGAGGGGAAATGCTGAAAGGAAATGTCGAGCGGTTGGCCAACAACCTGGAGGAGCTCATCCCTTGAAATCTTTGCGCGCTTGGCGTCCTTTGCGCGAAATCCTCTGACCGGTTTATGCATGTTCCCTTCTGTTGCGTCCGGCAAAAACTGGCTTTTGCCTTTGCATGCTTTTTGCCGTTACGGCTGGTTGCCAGCGAGCCTGCGGCGGTGAACATCTCCCTTCCCGGGGACGGGATGCTTCTCCGGGCGAATGTTCCGATCTTTGGAAGCGTGCGTCTTCCCAAGGCGACCAAATTGAAGAGTTGGCGTTTGGAATATGGGGCCGGGCCGTCACCGAAAAGCTGGATCCTGATGAAATCCGGCACGGACCCGATAGAAAAAGACCCCCATGAGGCGGGAGAGATCAGATGGAGTCCGAACAAGGAACCCACAGGAAACCTGACCAACTGGGCGACCGGGCTGGGGTCTTATGGTTATGGAACCTGGCAACAGAACCTGAACGGGATCTACACGTTGAGGTTGGTTGCGGAGACGACGGAAGGAAAGGTCTCCGAGGTTCGCCGCACGGTTTTCATTGGAGAGGCGATTCTCCGGACATCTGGTGGCACCGCCATCAGCGCGGATCAGAAGTGCCGGATTCTCGTTCCGCCATTCGCCTTCGGCGGGGACATCGGGCGGGTTGTGGCGATCATCAGGCAGGTTCCGCAGAATGGCAGCCTGGCCGGATTGTCGGGGGTTGAGGATACGCGTTACGAAGCGGCGCAAATTTACAAGACCGTCCCTCCAACCCTGCAGCTCCTGAGCCCGATCTACCGGGTCTATCCGAACGGCTTCGAAGTCGAGCCGCCCGCAACCGTGGAACTGGACCTTGAGAGCATGCCGGGGATTCCGACCCGAGCCGCCCTGCTTCGCCAATACAACCCGGAAACAAAGTCCTGGGATCCGCTCAAGACGACATGGTTTGGGAACACAGCCAGCGTCTTGATCGAACGCTTCGCCCAGCCAGAGGCGTATCTGGCGATCCTGCGTTCCACGTCACAGGCCACCCTTTCGGATGTCCAATGGATACCGACATCCGCACTGGAAGGAAAATGGGTGGGGAAAACTCCGGCATCGGCACACATCACCGTCGAGGGAGCGGGAAGGAAAGCAGAGGCCGTTGCGGATGGGGAAGGAGCGTTCTCCGTACCATTCACCCTGGGTTGGGACCCGGCGGAGTATCTGATCCGGGCGATTCCACTGGAGGGAAGCGACTTTGCAGTGGAGAAGAAAGTTCCGGGGCGTCCTGGAGCGATGGTGAAACCGGTGACCCCCCGGCTTTCTGTGGAGGCCCGGTATGATGCCGGGGAATACCTGTTGATCTCCTGCGAGGACAAAGGACTTCTTGGCAACCAGGCCCCCGGACTGCGTTCCCTGGCCGCGCGGATCATTTCCCAAGACGCGCGCGCGACCGCATTTTGCGAACTCAAGGAGGCCATTCCGGGAAGCGGGATGTTCCTCGGGCGTATCGATGCCACTGAACTCACGGACGATAAGGGCCGGTTTTTTCAACAGCCACTGACCGTGGAACTGGGGGGACAAATGGTCGGGGTGACACTCCGGGACACCGAACCCCCGGAAATATCCCTCGACAGTCCGACGCATCCCAATTTTCTCTACCTTTCCGGCAGCGATGGAAAAGAACTCCCTGCGACGCGGGCGCATTCGAGATCGAGAATCGAAATGGCGGAAGGGACCTGGCGCATAGCCGGTGTCGGGCGAGAGCCGTCCGCTCGGGTGGTTTCCTGGCCGGTCGAGCCATTTCCAGCCAGGGAATGGCCGGTTATCGGATTTACCTACCGGCTTTTTGAACCGGCCCCGTGGCAGTTGCATGTCCGGAATGGAATGGGGTTGGCGGCGTATCATTTCGATTCCAACGATGCTGAGGGTTTCGGTCTTCCGGTGTATGCCCGGAGCGGTCCTCTCACAGCCGATGGACACTGGCACTATTGGCAGGGCAATCTGCAGGAGGGAAACTTCGCCCGTATCACGGGATTGGCTTTCGGCTCCTGGGTGAGAACCGGCTACCGGCGTGTCGATCCGGGCTTCAAAGGGAATGCTTCGCAAGCTCTCGAGGTTCGGGACATCCTGATCGGACGGTCTTCCAACTCCCCCCGTGTGGAAATCCGTTGGCGGATAAGAGATCGTTCCCCCATCGCAGAAACCAGTTGGTGGGTGGATCACGAGACGGAAAGCCAACCGCCGACGAACCCGAACCCTCTCCTCTCCGGTGTCGAGGAAAACCCGAAAGCGACGGAGAAAACCTGCAAGATCCGGCTCCCCGGCGATGGGCGGTGGTTTTTTCACATGCAGGCGACAGACCAAGCCGGAAACGTGTCCCGGACATTCCACTACCCGGTTTTTATTTTTGGCACCGGGGAGATTCCGTCAACGTCGCATGAACAGAAACCCCCGGTTGCATTGATGTGGAACCAATCCGGCGGAAAAGTCGATCTCTCATTGCGCGGATGGGGGAACTCGCTGGATGCAACAACACTCGCGCTCGTTTTCAATGGGCTCTCATTTCCCATCAGCAAGCCCATTTGGAACGCGGGATCCGAAACGCTCACGCTGGATGCGAATTCTTTTTCCGACGGAGCCCCGCTCGGGTTCGACGGGGAAGTTGTCACATACCAGATTTCGGGCAGGGACATATCCGGAAAACCGATCGAACCGGGCCAATCTTTCGAAGTGAAAATCCGGTCCATTTTTTCCTGGCAACCACAGGATGGGGGGGGGCGGATTTCTTCAAGCGACAAGAAAAGCGAATGGCTTGCAGCTTGGGAGCAGCCCACCGCTCCCTGGCGGAAGTTTTTCCCCGGTTCTGCGAACAACATTCTTCTCTTGATGAACGTCAAGCCGGTATCGGGCGGCTTTCAAGTCGCCAAGTGGCGCCGGCCGGTCGTTTTGTCAGGTTCCCGGAAGCTTTTCCTGCGTGAGTCCCTTGCCATGCCGGGGTTCGATTTGGTCGATTCTCTCCAGACAAAGGGCCTTCGGGTTTTCGACGCGTCAGGAACCCCCATCGCTCCGATGTCCGACTCCGCAACAGGGGATACGTGGGTCACTCAACTCACCGGATCGGATTCTTTCCAAACCGGACGGTTGCGCGTGACGATGCGACGCGGGAGGCAGCTCGAGCAGCGTATCGTCGGGGCAAAGGAGCTTCAATTCCTGCTGGACAACCAAGGGGCGGAAACCTTGCGGATCGACGCATGGCTGCCTCCCTCCGATGGATGTCTTTCGCTCGAAGTCCCCGGTGAACGCAACCTCTTCATCGGGTATGAAAACGAATTGAAATGGATGAAAACGATGGTTGTCTCGTTGACCTGTGAGAATCATTGGCGCAGGGTCAGTGTTCTGGTCGAACCAAAAAGCACCTACATAAAAACACCCGGAGCCAAGGTTGCGGGGCAAACATGCTGGTAATAATGAAAACATTCACCTGCCGCCAGATTCATCCAACCACCGGGCACGCAGAGAACGCATGTCCGGATATCAGGGATTTCGCCGGAGAGGCGGCTGTTCCGTTTCAATATCCCGTCCCGTTCTCCATGCACTCTTCGGTAAAAAAAAATTTCCCGGGAGTCGTTTTTTTATTCGTGTTTTCCTTGGGTTCGACAGTCTGGGGAACAGATCCTACGGCCGAGGACTTGCTTTCGTATGCGAGCGCCCTCGCTACAAGGGGGCAGGTGGTAAAGATGGGATCTGACGGAATCGTTCTCAAAGGGGAATCCATCGAGGGGGTGGCGACCCGTCGTCCCTCGGATGCCATTGCCCGCGCGGCGGAATTGATCATGGAACAATCCATCTCCACAAAAAATCTTCCGGGTATGACCAAGGCAATGGCACTCTGGAAAAACATCGATCAGCAGAATTGCGCGATCCCCTATCTGCGGATGGCAGCAAAGGGCTCAGATCCTTTTTCCGGATATTGCCTCGCCTGCGTGGCGACGATTTATGCTGAATCCGGGGATATGGAATCGGCGAAATCCATTTTTGATCGATTCGATGGGAAAAATATCCGTGATGACCTCGACGCCTGCGCCACAGCGCATGCCTCCAGATTTTCGCTATCGATCGGCGAATATGAAAGGGCCGGGACCCTTGCCCGGGCGGTCATGGATCGGAGCGACCCGAATAAATTTGCCGGAGCGGCCGGTGATGCTTCCTTTTCCATTGCCAGATCTGTCTTGAAGGCTGTTCCCGGCGCTCCGCGGCCAGGAGATGAACACGGGGTGCCTGTCCGTGGAGAAGCCCTCGAACGCGCCAGAACCGCTCTTGCCGCCAAAGACTACGAGGGAGCCATCGCGGCCTTTGTCGAGCACCGCAGACTCATGCCCAACGAGCCATCCGCGCGTGAAGCCCTCCTGCAAGCGGCAGCCCTTGCGGAAAAACTCCAGCAGACCGATCGGGCGCTGGGATACTACAGAGAAGCCGAAGTCCAATACAGTTCTTATCCCGAGGGGTGGAAAGCGGCGCTGGCAGCCGCAAACCTGCTCGAATCGCAAGGGGATCTCCAAGGAGCCCTCAAGAGTGCCGGGGAATCGCTGGCCAAATCAAAGATTCCGGAATCCTCCGCATGGCTGACGCTCAAAGTCGCGGAGCTTTCCGCGCAAACCAGAGACACCGACCAGGCAGCCGCTCTTTACGCCGATCTGCTGTCAAAATACTCATCACAAGACGCCAGCCGCGATGCATTCAAAAGACTCGAAACAGCAGCCCCGCAAATCAAGGATTGGAAAAAATTGGCGCGTCAATTGCAGGAAGTGGCGGCCACAAAAGGGACCCATTTGACCAAGCGGGATCTCTCCCGGTTGAGAAGGCTGATCCTCGGACTCTATGTCGGCAATGAAAAGACGAAGGAGGCCCAGAGCTGGTTGAAAGCTCTTCCGAGATCCCTGGATGAGGCCGAGTGGATAAACAAAGACCAGGCTTGGCTCTCCGCCTCCATTGCCCAGCAGGCCGCCGAGAACTTCCGGGCTCTGACTTCGAGGGATATTGCTTCAGGAATCCAAGCCGGCATCGAAGCGGCCAAGTTATCCCCGCAATCGGAAGAAGCGCTGGCAGGACTTCGTGCTGCAACAACTTTGGCAACGATCCCCAGTCCCTCCAAGCGGGCAAACCGGGAATTGGAATCAGCCCTCCGTCCCCTGCTGGATTCCGAATACAAAACGGAAGCCCGTTCGCTTTTGGTTCGATATTATGAATTCCTCGGAGACACCCGTTCCATTCAGGGACTCAAATAGTTTCAAACCCGAAACCCTCCATTGATCGGGGCAATCTGCCGCAATCTATACCCTACAAAGGAAAATGAACAGCCACAAAAAGGCACGAGATGCACAAAAAGAGAGAGTTGAAAGATGCAAAGCATTCATCCGAAAGGTGGAGTGGCAGGCCTTTGGAAATATGCTGCGATCTGCTTATTTGTGCCTGCATTTTTGTGGCCATGCCAATTGCGGAATTCAGGATACTCCCCAGCATCACAAAATCGGATTTTGAGAGACCTCTCCCAGCGACACCCGCTTCGATTCCTTCGCGCCTTTGCGTCTTCGCGTGAGACTCAAGTTTTCCGAAAATGATGTGCCGGGGAGTATAGTGGCCGCGGAGCCGCGTGATTTTCCCGTTTCACATTTCCCGGCGAAGCGGCCAGAATAGGAGACTTCATGGATACGGAAGCGTTCTATCTCATCAACCATTCCTGGGCGCATCCGGCGTTCGACACGGGAATGGCGGTGGCATCGAGTTGGGATTTCTGGTGGCCATTCCTGGTTGTGGGTGGCCTGGCGATCCTGGTATTCGGGGGGTTCCGCGCGCGGATGATGTTGCTGGCCGCCGGCCTTTCCATCGGCATCACAGATGGGGTGGCCGTGGATTCCTTGAAAACCCTCGTGGGGCGTCCGCGCCCGCATGAGGAACTCGTGGGAGCCCGCACGCTGGACCTGGCCAAGGCGAAGCCGCGGTTTCTCGCGCTGGGCAGGCCGCTCAAGGAGGAATATTCGCATCCCGGAATCCGTCCGCCACATGGAAACTCGTTTCCCTCCGGGCATGCCTCGAACAATTTTGCGATGGCGACGGTCGTGGCGGTTTTCTATCGCCGGTGGGGCTGGCTGGCATTCCTGCCGGCGGCGGTTGTTGCCTACAGCCGGATTTACGTGGGTTCCCACTGGCCGGCGGATGTTCTGGTCTCGTGTTTTCTGGGGGCCGGCATTGCATTTTTTGTCGTGGCCGGTCTCGATGCGGCCTGGCGAAGATGGGGCGGACGCTGGTTCCCACCATGTCGCGCCGATCACCCTTCGCTCCTTGGCCGATGAAGAGGAAATTTCTTTTCCCCCTGGCCCTGCTGCTGACGGCGTTGCGCGCGGCATGGGTCTTGACCCATGAGGTCGCGCCCTCCGAGGCGTATTATTGGATGTGCTCCCATCGTCTGGCCGCCGGATATTTTGACGGGCCTGCCGGCACCGCATTCCTGGCGGGGGCGTTCGGGGAGAATTTCGACATGGCGCGGCTATTCTGGCCGGTGTTGGGATTTTTTTGCAGCGGCATCGCCTGGCTCTTCGCGCGCAGGATTTACGATGCGGCCATCGCGGGATGGAGCGTGGTTTTTCTCAACGTTCTGCCGGTTTTCAACACCGCGGCCGTGGAGGTCGGTCCCCTGATGCCGGCATTGGTTCTGGTCTTGGCGGGGCTTGTGTTCGCGCGGGTGGCGTGGGATGGCAGGCGGCGGGCCTGGCTGGGGGCAGGACTTTTTTTCGGGCTGGCGCTTCTGTTCCGTTACGAGGCGGTTCTGGTGCCGGCGGGACTCGTGGCCGCCGCTCTTTTCAGCATCCGGCACAGGACGCCCGGGGATATTGCCGGGTTTCTGGCCATCGCGGTCTTCTGTGTCATCGCGCTCCTGCCGGCGCTTCTCTGGAATGCCTCGCTGGAATGGATCCCGATTGCGGGGGGAACCTGGAAGACAGCCTGGGAGTTCCGGGTGATTCCTTTTGTCGAAAGCCTCAACGGTTTTGCGGCGGCCTTCTCTGTGCCGGTACTCGTGGCCGTGGTCATCGGACTGGCGGGTCTGATCCACGATGCCCGGCGGCATGGCCGCGCGGGTTTTATCGCCGCGGCTTGCGGGGCGGCCTGGGCTTGGGCGCTCTATGTTTTATTGCGCGGGGGGAATGCTGTGGACGCGGGGTTGCTGGGAATCCTTCCGCTCGCCGCATTCGCGATTTCTTCCCTGCGGAAAAAACCGTTTGCGCTTCCTCTCGGGGGATTTGTCGTGGCGGTCGCCCTGTTCGCGAGCGGGCATTCGCTTTGGATGATCGGACGCCTCTCCTGGAAAGCGGTGGCCGGGGAGGTGCGCGCGGCGTCCCGCGATCTGCCGGCCGCGGAAGGTGGCGGGTTCTTCATTGCGGGAGACGCCAGCCAGGCGGCGGTTCTGGGATACTATTTGCCGGGAGAGGGGAAATATCCGCCGGTGTTCGTGCCGGAATCCCCCGACCTCTCGAACCAGTTCGGCCTCTGGCCGTCGTATGCCGACTTTATCGAAAGCGACCGCGTGGCCAATGAATATTTCCTGGAGCAAAAAGGGGTGAACCCGTTCATCGGGCGAAATGCGGTTTTCGTCGGACACGACCTGCCGCAAACGATCAAGGGTGCCTTTCAGGACGTTCAGCCGCTTCGCAAAGTCGCCACGCCGGGCGGGCGGGATCTCACGATCTACCTCTGCCTCGGGTACCAGACGCTGCCGCTTTGAGCTCGAAACCCGCTTTTCTCCGCGATCTCTGCGCCCCTGCGTGAGGAATCGCTGAATTCGGGTTGAGTATTCAGGCCGAGGACGGAGCTTCCGGCGACAAGGGTTTGTCCCAGAAATAGCGTTTCAGAAGAACCTTCAATGTGGCGGTGAGCGGAACGGCCAGCAGGGCCCCGAGGAGACCGCCGAGAATCAAACTCCACGCCAGGACCGACAGGATCACCGTCAACGGATGCAGCCCGACCGAGTCGCCCACGATCTTCGGGGCGATGACCATTCCGTCGATGTTGTTGGCAACGATGAAAATGACCGTGACCCAGATCGGATGCGCCCAGTCCTGGAATTGGGTGCCGGCGATGATCACCGCGGGAATCCACGTGATCATCATCCCGAGGTAGGGGATGAGGCCGAGGACGCCGACCATGAGGCCGATGAGGATCGCAAAATCGAGACCCATGACGAGCAGGGCGGTGGCGATCAGCACCCCGTCAATCATGCTGACAATCAGCTGGCCGCGGAAGAAACTGACCAGGTAGGAATTGATTTCGCCGACGAGCGAGACGATCTCGCTTTTCAGCGGAGAGGCCCGCATCGGAAGGTATTGGCTCCAGTTGTTCGCGATCGCCGGGCTTTCCTTCAAAAAGAAAAACAGGAAGATCGGAACGAGGATCATGCTGAGAAAAATCCAAACACCCCCGAGAAATCCGCCCAGGCTTCGTTGCAGGAATTTCCCCGATTCCAATGCCAGGTCCGGCACCTTTTGCTGGAGCCACGTCCCGGCCTCGCTGATGCTTTTTGAAGCGAATGCGGTGAACTGGTCCTTGCTTTGCGTGGGATCGTCGGGGCTCTTGAAAAGCGGATTTTCCGACAGCGTGTGCAGGCGGTCCATGGTCGAAAGCGCGAACTTCTGCGCTTTTTGCGAGTAGGATGGGAAGCCTTTGAGGAATGCGTTGCCCTGCCGGTAGGCCGCCGGAAGAATCCAAATGAGAATGCCGGCAAAAACCGCGGTCACCGCCAGATAGACGATGACGATGCTCAGAATGCGCGAGATCTTGAACCGCATCAACCATCGGACGACCGGATCGAGGAGAAACGCCAGGATCGCGGAGATCGCCACCGGGATGAGAACCGGCTGCAGGAAGGAAATCACCTGAACCAAAATGCCGCCCACCCGGAAAAGGATAAACCCGATCACGTAGGCGGAGACGGCCGTGAGTGCGGCCCAGAGAAGCTTCTTTTGAAACGGGGTCGGGTGCATGGCCCGTTATTCAATAAACGCAGGAAGGGGGATCATCAAACCATTTCGGAGGCAACCATTTCGGAGGCTCCCGATGCACGGATTTGGACGACCGATGGCGGTGGTTCTTCCGGATCGATGGTTGCGCCCCTTGTGCCGGCATTTTCCATCAACCATCCCCTTGCGCGCTCAGGGAATCCCGCTATCGTCGGGGGATGTTCGAACTGACGCGCCGCGAAAAGGTGCTCGTCGCCGGATTCCTTTTCATTTTTTTGCTTGGCTTGGGAGTCAGGCAATGGCGGGATTCCGCCGCGTTTGAGTCCCGGACGGCGCAAGTTCCCTGATTTTCACACATGCAGACCACTGGATTCCAAGAAGCAGTCGAAGCGGTTTCACGCGACGACAAACGATACCACCCCGAAGCCTATGTTTTCCTGCGCGATTCGCTGGAAGCGACGCTCAAGCGCAGGAAAAAGGCGACAAAAGAAGTGGGCGGGCATGTCGCCGCCGGGGAGCTTCTCGATGGATTCCGGATCCATGCGCTCGGGGAATTCGGGCCGATGGCGATGACGGTTCTCGATTATTGGGGGGTGCGTTGCTCCGAGGATGTCGGCCACATGGTCTTCAACCTCGTGCAGGCGGGAGTTTTCGGAAAGACCGACGAGGACACGCTGGAGAGCTTCGGCGAAGGGTTCGATTTTCACCGCGCCTTCGTGGCTCCATTCCGTTCCGGGCAAAATCCTTTGAACGCCCCGGGGTCGGATGAGGTCCGAAGTGGAGAATGAAAGTCGTTTTGATGCTCGTGTCCCTCGCTGCCGCGTCCGTCCAGGGCCTTTGTGCCAAGGCCCCGTCTCTCCCGGATTCGAAGGCCCGGGTTTTCCGCTATGAGAACGGGCTGACCCTGGTCGTCGAGGAGGACCGCAGCGCCCCCGTGGCCAGCGTCCAGGCCTGGTGCGGCACCGGGAGCATCCATGAGGGGAATTGGATGGGTGCCGGGCTTTCCCACATCCTGGAGCACATGCTTTTCAAGGGGACGAAGTCCCGCCCGCCGGGAGCCATTGCGCGGGAGGTTCAGGACCTCGGCGGATACATCAACGCCTACACTTCTTTTGACCGGACGGTTTTTTGGATCGACGTTCCAGCTGACGGGGCCTCGGCCGCGGTGGCGATCCTGGCGGATGCGACGATGAATGCCACGCTCCCGGAGGAGGAATACCTCAAGGAGCAGGAGGTGATCCGCCGCGAGTTTGCCATGGGATTCGATGATCCGGGCCGCCAGAGTTCCCAGCTCATGCTCAAGACGGTCTTCTCGGAAAGCCCGCTCCGCCACCCGGTGATCGGATACCTCGATGTTTACAACAAGCTCACGCGGGAGGATGTCCTGCATTACTACAAGGCGCGATATGTCCCGAACAACCTGACGTTCGTCGTCACCGGCGATGTCGATGCCGGCAAGATCCACGACGAGTTGGGCAAGTTGTTTGAAACCCAGCCCCGGATGGCGCTCGAACCGGTCTATGTCTCCACCGAGCCTCCGCAGCTCGGGCGCCGGGACGCGCACGAGGAATTTCCCGCCGAGCTTACCCGCCTTTCCTTGGCATGGAGGGTTCCCGGACTGACGGATCCCGACGCGCCGGCCCTCGATCTTCTCGGCGAAATTCTCGGATCGGGGAGGAGTTCGCTCCTCAACACCGACATTCGCGAGCGAAAACAACTCGCCCACAGTGTCTCCGCCGGAATGATGGCGATGCAGAACGAGGGGGTTTTCGTCATCCAGGCCCTCACCGATCCGGACAAGCGCGAGGCGGTCGAGAAGGAATCCCTGAAGATCCTGGAGGGCGTCAAGTCCAAGGGCGTTACCGGAGTGGAACTCGACCGCGCCAGACAGGGCCTTCTTTCCAACCAGCTCAATGCCCTGACAACCTCGCGCGGGATCGCGGCCGACCTGGGCTCGAACTGGCTGCTCGCCCGCAACCTGAACTTCAGCAAGCAATACCTCGATGCCATCGGAAAGGTGACGGCTGCCGATGTGCGGAGGGTCGCCAAGGAATACCTTCGCCCGGACCGCCTGAACTCGACCTCGCTCAACCCTCCGGGAACCCTGGCAAAAAATGACAAGGTTCCGCCGGAACCACGCTCCGGGCAGGTCCAAAAATACACGCTTTCCAACGGGCTGCGCCTGCTGGTCCGCGAGGATCCCCGCCTTCCGTTGGTCTCGATCAACGCGGTGTTTCGCGGCGGCCTGCTCGCGGAGACCAAGGAAACCAACGGGATCACCAAGCTCCTCACGCGGACGCTTCTCAAAGGCACGAAATCCCGCACCGCCGAAGAGATCGCCGAGCAGATCGAGAACACCGGGGGCGGCATCTCCTCGGACAGCGGGAACAACAGCTTCGGTGTTTCGGTGGATGTGCTGCAGCCGGATGTGGCCAAAGGGTTGGAAATTCTCGCCGATGTCCTGATCAACCCGGTCTTCCCCGAGCGGGAAGTGAATCTCGAAAAGCAGAGCCTTCTCGCCGGGATCAAGGCGGAGGACGAGCAACCGACGGCGGTCGGCAGGAACCTTGTGCGCGAACACCTGTTCGGCTCCCACCCTTACGCCCTCCGGAACGCCGGCGGGGTGGAGTCGGTTTCCGCCCTGACCCCCGACCAGCTCCGGACATTCCAAAAAGACTACGTGACGGCCAGGAACGGGGTCATCAGCGTTTTCGGCGATGTCCATGCGGGGCAGGTGAAAGCGCTCGTGGAAAAATATTTTGCGGCGATGCCGTCCGGGCAGCTCGCCTTTCAAACCCCGCCCGTTCCTGCTCCGGTTTCCGCCGCGTCTCCGGTGACCGCGCGCCTCGACAAGCAACAGGGGATTGTGATGGTCGGCTTCCAGAGCGTCGCGGTGAACGATCCCGACCGCGCGGCGCTCGAGTTGATCAACGAGGCCTCCAACGACCTCGGTTCGCGGTTCTTCAACCGCATCCGCGAAAAGATGGGCCTGGCCTATTTTGTGGGGGCCGCCCAGTTCTACGGGCTCGCTCCCGGCGCATTCATCTTCTACCTCGGCACGGATCCCCAAAAAGTCGGGGCGGTCACCAGGGAACTCCGTGACGAAGTCTCCCTTCTCTCCAGGGACGGACTCACGGAAGACGAACTGCAGCGGGCCAAGAAAAAGCTGCTCGGAGCCGAGGCGATCCGGAACCAGAGCAACGGGGCCCTTGCCTCGACGTGCGCCACCGATGAGCTGGTGGGGGCCGGCCACGATGTATTCACCCGCCGGAAGGAAGAGATCGAAAAAATCTCGCTCGACGACATCCGGCGTGTTGCCGCAAAGTATTTCCCTTCCTCCTCATCCGTCGAGGCCACCGTTCTCCCGCCCGACAAACCCATCGAAAAAAAGTAACTTATGGCAGAAGTCCAACGCACCACCGCCCTCGGGGAAACGACCCAGAGGTTCATCGAATTCGTCATGATGCAGGCCCAGCAGGCGGCCATGTTCCTCGGACGGATTCCCAACCCGCAGACCGGGAAGCCCGAGGTCAATCTCGAGATCGCCCGCATGTTCATCGATCAACTCGAAATGATCCATGAAAAGACCCGCGGCAACCTCACCAGCGAGGAAACCGAAATCCTTACGCGCGTCCTGAGCGACCTGCAATTGGCATTCGTGCAGGCCTCGGGTCCCGCCGGCTCTGCAGCCCCTGTTGCGCCCGAGCCCTCCGGCCATCCCGGAGAAGCCGAGCCGCCGACCGCTCCCGCCGCGGCTGCCCCGGAGCTTCCCTCCGAGCCCGCTCCAGAGTCCGAGAGCCGGAAAAAGTTCACGAAGAGCTACGGGAACTGAACTGGGATCGGGGGCAGTCCTTTGGATTATAGGATTGCGGAGGGAGGAACACGATAATGGGATTTACCGAAGGGGTCTCGCGGCGGTCCCACAGCGCGGAACTCCGCTGCGCGATGCACTGGCGCATGGATTGTGTGGGGAAAGGCACGGCGGCATCTGCGCGCCGCCGCGCGTTCTTTGCAGGAGTCATCACATGCCGCGCCGTGCTTCTGGTATGACCTCCGCGTCATGGGAGAGGGTAATTGGGAAAGACTTCCGTTGGTCCGTTTCGCTCCCCCCACCCGCTCGGCGACCTCAGGCGCGCGGCTCCGCTCCGGAGAGTTTCCAGAACACCCGCGAGAGGAGGGTGGCGGCGGCCACGGCGAGGCCGACGACGAACCCGAACCACACCCCTCTTGCGCCACCGCCGAGGACAAAGCCGTCGAACCACGAGACCGGCAGCGCAACGATCCAGTAGGAGAAGATGCCGATAAACATCGGCATCCGCGTGTCCTCAAATCCCCGCAGAGCTCCGGAAGACACCACCTGGATGCCGTCAAAAATTTGAAATATCCCTGCAACGAGTAGCAGTTTGGCGGTCAGCGAGACGACGGCGGGATCCGCCACAAACCATCCGGCGATCGATTTTCCCCGCATCATGGACACCACGACAAACACGCTCATGAACGCAACGGCCAACCCAAGCGCGCCGAAGATGATCGGGCGAAGGCGTTCCGTCCTTCCGGCGCCACGCGCCTGCCCCACGCGGACACAGACCGCCTGGGAAAGCCCGAGGTGGCCGGAAATGATCGGGACCGCGAGGGACAATGCCCGGCGGTTCTCGGAAAGCATCGATTTCCGCATGGATCGCGCGGCGCAGGGCGCTGTCAGACGTGGGCGATTTCGCGCACTCTTTGAATCGACTGGGCCCGCCCATTGGCCGGGTCGATGTCGATCAGCGCCCCGCAAATGTGGACGGGACCTTGCGCGATGGGGAAGGAGACCGGGAGGCAGTGCGTGAACCGCCGGATGATCGCCTCCGGATCCCGCCCGAGAATCGAGTCGGAAGGCCCGCACATCCCGGCATCGCAGAGGAATGCGGTTCCGCCCGCGAGAATCCGCTCATCGGCGGTTTGCACATGGGTATGCGTGCCCACGACAGCCGACACTTTTCCATCGAGAAAGCGCGCGATGGCCACCTTTTCGCTCGTGGTTTCCCCGTGGACATCGACGAAGATCACCGGCGTCTCCTGCCGGAGGCGCTCGACCTCGGCCTCGGCGCAGTGGAACGGGCTCTCGAGAGGCTGCTGCATGAATGTCCGGCATTGGATGTTCATGACGGCGATCTTCCCCTTGAGGGTATCGAGCACGATACTCCCCTGCCCGGGGGCCGTCGGCGGATAATTCAGGGGACGCAGGAGCCGCGGCTCGGTGGCGATGTAGCCGGCCGTCTCTTTCTGGTCCCAGACATGGTCGCCCGTCGTGATCACCGCCACGCCGGCGCGAAGAAGATCGATCGCGATTTTGCCGGTGATCCCCCGCCCGCCCGCGGCATTCTCCCCGTTGACAACGACAAAATCCACGTCTCTCTCCTTCAAAAACACCGGCACGGCCGCCGTAACGGCCTTGCGGCCGGGTTCCCCCACGATGTCGCCCAGAAAAAGAAGTCGGATCATCCATCCTTTTTATCGCAAGAACGGGCGAACGCATTTAAAAAAGCACCTGTTGAAAAAACTCTTCCCCATAATCGCCGTCTTTTTTCTTGCCGGGCAGGCGCAGGCGCGATTGAGCCCGCTCGCCCCGAAGCCGGCATGGTCGGGCCTGGATGGGTTCCAGCGGACGATGACCAAGGGGGATTTCGTCGCCCTTTTGGACAAGGTCTATGCCCCGGGCGGGGCATGGGAGGATGCGATTTCCTTCACAAACGAGGCCGCCATCATCAAAACCTCGCCGGACAAATCCCCGTATGTCCTGAATTTCGCCCCGGACGCCGCCTCGGTCCGGCAGGCCCCGGTTTCCTGGAGGCCTCGCCGGGCGCTGCCCGCCTACCAGCCGGGAAAGCCGCTTGCAGGATTGAGAATCGCCATCGACCCCGGGCATCTGGGGGGGAGTTGGGCCAGGATGGAAGAACGTTGGTTTCAAATGGGAAATTCCACGCCGGTGACCGAAGGGGACATGACCTTGAAAGTCGCGAAGCTTTTGGTCCCCAGGTTGACGGCCCTTGGAGCGGAGGTTTTCCTGACACGCTCCAAGCCGGCTCCGGTCACCAGTGCGCGCCCGTCCCAGCTTCGCGACGCCGCGGCGGCATCCCTCCGGCAAAAAAACGACCCGGTGACGAAGGCGTCCGTGACCAAGGAAAGCGAGCGGCTCTTTTACCGCGGCAGCGAAATCCGCCGGAGGGGACGGCTCGTGAATGAAGGCATCAAGCCGGACATCGTCCTCTGCCTGCACTTCAACGCGGAAGGCTGGGGCGATGAAAAACATCCGCGCCTCGTGAATGACAGCCATCTGCATTTCCTCGTCACCGGGGCATGGAGCAAAGAGGAACTCACCTATGAGGACCAGCGCCTGGACATGCTGGTCAAATTGCTGAACCGCTCCTACAGCGAGGAACTGCCGCTCGCCAACACCATGTCGGACGTCATGGCCAAGGCCACCGGGCTTCCTCCGTATGTTTACCGCGGGGGAAATGTCGTCCGGGTCAACGACAACCCGTATCTCTGGGCGCGGAACCTCCTCGCCAACCGCCTCTTCACCTGCCCGGTCGTCTACATCGAACCCTACGTGATGAACAGCCGACCGGGATTTGCGCGCATCCAGGCGGGGGACTACGAGGGCCGGCGGAATTTCGGCGGCGTGGCCAGGCAGAGCATTTACCGCGAATATGCGGACGCCGTCACGGCGGGCCTCGTGAAATATTACTCCCGGAGATCACCATGAAAATCATTGCCATCACGAACCAAAAAGGCGGCGTCGGAAAAACCACCACGACGGTGAATCTTTCCGCCGCCCTCGCCGCGTCCGGACAGAGGATCCTCCTCGTGGACCTCGACCCCCAGGCCAGCGCGACAAGCGCGCTGGGCCTGAAGGAAAGCGCTTCCGGCAGCATCTACCAGGCATTGATCGGAGCCCGGCACGCCCGGGATTTGATCCTGCAGACCCGGATTCCGAACCTCTCCGCCATCCCGGCGGAGCTGGAAATGGTGGGGGCTGAGATCGAAGTTGCGAGAATGGAGGACCCCCTGCTTCAACTCCGCAAGGTGCTCGCGGACATCCGCGAGCAAAACGCCTTTGATTTCGCTTTGCTCGATTGTCCTCCGTCGCTGGGAATCCTCATGTCCAATGCCCTGGCCGCGGCGGACGAGATCCTGGTGCCGATCCAGTGTGAATATTATGCCCTCGAGGGGCTCGGGCTCCTCATGGAAGTCACCGAGCGCATCCGCGCCAGCGGAGCGAATCCCACGCTCTCGATCTCCGGCTTGTTGCTCACGATGTTCGACGGGCGGACCAACCTGAACCCCGCCGTCGTCGCGGAGGTGAGGAACCATTTCCAGGAAGTCGTCTACGAGACCGTCATTCCACGGACCGTCCGGTTTGCCGAGGCGCCGAGCCACGGGAGGACGATCTTCGAGCACGATCCGGCAGGCGCAGGTGCCGCCGCCTACACCTCGCTGGCCAAAGAATTGCTCGAGCGCCAGAAACGCGGCCTCGCCTTCACCAGCGGGGCGAAATGACGGAGAACTGACTCACCACCATGAGACACGCGCTGATTATCGCCGGCGGTTCGGGCACGCGGCTCTGGCCGATGAGCCGCGCCAAATGGCCCAAGCAGCTCATCCCGTTCATTGGCGGAAAGAGCCTGCTTCAACTCGCGTTCGACCGCCTGGACGGGCTCGTTCCCGCTTCCCACCGATACATCTGCGCGGGCCGGGACCACGCGGAGGCCATCGCCGGGACACTGGCCGGTTTTTCCCGCGGGCAGTTCCTCGGCGAACCCACCGGACGCGACACGCTCAACGCCGTCGGATTCAGCGCCGCCGCCATCGCCTCGCGCGATCCGGATGCGGTCATCGCCGTGTTCACCGCCGACCACATCATCGAGCCCGTCGACCGGTTTTTGAAGATTGTCGAGCACGGCTTCCGGCTGGCCGAAGACGGATCCCCAACGCTGGTCACCTTCGGCATCACACCGACAGCCGCCGCCACCGGCTACGGCTACCTCGAACTCGGCGATCCCATCGACGAATCGGCCCGCCTCGTCCGGCAGTTCCGGGAAAAACCGGATGCGGAAACCGCTGTCAGCTACCTGGCCGCAGGACCGGAACGCTATCTCTGGAACAGCGGCATGTTCGTCTGGAGGGCCTCGACGCTTCTCGACTGCATCCGCCGCTACGAGCCGGAAAACTTCGCCGGCATCGAAAAGATCGGGTCCGCATGGAACACCCCGCAACGCGACGCCGTGCTGGACGGGGTTTTCCCCACCCTGAAAAAAATCAGCGTCGATTTCGCGGTCATGGAGCCGGCTTCGCGCGACCCGCAGGTCCGTGTGGCGGCTGTGCCGATGCCGATCCAATGGCTGGATGTCGGCTCCTGGCCGATGTTCGCCGAGACCTGCCCGCGGGACGCGGATGGCAACGCCGTCGGGACCGGGCGCGCGGTGCTCCTCGACACGCGGGACTCACTCGTGGCATCCAGCGATCCGGAGCACCTGATCGCGACCATCGGCTGCGAGAATTTGATTATCATTCACACCCCGGACGCGACGCTCGTCTGCCACGCCGACCAGGCAGAAGAGATCAAGGCACTGCACAAACTTGTCGGGGAGAAACAGGGGAAGCATCTGCTCTGACAAGCCGGCCCGAATTCCGCGATCCCTCACGCAAAAAAACCAGTTTTCGGACTCAGAGCGTGGAGATTGTCAAATCCGGCGCGACATGCCGGAAGTGGCTCCCATTGAGTGTGTGGATGACCAGGCAGCCCGATTTTCCTCACCCCCGGTCGCACCCCGACAGCCAGCGAGAAGTTGCGCGCTGCGGGAAATTGCGGGATAGTCCCGCCTTCATGCCAATGACGATTTTAGAAAAAGACCGGCGGAGAGCCGGGATTCCGGTTGACAACCTGCGGGTCGTGGGGGTTTCCAGCCTGATCACTCCCGCCCAAATCAAGGAGCAACTCCCGGCCAAGGCCCGGCACCTGCGGCTGGTCAGCGAGGCCCGATCGGCCGCCCGGGCGATTCTCAACGGCGAGGATGACCGGTTGCTGGTCGTCGTCGGCCCCTGTTCGATCCACGACCCGGCGTCCGCGCTGGATTACGCGCGCCGGCTCGCGGCCGTGAGCGAAGACGTTTCGGACCGCCGCTTCATCGTCATGCGCGTCTATTTTGAAAAGCCACGCACCACGATCGGCTGGAAAGGCCTGATCAACGATCCGCACCTGGATGATTCGTGCGACGTGGCCCACGGCATCGCGCTGGCCAGGAAGCTCGTGCTCGACATTTTGGATCTGGGACTTCCCGCGGGCACGGAATTCCTGGATCCGATCATGCCGCAATACACCGCGGAGCTGATCAGTTGGGCGGCGATCGGGGCGAGAACCACCGAGTCGCAAACCCACCGGGAGATGGCGAGCGGGCTTTCGATGCCTGTCGGCTTCAAAAATGGAACCGACGGAAGCATCCAGACCGCCCTCGACGCGATGAAATCCGCCCGGGCTCCGCACAGTTTTCTCGGGATCGACCAGGATGGAGCCACGAGCATTGTAAAAACCACCGGCAACCCGGACAGCCATGTCGTGCTCCGCGGTGGGCGGAACGGCGCCAATTATCATCCGCCCCAAGTGGCGTCCGCCTGCGAGACACTGGCCAAATCCGGACTCGAACCCGCCCTGATGGTGGATTGCAGCCATGCGAACTCCGGGAAAGATCCCTTCCGGCAACAAGAGGTCTGGAAGAGCATTCTCGCCCAACGCCAGGGAGGTCGCCGGGAGATCATCGGGGCCATGATCGAGAGCCATATCCACGCCGGAAATCAACCGTTGGACACCGCGCTCCCCCGGCTCCAATACGGAGTTTCGATCACCGATGCCTGCCTGGACTGGGACTCCACGGAAACCCTGCTGCGCTCTTGAGGATCGCGGAGACACGCTTCGCGGCCATTGATTTCGAGAGCGCCGGATCCGCGCCCGGAAGGACCGATGCGCCGGTCCAAATCGCGATCGCGCATTTGTCCGGGAACGCGATCAGCGAAGCCCTGTGTTCGTATGTCAAACCCGGAACCCCCGTCACATGGGCCGCCCGGAAGGTTCATGGCATCACGGATTCCATGATCGAAGACGCTCCACTTTTCCTGGATCTCTGGCCGCGAATCAAGTCCGACATGGAGGGTTGTTGGATCGTCGCTCACGGAGCGGCCACGGAGAAACGCTTCCTGCGGGTTTTTCCATTCCATTCCTTCGGCCCCTGGGTGGACACGCTCGATCTGGCCCGGGCCGCGTATCCGAACCTTTCCTCGCACGCGCTGGGCGAGGTGATCCGGGCACTGGGATTGGAGCGGGCTCCGGAAATCCAGGCGGAGGGTTTCCGCTGGCACGACGCCCGTTGCGACGCCATCGCCTCGCTCGTGCTCCTCCGGCATTTGATTTCCGTCTGCGGGCTGGCCGACGCCGAGACAGAGGTCCTGAAGACAGCGGGGCTTGGCCTTTACTTCAAGAACCGCAGCGATAAATCGAGGAAGGGGTGACCACAAAATCCATCCGCAGGTCGTGTGCCTCCCGGGGCACATCTTCCACGACCTGATCGTCGAAACAAACACCGGCGCGAACACCGCCTGCACCCGCGAGGAAGCGGTCGTAAAATCCCTTGCCGCGCCCGAGCCGTCCGCCCCGCGGATCAAATGCCAGGCCGGGCACGAGGATCAGCCCGAATTCGTTTTCGGCGGGAGGAGCTTCCGACGGGGGCTCCGGGACCCCGAAGCTCCCGGGCCGGAGATCATTCCGATGGGCGACCCAATGGAACACCAGCCCGTCACCGGAAACGCGGGGTAATGCGATCCGCTTGTCTTCCGGCCAGGGATCGAGCGCATCCGGCTCGCCGCCCAGCGGGGCAAATGCGGCAACCGCTACAGACGATTGCCAGAGCGGCCAACTGTGGAGCTGCCCGCGGAGTTTGGCGGAAAGGATGGGGATGTCGGCGCGGGTTCCCGCAAGGGCGCGCATTTTGGCGCGCAGAGCGGCCTTGTCGTCGGTCATGGGAGGATCAGCGGAATGGAGGGACGACCGCCGTGTCGTCCGTCGAATGACACGGACCGGACAGCGCCGGTCCCTCCAGAGACATTGCCACTCATCGCGTCAGGGGGTGCGTCCGAGTCGCTGGCAGATCTCCCGCGTGGCCGTGGATTGATTGAGCGTGTAAAAATGGATTCCGGCGACCCCCTGATCGAGCAGGTCCGCGCATTGTTCGGTCGCGTAGTGCAGCCCGACCTGCCGGACCGCTTCCGGCGAGTCCCCTCCCCGGTGAAGG
Source organism: Terrimicrobiaceae bacterium (assembly GCA_041674265.1). Lineage (GTDB taxonomy): Bacteria > Verrucomicrobiota > Verrucomicrobiia > Chthoniobacterales > Terrimicrobiaceae > QYQL01. The sequence continues at coordinate 38,917 of JBAYWC010000004.1, forward strand.
GCCTTGAGCAACCGGGCGGGAAATCGCGCTCCGCCCGCCAGTTCGGCCATCCGCTTCATCGAGGAAAGGCTGGTCACGGGCATGATGCCGGCAATGACCGGCACAGGGATCCCCGCGATCACACAGCGGTCCCGGAAATCAAAAAAATCCCGGTTGTCAAAAAAAAGCTGGGTGCAGATGTAGTCGGCACCCGCGTCGATCTTCGCCTTGAGGTGATCCATTTCGACCAGCCGGTTGGGCGTTGTCGGATGCCCTTCCGGAAACCCGGCCACGCCGATTCCAAAACCCCGCGGATCGGGATGCCCGGAAAACCGTTTGATGAATCCCACCAGGCTGGCGGCCTGGGGAAAAACATCCTTCGAGTGGTCATATCCCGGTTGACCGCGCGGCGGATCGCCCCGCAAAGCCAGGATGTTGCTCACTCCGGCGGCGGAATAGCGCTCCAGGATCTTTTCGATTTCCTCTTCGGTGTGCCCGACGCAGGTGAGGTGGGGAATCGGATCGAGGGAGGTGGTCGTCTTGATCCGGACCACGAGTTCGTGGGTCATCTCGCGCGTCGTGCCTCCCGCCCCGTACGTCACGCTCACAAACGCGGGCTTGAGCGCCTCGAGCTGCCGGATGGCCTCGAAAAGCTGATCCAAGGCCTGCGGGGACTTCGGCGGAAAGAACTCGAAAGAGAACGTGGGGGCGCCCTCTTTCAGGATGTCGGAGATATGCATGACTTTACCAGCCGAGAACTTTTGCGAAGATCAGCGGCGCGACGATCGTGGCGTCGGACTCGATCACGAACTTCGGTGTGTGCTCGCCGAGTTTGCCCCAGGTGATTTTTTCGTTCGGCACCGCGCCGGAATAGCTTCCATAGCTGGTCGTCGAGTCGCTGATCTGGCAAAAATATCCCCAGAGCGGAACATCCTCCCGCCGCAGGTCCTGGTGCAACATGGGAACCACGCAAATCGGGAAATCCCCCGCGATGCCGCCGCCGATCTGAAAAAACCCGATGGAAGATTTCTTGCTCGTCGGGGCATACCAGTTGGCGAGCGAGATCATGTATTCGATGCCGGTGCGCACGGTATGGACGTTCTTCACGTCCCCCTCGATGCAATGGGCGGAATACATGTTCCCCAAAGTCGAATCCTCCCAGCCGGGCACGAACATCGGGAGATTCTTTTCCTTAGCGGCCAGGAGCCAGCTGTTCTTCGGATCGATCTGGAAGCCGGCTTGCAGTTCTTTCGAGTCGAGGATCCGCCAGAAAAATTCATGCGGAAACAGCCGCTCGCCGCGCGCGTCGGCGTCCATCCATTCCTTGAGAATCACGTTCTCGATCCGCCGCATCGCTTCCATTTCCGGGATGCAGGTATCCGTCACCCGGTTCATGTGGCGGTCAAGCAAAGCCTGTTCATCCGCGGGGGTGAGGTCCCGGTAGTTGGGGAGCCGCTCGTAAAAATCGTGGGCGACGAGATTGAAGACATCCTCCTCGAGATTGGCTCCCGTGCAGACGATGCCGTGGACTTTGCCCTGCCGGATCATCTCCGCGAGCGAGAGACCGAGTTCCGCCGTACTCATCGCCCCGGCCAGCGTCATCAGCATGATGCCGCCATCGTCGAGATGCCTGGAATAAGCGTTCGCGGCGTCCTTCAACGCGGCGGCATTGAAGTGGCGGAAGTGGTGATCGATAAATTCGGAGACTGGACTCATCACGGCACTGTTTTTGTTCCTGGGAAAATGTCAAGACACCCGGTGGGGGAGAGTGGCGAATTCCGTTGGAATCAAAACCGGGAAAACAGGCGTTCCGCCCGTTTGGAGACCGGGCATCGCAGCGGGGTCAACGTCTCGCACGGATGGGACGCCCGTTCCCCTTGGGGAGATTGGCCGCCAGATGCCATTTCATTCCTTCCAGACATTCATCGCCACCGCAGATTTCCATGCCAGGGAAGTCACGCACCCCAGGACAAAAACAACCAGCACGCCGGCCAGCCCGGCGAGGCCGGCCGAGAGAAAGGCGGGCAGTGATCCCGGCAGGGAATACTCCGCAAGTGGCGCCACGAAAGCAGGGCCCGACTCATGCAAAAAGCCAAGTTTGCCAGCCACCCATTCCAGTCCGTCCGGGAATGGAGACGCGAACGGGCTGAGGAGCAGCGCGATCAGGACTGCTGCCACAGCCGGAATCCATGCGCTCTTGCGCGAAGCTGTTGCAGGTGCCTGCAGCAATGAAAATGCAAGAACCGTGATCAGCGCCTCCCCGGCGCCGATCACCGCATGCGTGCCCAGCATGGCGGGCGCGGAAACGGAAAATGGCACCGAACCGGCGAACGCCAGCTCAAGGGAACGGGCGTCCCGCCCGTTTCTGGAGTTTGGCCCGATTTTTTTGAGTGAAGATTGGAGCCCCCCTTCTCTCAGGTTAAGCGACATCCAGAAGAGCGCCCGGCAAGTTTGGGGAGGGTTTGGGGGGGCTTCGTGTCAGGTTGCTGTCGGTGTGTGGCCACTGCGGGCCGCGACCTCCGGGCGCGATGGAACGAAGTGGCCGGCGACGCACGGATCGTGTCATCGTGCGCGGAGCACCCGATCCGCCTCCCCGTGACCGGGGCACAAAAAAACGCCCCGGTGTGAACCGGGGCGTTCTTTTTGTTGAATTAATTAGTAGCGTTTGCCGGCCGGACGACGATCCGGGCCGAAGTTGCGCCCCCCGCCGCCGCCGCTGGGCTCGCGGTCCTTGGCTTCATTAACGGTAAGGTTTCTGCCGTGGAGTTCCATGCCGTTGAACTTGGCGGTTGCCGCCGCAGCGCCGGCCGCGTCGGACATGGTGACGAATGCAAAGCCGCGCGAGCGACCGGTCATCTTGTCGTTGATCAGAGCCGTCTCGCTGACGGTTCCGGCTTGGGAGAAAAGATCGCTGAGATCTGATTGGGTGGTGTCGAAGGAAAGATTCCCGACATAGAGTTTGTTTGACATAGTTGTATTTATTTAAGGCTCGTCTGAGTAGCTGTTTCCGAGAACCGGATTTCAAATCGCCACTGAGAGAACCCGGCTTTCACCGGAAGAAACGCAACTAGCAACCTACCATGCCCCGTAAGGGCCTTGAGGTAAACTTAGGGGGGGACCGGCCTGATGCAAGATATTCCTTCAATATTTCTTCAATAAATCGCGATTCAGCGATTTCTCGCGCCGAGGCGCAAGAGCACAGGGAAAAGCGGTTTTCGGAAGATAATAAGCGGCAAAGACAAAAAGCCGTCGCTGCGGGGGCTACTGGGAATCCTTGGTCCCGATGCGGGCCAACTGGGCGGTGGCCAGGCGGGCGATCATGGAATTCGGAAATTGGGAAACCAGCGAATCCAGCGCGACCTTCGCCTCATCGCGCCGGAAATCCCGCAGAAGGATCTCCGCCTGCGCGTAACCGGCAAACGGGGCCGCGTAGCTTTTGGGATATTTCTCGACCACCTGCTGATAGGTGGACATCGCTTCCGGGGAATTTCCCGCGGCATCCTGGTTCTGCCCGACACCGAGGAGAGCCCCGCCTGCGAGCGGGTGGTTCGGAAAGGACTTCAGGAAATTCTGGAATGCCGACGTCGATTCCTCGAGTTTTCCCGCTTTCCGGTTTGCCGCGGCAACCAGCAACATAGCATCCGCTGCGGGCATGGTGCCGCCATAGGTTTTTATGACGGCTTCCAGTTGGGGAAGCTCATTGGCGCCGCCCAAGGCCGCAACAGCGCCCTTGGCTCTCAAGGTTGAAGAAACATACCAGGCCAGGCTCCCGCCACCGATCGCCAGGACGGCGAGCAGGCCGAGCAGGATCTTTTTTTTGTGGGCATGCCAGAAGAGAGCGGCGTCAATCCCGTCGCGCTCGATGACGGAATCATCCGTGGGGATTGGAGAATTCATCACGCCCCGACCTCCGCGCGGGCCTGGTCCGCAAGAGGCGTGCTCAGATACCGCTCGCCTGTCGAGCAGGCCACGGTGACGATGAGCTTTCCGGCATTCTCGGGACGTTTGGCGATCTCGATGGCGGCATGGACATTCGCGCCGGAGCTGATCCCGGCGAGAATCCCCTCTTCCTTCGCCAGGCGGCGGGCCATCGCAAAGGCGTCGTCATTGCTGACCTGGATGCATTCGGTGATCTGTGCCGCGCCGGTCGCGGACTTCAAATGGAGGTTCCCGGGAATGAATCCGGCCCCGGCTCCCTGGATTTTATGCGGGCCGGGTTTGAGCGGTTGTCCGGCCAGCGTCTGGGAGATAACCGGCGAGTCTTTCGGCTCGACCGCGACGGCCTGAAACGAAGCCTTTCGGGCTTTGAGAGCCTCCACAGCACCGGTGATGGTTCCGCCGGTGCCGACCGCGGCGACCAGAATATCGACAGCCCCGCCGGTGTCCTCCCAGATTTCCTCGGCGGTGGTCCTGGCATGGATGGCCGGATTCGCGGGATTGTTGAACTGCTGGGGCATCCAGGCGCCCGGGGTTTCCCTGACGATGGTTTCGGCGCGGGCGATGGCGCCTTTCATCCCTTCGGAGCCCGGAGTGAGAACCAGCTTGGCGCCGAGCAGGGCGAGCAGGGTGCGGCGCTCGACACTCATCGTCTCCGGCATCGTCAGGATGAGTTTGTATCCCTTGGCGGCTGCGACAAACGCGAGAGCGATGCCGGTGTTCCCGCTCGTCGGTTCAACGATCAGGGTGTCCGGCTTGAGAATGCCTTTCTTCTCGGCGTCCTCGATCATGGCCATGCCAATACGATCCTTGACGCTGCCGAGCGGGTTGAAAAACTCGCACTTGAGAGCAATGGTGGCCGTGAGTCCGGCGGTGATGCGGTTCAGCTTGACCAGAGGGGTGTGGCCGACGGTTTCAACGATGTTGTTGTAGATTTTGCCCATGGGTTTCTCCGAAGTGGTGGGAGCCAGACGCTACACAGTGCCGGGAATCGCCGCAACTGCGAAAATGCTCATGCCGCCCCGGTTTCTGAAGCGACCGCCTCACGGACGCCGCTCGCGGATGGCGGCGAGAACCTCCGCAACCGCTTCCGCCCTCGGCTTGGATCCGAGGTTGCCTCTGCCATGGACGCGTAGGCTCACCGCCCCGGCCTCGAGGTCCCGGTTGCCGATGACGAGCATCGTGTGAACCTTCATTTTCTCGGCGTCGGCGATCTTCGCCTTGACCGGATCGTTCGAGAGATCGAGATCGGCACGGACTTCATTGGCGCGGAGTTCGCGATGAATTTTCTTCGCGTAGTCCACGAGCGCGTCGTCGGTTCCGATCGTGATCACGCGGACCTGGTCGGGGGCCAGCCAGAGCGGGAAATTTCCGGCATAGTGCTCGATGAGAAACCCGATGAACCGCTCGTGCGTGCCAAGGGGCGCGCGGTGGATGCAGAGCGGGGTCTTTTCCGTGTTGTCACGGTCGCGATAGACGAGGCCGAATTTGCTTGGAACGGCAAAATCAACCTGATTCGTGGCGATCGTAAATTCCCGGCCAATCGCGCTCCAGACCTGCACGTCGATCTTCGGGCCGTAGAACGCCGCCTCGTTGGCGACCTCGACATAGTTGATGCCGGACTCGATCAACACCCTGCGCACCATGTCCTCGGTCTTCTTCCACAACTCCGGCTCGTTAACATATTTCTTGCCAAGACCTTCCGCCGCATGCGTGCTGAAGCGCATCTGGTATTTTTCGAGGCCGAAGATTTTGAAATACTTCAGGTACATGTCATTCACGGCCCGGAATTCGTCGGCGAACTGCTCCTCGGTGCAGTAGATGTGCGCGTCGTTCATGTTGAGCGAGCGCACGCGCATGAGCCCGAACAACTCGCCGCTCTGCTCGTAGCGGTAGCAGGTCCCGTATTCCGCGAGCCGCAGCGGCAAATCGCGGTAACTGTGCGGCTCCGCCGCAAAAATGCGGTGGTGGTGCGGGCAATTCATCGCCTTGAGATAGTAGCGGTCGCAACTCGGCACCTGGGGAGCGCACGCGCCCTCGCGTGCGGGCTTCGGCGCCCCCGCCGAAGCCGACTCCGGCGTCCAAACCCACGCATAATCCTCGTCAGGCCCAACCACACCCGCATCCCAGGGATTCCGGACGATATAGTTGAACTTCTCCTCTAAATCCGCCTCCGAACGAATCAGTCGATCAAAGGATTCCTTCTCCCACACCGGTTCTCCCTGCCGCCCGGCAGCCTTCTTAATGCGGTGCGCTGTGCTGGACTTGATGCCTTGGAGAATTTCCGTGAGCGTAAAAAAGACCGGGGTGCCATCATCGGTGTTCTCCTTCACCTGCGGCTCAAAAAGCAGATGCACATGGTCCGGCATGACGCATGCCGCGTAGAGCTCATATTGCCCGTGATCGTGGCCGTAGAGCACGCTGGAAAGCACGATTTCGCGCTCGTCTGCTGACAAAGGACGGCGTTCGCGGGTTGAGAGGGTGACAGCGTATTTTGCCCATGGTCGCTCGAAATGCGGCAGAAACCGGCGGGCGTATCGGGTGGCTGAGGATGTCTCCGGCGGGGTGCCGGAGACGACACGCGAGGGCGCGTGTGCTCCCCGATCCTGCGATGCGAGCGCCTCGTCGAGAACCATCGGCGGGAACATGCTCTCCGCGTAGTATGGCAGGTGCCCGCTGGTTCGATACATCTTCTCCCGCGCCAGGTGCGGCGTGCGGACGCGGACGTATCCGGCGGCGAATTCCGTTTCTTTCGCAAGCTTTTCCAATTCCTCGACGATGGCAGTGCCTTTTGGCAGCCAGAGCGGCATGCCGGGGCCGACGTATTCGGAGTCGATCGCGAAGAGCCCCATTTCGGCACCGAGCTTCCGGTGGTCGCGCTTCTTCGCCTCCTCGAGCATGGTGAAGTAGGCCTCCATCTCGGTCTTGTTCTTGAACGCGGTGCCGTAGATCCGCTGGAGTTGCGGGTTGTTTTCGTCGCCTTTGTAGTAGGCGCTGGCGACGTGGGTGAGCTTGAAGGCCCCGATATTTCCTGTCCGCATGACGTGCGGGCCAGCGCAGAGGTCGGTGAATTCGCCGTTGCGGTAGAGCGTGATGACCTCGCCATCCGGGATATTTTGGACGATATCGAGCTTGAACTTCGACGCTCCGCCGCGCGGCCCGAGAGCGGCAAGCTCGCCCCGCTGCGCCATCGCAACCGCCTCGTCACGCGAAACTTCGACGCGCTCAAAGACATGGTTTGCCTTCACTTCCCGCTTCATCTCCTCCTCGATCCGCGCGAAATCCTCGGGCGAGATCCGGTGCGGGAGGTCGACGTCATAATAAAACCCGGTCTCCACCGGAGGTCCGGCGGCAAACTGGGCCTCGGGCCAAATTTTCAAAATCGCCGTGGCAAGCACATGGGCGCAGGAATGACGGATGCGTTCGAGGTCGGTCATGGAACAGGCAAATGAACCACAGAGAACACCGAGAGCACAGAGAAAATGTGGAAACCGGGACGATGTTTCATGGGGCCTCTATAAAATGGAAATGGCCAACCAGGTTGTTGAAAATGTGCAAGGCGCGGGACGGAGGTTGTTTCGGGAAAAATATTGACTTTTGAATCGGCCCATGCATGGCGACAAAAACCATTTCTCTCGAATTGGATGCCTACGAGCACTTGCGCCGTGCCAGACGACACGAGCGGGAATCGTTTTCCTCGGTGGTGCGCCGCGCGAATTTTGCCACGGCGATCCACACGGGGGGCTCGATTCTCGAAAAATTGAAATCTTTGCCTCCGGTGCCGGATTCCGCATTTGCGCATTGGGACAGGATGGAGCGCGAGGAGTCTGCCCGTCCGGGGATCTCCCCTTCACCTTGGGAGCTGCCCGATGTTTCTTGATTCCTGTTTTCTGATCGACCTTCAAAGAGAAAAGCGCGCCGATCGTGAGGGACCGGCTTGCCGGTTTCTTGCCGCTCACGGTGAGGCGGGATTTTCGTTGTCCGTGATCGTTGCGACGGAGTTCTGCGAGGGATTTTCCGACGGAGATCTGTGGAGTGCCAGGGGATTCCTGGATCTCTTCCGCCGTGTCCCGGTGGATGATCAAGTGGCTTTTCGCGCTTCCCGCATCCGGCGAAACCTTCGGGATACCGGGCAGTTATTGCCGGACAATGGCATCCTCATCGCAGCGACGGCTCTGGAAAACGGAGAACCGCTCGTCACGAAAAATACCGTTCACTTCGGACGGATTGGCGCATTGCAATTGCTGGATTACTCCTCTGGAAAGTAACGGGGTTTGGCCGGACTGCGGGTTGCAGTGGAAAACAATCAAAGCGCCCCCCGGATGTGGTGTCCGGCGACCCGCTGGACAATACGTTTGGTTCCGGAAAAAAGCCGGGCATTTTTCTGGTGGCCGAGAAACATTGCCGCCACTGAGCGGGCGGCGGCAATATGCTTTCCCGCTTTGATTCAACAAGGTGACAATACGCGGGACTGACGTTCTTTTCTGATCGACGGCTTTCAGGCTGCGCGGATGTCTTCGCGGTCGTTCACAAAATCCAAAACGAACGTGTCTTCCTTCAACGGATGGATGCGGTTCAGGCGGGAGAGCGTTTGCACGGCTTGGATGCCATCCAGCCGCTTGTCCACATACATCGTGTGAAGGAGCGGTTGATCGAATCCGGTCTGATACTTTTCCGCGACCAGCAGCACCTGAAATTCGTCCGTGCCAAAACGTTCCGGGAGAGCCTTCTGCCGTACGCCCTCGTTCATTCCCTCCTCGGTATACGTCACATCCTTGCTCTTGTCGTCCTGAACCGTGCCGGAAAAAGCCACCAGGGACTTGATCGGGTAGCCCTTCTTTTTGATGTAGCGGTCGGAGCTTTGTTTGTAGCGGACCGCTTCCAGCCGCGAGCCGGTGACCACCATCGCTTTGGCTCTTCCGCCGATCTTGTGGAGAGTCACCGCGTGGAAGTGTTCGACCATCACCTCGGTCTTCTGGGCAATGTTGTGCGGATGCAGCCGGAGGAAGCGCGCGAGTGCCTTCGCCGCTTTTTTCCGTTCGACATTCGGATCATCCTCCGTGGATTTGAGGAGTTTGAAATACGTCTCGTAGGTCGTGTAATTTTTCAGCACGTCGAGGATGAACCCTTCCTCAATCGCCTGCCGCATCGTGTAGCGATGGGCGGGTTTCCCCTCCCGGCCGAACACGGCCAGTGTTTTGTGCTTCGGCGTCGCGGTGAAGGCGAAGAAGCTCAGGTTGGCCTGCTTGCCCCGCTTTGCCATGCTGCGGAAGAGTTCCTCCATGCTGTCGAGCCCTTCATCCGCCGCCTGTCGTTCGGCCGCCCGCCTCAAGTCTTCCCCGCCCAGCACTTCCTTCAGATCCGTGGCCGTCTCTCCGCCCTGTGAGCTGTGCGCTTCATCGATGATCACCGCGCGCCGGCGGGTTTTCAGCGCGCCTTTGCCTTCCTGCCCCCGCTCCTCGGTCATCTTGAGCAACTGACGGGAGACGAACGGGAATTTCTGGAGCGTCGTGATGATGATCGGCACTCCGCTTTCCAGCGCCTCGGCGAGTTGTCGTGAACTCTCGTCAATCCGCTGCACCACCCCGCGCTTGTGCTCGAACTGATAAATCGTGTCCTGCAACTGCTGGTCCAGCACCACGCGATCCGTCACCACGATGACCGAATCGAAGACCTTTTCGTTCCGGGTGTCATGCAGCGATGCCAGCCGGTGCGCCAGCCAGCCGATGGTGTTGCTTTTGCCGCTGCCCGCCGATTGGTCGATCAGCGAATTGTGTCCCGGCCCTTCGCGCCGCGCCGCCTCCACGAGCCCCCGCACACATTCGAGCTGATGGTAGCGGGGGAAAATCATCGTCTCTTTCTGGACCTTCCGCCCGTCTTCCCCTCGCTTTTCCTCGACCTGGAGGTGAAGGAACCGCGCCAGCAAATCCAGCAGGCTGTCGCGCTGGAGCACCTCCTCCCACAAATACGCGGTGCGATACGTTCTCCCCGCCGGGTCAGGCGGATTGCCCGCTCCGCCATCGCATCCCTTGTTGAAGGGAAGAAAATGCGTCGCAGTGCCGGCAAGCCGGGTTGCCATGAACACCGATTCCGTGTCCGCCGCAAAATGCACGAGCGTGCGCTTCTTGAAATCGAAGATCGTCTCGCGCGGGTCGCGGTCATGCCGGTATTGCCAGATTGCGTTGTCCACCGTTTGGCCGGTCAGCGGATTTTTCAGCTCGACCGTGCCGACGGGAATCCCGTTCAGGCTCACCATCACATCCAGCGACTTCTCCGAGCGCGAGGAGAAATGAAGTTGCCGCGTGATCCCCAGCCGGTTCGCCGCGTAGCGTTCCTCCAGTTCCGGGTTCAGCTCATGCGCCGCCTTGAAAAACGCCACACGCAACGAGCGCCCGTAGCATTTGAATCCGTGACGCAGCGTCGCCAGCGAGCCGTGTGAGCCCATCCACTTGCAAAGATCGGTGAGCACCTGCTCGCCCGTCTTCTTGCCGTGTAGGGCTTCCAATTTGGCCCACTCCTTCGGTTGCGTATTGCGGATGAAGTCCAGCACGGCTTCGGGAAAGATGGCCCGCTCACGGTTGAAGCCTGACGGTGAAATCCTTTCATATCCATTCCCGAGCAAGTGAGACTCAATGACCGATTCGAAGGATGCCTCTTTCAGGTGGTCGTGCATGGGTTCTATCCCTCGAAGAGTATATCCTGGACCAGTGGCGGCGGCGGAAGCTCCCGGACTTCAATGAGACCGGCGGCCAGTGTGGCCAACGGTCCATCGTGGGTGTAGAGCACCTCGGCCTTACGCACGAGCGCGGTTGCCAGAATTTGCACGTCGGCTTTTATTTTGACGCGCTGCGTGCCGGGGAAGTCGGATTGAATTTGCTCGCGCAGCGTCGGGGTCCGCTCCGCGTAGTCGCGCCACAAGCCCGCAGCCACGGCAGCCACCCGGACATCATACGGCGGAAGTTGAAAGCGCCTGTTCGGCACATTTAGCAACCCCGTATGCTGGCTCTTGGGAACCCCGGCCAGGAACTCCCCGACTACAACCGTTGGCACCAGGATATCGGCTTCCTCGCTGTCCAGCTTTTCGAGCAGTCCCTTGGCCCGCTGGATCACGGCTTCCTGCCCGGCCGTCGCCATGCCACGAACGCCCCAAATCAGGATGTGATTGTCCAGACAGACCCGGCTCATGGGGCATCCCCTTCCCGAATGCGTGTCGCAAACAAATCCACGTCCTCAATTTGGTCAAACGCTCCGCCCGCAGCATCGCTCGGTTCCTGGAATGCCTGAGTGGCCTTGCCCCGCTGGTAATGGAGAATTTCTTCGACGCGAAAACACACAACCGTCCCGTCCTGCGCGTCCCATGTGGCCTGCCCCCGGAGCGCGGTTTCCGAATACAGGTTTGATCCAAGAATCCGGCTTTGGTCCTCGGTGATGTCCCCATAGACGACCTCCTTCGGGGAAACCCGCAGGCGCACCCGCGGTCGAACGCCCCCGACTCGCTCGATTCTTCCATAAAGAACCGTTTCCCCCCGCTGATACTCCGGCAGGGGAACCTCGATGGCATACTCGGGCGGGAGGTCCAGCAGGGGTCCGCGTTGGGACCCGTTCCAAAATTGCGTGTGCCCCTTCCGCTCGCGGGCAAACTGGGTCAAGGTGCGAAGCCCCTCCAAACTCTGCGCCGGCAGACTCCGGAAAAGCCGGTTCTCCAGCGCCGCAACCAGTTCCTGATACGCGGTCGAAATCACGGATTCCTCGTTGCTGGTGAACGCCAGGCCGATGCTCTGGTCTTGGATGCCGGACAGTCCCACGATCAGGCTTTCGGCGGCCTCGGGATTCTCCCGGCGGGCAATCGCCGCAACCGTCTGCTCGGCCGCAATGATCAGTCCCGCCAGATCGCTGGCCGCGACTAGATGCGGGCGCACGCCTTCGCCCGTCAGGCGGATTGTGAAAATGGATGGTTGAGGATCGACCATGGGGGGGCTATCCGCAGGAAGGCAGAATTTCAAGAGCCGATGGAAAACGTGTCGACCGCGCTAAGAATGCTCGTCTTGCCCGTTCCATTGTCTCCCACGAACAACGTGAACTCCGGGTCGAAGTCGAAAAACGCCTTCTCGAAGCACTTGAAATTGGTCAGCTCGATTCGGTCGATGCGCATGGCGGCAGGTTAGGCTTTGGTTTGGGAAATGGCAATCCGTCCCGTCACGGCGGCGGAGATCAGGGCGGAGCGGCGTTCTTTGAGCAGCGCGATGGTTCGCTCGGCGCTGGCGCGCAGGGCGTCCAGCTTTGCGGTCTCGGCGGCGATGTGGGCGACGATGGCGCGCTGTTCTTTGAGAGGGGGGGCGGCACCCAGATGTCGCGAAAGCCTTCCCAGTAGAGCCGCAGGCGATCCCAGACCAAACCGTTGGAGTGGCGGGCGCATTCGGCACTGAACATCGCGGTGCGGAAGAGTTCGCGGGCGTAGCCCGTGTGCAAACAGCCGCCGATCGGCGTAGCGACGACGTAGTCAGGGCCGGTCAAGCCATCGCAGGGAGACACGCCGACAGCCCCCTGCCACATTCGCATCTTGTTGAATACGATATCGCCTTGAAGGGCCACTTTCATCGTTCCCAGATCAGCCGCTGTGCTCTCGATCTTGTCTTTCGTGAACTCACGGACGCATATCCAATAGAGGAACTTTCCATCGACACCATCAAGCGGCGACAAAACATGCAACTCAGTGGTTCCAAATCCGACGCCTCCTTCCAGTCGATGGATGAATGCGCCTTTGCCGTTCTCGAAGCAAGGCGTGATCTTGGCCACGACCACATCTCCTTCAAAGAAGCGGCTGAATCCGGTGATGACGTCTGCTTTCCCCCTCTGTTCCGATGGGTCGTAAACGCCGTCTTCACCAATGGCTTCCATCTTCAAGAATGGCGCCACTTTCGCTTCTGCTAGTGCCTGGCGCTGGGAGTCAGAAGGAGCGGATCGCAGCTCCTACCGCAGCCGCTTGGTGTGGACGCCCATCACTTCCGACCTCTTTTCTTCAATGGTCGCGGCACTGGTGCGACTTTTGGCTTTCGATCCGGCGCGGCTTCTTCCTCTTCCTCCGCCGGGGCGAGGAGGTGGTAGAGTTCATGGAGCTTGGCCTTCAGCAGATCCTTGTCCGGGAGCATCGTCTCATACTCGGCGATCATGGCCGGGGAGAGGCTGCGGCTGAGGCAATACTCCACGACCTCAGTGTCCTTGGTGGCGCAGAGGAGCAGGCCGATGGCGGGGCGCTCATGGGGCTTCCTCACATCGCGGTCGAGGGCTTCGAGGTAGAAGTTGAGATTGGATGACCATGGCAGTTCTCTCAACAGTGTTGAGAGTTTTGGCTGGTCCCGGTAGGCATCATGGAATTGCCTCATTCTCCAGAGGTTTTGTGGCGAAAATCCACGGACACCTGGCTGTCTCTTCTGAATGTAGGCTGCGAGTGCCAGCACCGTGCCCTTTCCCCATCCCGCTGCTGCTGTTTTGCGGCTGATGTAGGTGCCGATGCCGGTATTGTAAAACATCTGTTCCGGCAGGGCGATGACGGCCTCCAGCCAGTCATTCTCGATGATCCATCGGCGGATGTCGCTTTCCCCGCTGCCCGCTCCGCCGGTGAAAAGGGGCGACCCACTGAAGACGATGGCGAGCCGCGAACCGTGTTTGTGCTGATTCGGCAACACGGGCTCGAACTTGCTGACCATGTGTTGGAAGGAAGAGCAGCGAGCCGTCATTGACCCTCGGCAGTCCGGCGCCGAAGCGCCCGGCGTGGCCCAGCTTCTTGTGCTCGGCCTCGATCTCCCGCGCCTGTTTTTTCCAGTCCACACCAAATGGCGGATTGGCAAGAAGGTAGTCGAAAGTCTCACGCGGGAACTGGTCGGCGGTGAAGATGTCCCCGAAGCGCACGTTGCCGCCGCCGCCGTTGTGGGCGACCTCCTTCATGAGCATGTCCGATGCGGCCGTGGCGAAAGCGCGTTTGTTGTAATCCTGCCCGTAGGCGTAGAGCTTCGCGGCCGCGTGGTGCTCGCGCAGGTAGCTCTGCGCCTCCGCCAACATGCCGCCGGTGCCGCAGGCCGGGTCGAGCATCTTCCGCACGGTGCCCGGCGTGGCGAGGAGGTCGTCGCCGTTGATGAAGAGGAGATTCACCATGAGCCGGATGACCTCGCGCGGCGTGAAGTGGTCCCCGGCGGTTTCATTCGCCAATTCATTGAAACGGCGGATGAGGTTCTCGAAAGACCGTCATGGGCAACATCACTCGCTCATACTGCGGCGGGCGATAAGGGCCGCGCAGCAGGTCGGCGATTTGCCAGATGGGGTTGGCGTGGTCGTGGTGGGTCGGCATTGATTGGAAAGGAGAGAAAGATCCCTTAGCCGTTTTGTCTCACGAAAGAAAGAATGAAGAGGCGAATCCGAAAGTGGGGCAGTCCCGCGTATTGACGGGCGAGGCAGTTTTTCCATGCCTTTCGGTCGAGTTCCGGCGTTTCTTTGGTCCCAGCCAGAAGACCATCGACACGCAGGTTGCAAGCCCGTTCATCCAGGTTCCGAAGCAGACCCAGCAAAAAACCGGTAGGCGGAATCCCGCATACGGGCTATGCTCCGCTTGTCTCCAAAACTTTTTTCAATCGCGAATGAGACGAAACACCATGGCGAATTTGAATCCAGTCGGCGAGAGCCAGCAGATGTCCGGGCGGTCCGGGCGATTTTTTACCAATCACCCGGAGTCTCCCTCCCAGCTCAGAAAGGTCGCCTTCCTGGGCGATTACCTGCCCCGCAAGTGCGGGATCGCCACCTTCACTTCCGACCTGCGGAATGCGATCAGCACGCTTTATCCCAGGCTGGAGTGCCCGGTGGTGGTGGTGAATGACCGGGACGAGGGATACGACTATCCACCGGAAGTGCGGTTCGAGATTCCTGGACAGGAAGTGGGTGCTTACCAGCGGGCCGCCGACTTTTTGAATCTGAGCAACATCGATGTGCTGAGCGTCCAGCACGAGTTCGGGATCTATGGCGGAGCCTCCGGGGGCCATGTGCTCGGGCTCCTGCGCTCGGTGCGCATGCCGGTGGTGACGACCCTCCACACGGTTCTCAAAGAACCCACCCGCGAGCAGAAGCACATCTTCGAGGAAATCGTTTCCCTTTCCTCGCGGCTGGTCGTGATGGCCGGGCAGGGCGCGGAATTTCTTCAGGCAGTTTATGGTGTCACCGAGGAAAAGATCGACATCATCCCGCACGGGATTCCGGATGTTCCGTTCACGGACCCCAGCTTTTTCAAAGACCAGTTCGGGGTGGAAGGAAAGCAGGTCCTTCTGACATTCGGCCTGCTGTCGCCGAACAAGGGAATCGAGAACGTGCTGAACGCGCTTCCCGATATCGTTTCGGAGTTTCCGGATGTCGTCTATATCGTTCTGGGCGCGACGCATCCGAGCCTTGTTCGCGACCAGGGAGAGACCTACCGCCTGTCGCTCGAGCGGCTGGCGAAAAAGATCGGCGTGGACAAGCATGTGATCTTCTTCAACCAGTTCGTCGGGATTTCCGAGCTGATGGAATTCATCGGTGCGGCGGACATTTACATCACGCCGTATTTGAACGAGGCGCAGATCACCAGCGGCACCCTTGCCTACAGTTTCGGGGCCGGAAAAGCGGTGATTTCCACTCCCTACTGGCATGCGAAGGAGCTCCTGGCCGACGGTCGGGGGATGCTGGTGCCGTTCCGGGATTCCGCCGCGATCGCCGAAGCGGTGAAGGAGATGCTCGGGAACGAGACCCGGCGGCATGCGATGCGGAAAAACGCCTACCTCATGGGGCGCGACATGGTCTGGTCGAACGTCGCGCACCTCTACGCCGCGACGTTTTCCCGCGCGCGCCGGGAGGACGTGAATTCCCACCGCAAGACGTTCCATATCGCGACGCTCGGCCAGCGCGAGGGCGAGCTGCCGACCTGGAGGTTCGACCACCTGCTCCGGATGACCGACCATGTCGGGATTTTCCAACACGCGATTTTCACGGTCCCGAACTTCAGCCACGGCTACTGCACCGACGACAACGCCCGGGCCCTGATCCTGATGACTCTCCTCCGGGAGCTGGGGGAGCGGGCCCCGCACCAATACCCGATGACGGGAGCCTACGCGGCGTTTCTCCAGCACGCTTTCAACGCGGACACCGGGCGGTTCCGGAATTTCATGGGCTTCAACCGCGAGTGGCTGGAAGAGGAGGGGTCGGAAGACAGCCACGGGCGGGCGCTGTGGGCGCTGGGCACATGCGTGGGCCGTTCTGCGCGGGAGGACCTGCGCGGCTGGGCCGCCAACATTTTCGAGGCCTCGCTGTCCGCGGTGGAAAGCTTCACCTCTCCCCGCGCGTGGGCGTTCACGATCCTGGGGGTGCAAGAGTATCTGCGCACGCTCTCCGGCGACCGCATGGCCAACCAGTTCCGCGAGGGATTGACCGACCGGCTCATGACGCTCTTCCGCAGCGTGTCGTCCCCGGAATGGATGTGGTTCGAAGACATCGTGACGTATGACAACGCGAAGATCCCCCACGCGCTCATCCTGAGCGGAAAGTGGACCAGCCGGGGAGACGTGCTGGAGGTGGGGCTCAACACCCTGCGCTGGCTCGCGAAAAACCAGGCCGGGTCGGGCGGCTGCTTCCGCCCGGTCGGATCCGACGGCTTCTGGAAGAAGGGAGGCGACCCCGCGCCATTCGACCAGCAACCGGTCGAAGCCCACGCCATGGTCAGCGCCTGCCTGGAGGCTTACAGCGTCACGAAGGACACTTTCTGGTTGCTCGAAGCCCGCCGGGCCTTCGAATGGTTCCTCGGCACGAACGATCTCGGCATCCCGGTTTACAACCCCCAGACCGGCGGCTGCCGGGATGGCCTGCACGTCGACCGTGTCAACCGGAACGAAGGCGCCGAGTCCACCCTGGCCTTCCTGCTGTCCCTGGCGGAGATGAAGCGCGTCCAGGACCTCGCCCTCACGTTCCACCCCGTTTGAATTCCCGGTTATGCCACCCGCTTCCCTGCCTTTGAAACGCCAGCCCGTGTTCCTCAAACCGGATCCCCGGAGGGTCCTCGTCCGCCCGTTTCTCCCGACCGTGGAACCCCGCGCCTTCAACCCGACGGACGCCCCGCGGGCGCTAAAAATCCTCGCCCGGATCTTGTCGCTCACCGATGCGGAGGTGGACGGGTTGCTCGACGAAGTCCTCCGCGATTTCGGCGACCGCCACCAGGAAATCGAGAGCATCTTTTCGGAGCGATTCCGGCAGGTGGAACGGTTCATCCCCACCGACCGGCCGCTCTCCAAAAGCCGCAAACTTCTCATGGGGTCGTATTTCACCAACGAGTATTCCTTCGAATGCGCTGCGCTGTTCAACCCGAGCATCATCCCCCACCCCGACCAGACGGGTGTCCCGGACGGTTCCCTGAGGATCATCCTGAGCCTGCGGGCGACGGGCGAGGGCCACATCTCCTCGATCACCTTCCGGTCCGGCATGGTGGATGCCGCGGCAGGGCTGACCATCGACAACCCCTCCCGGTTCATCCGCGAACCGAAATATTTTCCCAACACCGCCTACAACCGGGACCTCTTTCTTAAAAAACTCGCCGAGCTCGGTCTCTCGGACGATTTCAACCTCCGCGTCCTGGAAGGGGTGCCCGAGACGTTCACGCTGGACGAGTTGCGCACGGCCATCGAAATCCACAGGCGCCACCACGGCAACGAGGACAGCGGGCAGAAGATGCTGATGGTGGCCAAATCGAACTACGAGTTTTCCTTCGCCGCGGAGCAGTCGGTGTCGGAACGGATCGTCTTTCCGTTTTCTCCAAGCCAGAGCAACGGGATCGAAGACGCGCGGTTCGTGCGCTTTGTCGGCAACGACAACAGCGCGTGCTATTACGCGACCTACACCGCCTACGATGGACGCACAATCCTGCCGCAGCTCCTCGAGACCCGCGATTTCCTGCATTTCAAGGTCTGCACCCTGAACGGGCCGGCCGTCCAAAACAAAGGCATGGCCCTCTTCCCGAGACCGGTGAACGGCCTGTATTGCATGCTGTCCCGCCAGGACAAC